>NZ_CP074380.1:1977500-2321875 GCF_022695595.1 Streptomyces sp. MST-110588
GGGCGCCCGGATGCAAATCAGGGCGCCCCGCTCCGGCCGTGTGTGAACGGCTACGCCGGCACGTCAGACCTCGACGACCACGGGAAGGATCATCGGGCGGCGGCGGTAGTTGTCGGAGACCCACTTGCCGACCGCTCGGCGGACGAGCTGCTGGAGCTGGTGGGGCTCGGCCACGCCGTCCTGTGCGGCCCTGGCCAGGGACTCGTCGATCTTGGGCATCACGGCGGCGAACGATGCGTCCTCGATGCCGGAACCGCGGGCCTGGATGTGCGGGCCGCCCACGATCTTGCCCGTACTGCTGTCCACGACCAGGAAGACCGAGATGATGCCCTCGTCGCCGAGGATGCGGCGGTCCTTCAGGGAGGACTCGGTGACGTCACCGACGGAGAGGCCGTCGACGTAGACGTATCCCGCCTGGACCTTGCCGACGATCTTGGCGATGCCGTTGACCAGGTCGACCACGACACCGTCCTCGGCGATGACGATCCGGTCCTTGGGGACTCCGGTCAGCGCGCCCAGTTCGGCGTTGGCGCGCAGATGACGCCATTCGCCGTGCACCGGCATCAGGTTCTTGGGCTTGCAGATGTTGTAGAAGTACAGCAGCTCGCCGGCCGAGGCGTGGCCGGAGACATGGACCTTGGCGTTGCCCTTGTGGACGACGTTGGCGCCCCAGCGGGTCAGGCCGTTGATCACCCGGTAGACCGCGTTCTCGTTGCCCGGGATGAGCGAGGAGGCCAGGATCACCGTGTCGCCCTGGACGATACGGATCTGGTGGTCACGGTTGGCCATCCGGGACAGCGCGGCCATCGGCTCGCCCTGCGACCCCGTACAGATCAGTACGACCTCTTCGTCCGGCAGGTCGTCCAGCGCCTTGACGTCCACGACGAGTCCGGCAGGCACCCGCAGATAGCCCAGGTCACGGGCGATGCCCATGTTGCGGACCATCGAGCGGCCGACGAAGGCGACCCGGCGGCCGTATTCGTGTGCCGCGTCCAGGATCTGCTGGATGCGGTGGACGTGGCTGGCGAAGCTCGCCACGATGATGCGCCGCTGGGCGCTCGCGAAGACCTGGCGCAGGACGTTGGAGATGTCCCGCTCGGGCGGGACGAAGCCCGGCACCTCGGCGTTCGTGGAGTCGGAGAGGAGAAGGTCGATGCCTTCCTCCCCGAGCTTGGCGAACGTGGGCAGGTCGGTCAGCCGGCGGTCCAGCGGGAGCTGGTCCATCTTGAAGTCGCCGGTGTGCACGACCATGCCCGCGGGGGTGCGGACGGCGACCGCGAGGGCGTCCGGGATGGAGTGGTTGACCGCGACGAACTCGCAGTCGAACGGGCCGATGCGCTCCCGGTGCCCTTCGCGGACCTCCAGGGTGTACGGACGGATGCGGTGCTCCTGGAGCTTGGCCTCGATCAGGGCGAGGGTCAGCTTGGAGCCGATCAGCGGGATGTCCGGCTTCTCGCGCAGGAGGTAGGGCACACCACCGATGTGGTCCTCGTGGCCGTGCGTGAGCACGATGCCCTCGATGTCGTCCAGGCGGTCCCTGATCGAGCTGAAGTCCGGCAGGATCAGGTCGACACCGGGCTGCTCTTCCTCGGGGAAGAGCACGCCGCAGTCGACGATCAGCAGCCGGCCCCCGTACTCGAAGACCGTCATGTTGCGGCCGATCTCGCCCAGGCCGCCGAGGGGGGTGACCCGCAGGCCGCCCTTGGGGAGCTTCGGCGGGGCGCCGAGCTCGGGATGCGGATGACTCAAAAGACTCTCCTCACCACACGCGCCACGTCGCCCTGAGGCACGTGGCGCGCATGACATTCGTGCACTTGCTGTTGTGGCGGTTGTTGTCCGTGTTCAGTTGTGAAGTCTGTGATGACGGCTGTGAAGCCTGTGGCGACGTACTACGGAGCCTGCGAGGACAGCGCCACGCCGCCGGCCGTGAGGTCACGCTTGAGCTGCTCCGTCTCATCGGCGGTCAGCTCGACCAGGGGCAGCCGCAGCGAGCCGGCGGGCAGGCCCTGGAGGGCGAGCGCGGCCTTGGTCGTGATGACGCCCTGGGTGCGGAACATGCCGGTGAAGACCGGCAGCAGCTTCTGGTGGATCTCGGTGGCCTTGGTGACGTCACCGCTGAGGTGGGCGTTCAACAGGGCGCGCAGCTCCGGGGCGACGACATGGCCGACGACCGAGACGAAGCCGACCGCACCGACCGAGAGCAGCGGCAGGTTGAGCATGTCGTCGCCGCTGTACCAGGCGAGGCCGGAGCGGGCGATGGCCCAGCTCGCACGGCCGAGGTCGCCCTTGGCGTCCTTGTTGGCGACGATGCGCGGGTGCTCGGCGAGCCGCACGATGGTCTCGGTGTTGATCGGGACGCCGCTGCGGCCGGGGATGTCGTACAGCATGACCGGCAGGTCGGTGGCGTCGGCGATGGCGGTGAAGTGCCGCAGCAGACCTTCCTGCGGGGGCTTGCTGTAGTACGGGGTCACCGCGAGCAGACCGTGGGCGCCGGCGTCCTGGGCGGCGCGGGCCAGCTCCAGGCTGTGCCGGGTGTCGTTGGTGCCGGCTCCGGCGACGATGTGCGCCCGCTCTCCCACCGCGTCGACCACGGCCCGTACCAGTTGCGCTTTCTCCGCGTCGCTGGTGGTCGGGGACTCACCGGTGGTGCCGTTGACGACGAGACCGTCGTTGCCGGCGTCCACCAGGTGGGCGGCGAGCCGCTGCGCGCCGTCGAGGTCGATAGCGCCATCGGCCGTGAACGGCGTGACCATGGCGGTCAGCACCCGCCCGAAGGGGGTCTGCGGTGTGGAAGTCGGAGCCATGGGTCCCACGCTACTCGTAGCTCACCGCGGGTCGCGCCCCTGGGGAGTGGGGAGGTGGACACCGGCACTGCCTGCTCGGGGGTTCAGGCAGTGCCGGGTCCGTTTCTTCAGCGTAGATGAAGTTCTCAAAATGCTGCAATACGGACACCTCGCTCGTCCGTGCGGAGCGTGACGGTGCCCGTGACCGGTCCCCCGTCGGCTCCCACCCGGTGTCCCGCCTGTCCCTACGGAGCGATACGGCCGTTGGCGTTGAAGGCGGCGTACGTCAGCGGCATGAGCTTGGCCCAGTGGGCCTCCATCTGCTCGCCGACCATCTCGATCTCCCGCTGCGGGAAGGACGGCACGGCCGCCTGCTCGTGCTGCGTGCGCAGGCCGAGGAAGTGCATCAGCGAGCGGGCGTTGCAGGTGGCGTACATGGACGAGAAGAGGCCGACGGGCAGGACGGCGCGGGCGACCTCGCGGGCCACCCCGGCGGCGAGCATTTCCTGGTACGCCTCGTAGGACCGGCGGTAGCTGTCCTCCATGACGCGGCTGGTCAGTTCGTGCTGCTCGCGGGTGCCTTCGACGAACTCGTACTTGCCCGGGCGGCCCTGCTGGACGAGCTTGCGGGACTCGCCGGGGACGTAGAAGACCGGTTCGAGCTGACGGTAGCGGCCCGACTCCTCGTTGTAGGACCAGCCGACGCGGTGCCGCATGAACTCACGGAAGACGAAGATCGGCGCGCTGACGAAGAAGGTCATGGAGTTGTGCTCGAAGGGGCTGCCGTGCCGGTCCCGCATCAGGAAGTTGATCAGCCCCTTGGACCGCTCCGGGTCCTTCTGGAGCTCCTCCAGGGACTGCTCGCCGGCCGTGGAGACGCGGGCCGCCCACAGGACGTCGCTGTCGGCGGCGCTGTGCTTGACCAGCTCGACGCTCACCTCGCTCCGGAAGCTGGGGGCCGTGCCGTCGGGGCTGGCGGCGCTGTCGGCGGGGGTCTGGGACACCGGCGGTTCCTTCCGTTCGTTCCTCGGGGCGCCCAGCCTACGGCCCGCCACCGACAGCACCGCGAAATACGGCGTGATGCCAACGGGCCGTACAAAACGGACCCCGGCGTGCTCATGGACGGCCGAGGTTGATATTTTTCACAGAAGCCACTGAAAACGGGCACTCACCGGACGACACAGTCGTTGGACCGTGTGACAGTGCCCACTTCGAGGTTCCTAGGAGAGCCCGCTCATGTTCCGCCGGCGAGAGCCCGTCCCGTTCGCCTTCGTTGCCGAGGCAGACCGGTTCCGCAGCAATGTCGCGCCCCCTCCGCGCGAGCGTGCCAGTCGCGCGCAGGTCGCGGGGCGCACACTCATGGGCCTGGTGGTGGCAGGCGGCCTGGCCGGTGCGCTGCTGCTCGGCCTTCCGGCGCTTCAGCAGGACAGTGCCGGGATGAGCACGGTGCACCACTCCCGCTCCGAGGCGGCCAACAGCCGCTGAGCCGGTGGGCGGTGGGCGCGGCTGAGTGGTTCGGGGCCATGGGTCCCGATAGCCTCACCGGTCACAGCGTTGATCAGCGTGACCTTGAGTGAGGTTCAGCCGTGCCCCTGCCCTTCCTGACGGCCGACCACGACACGACGGACGGCCGTGGCGGGGAGACCGCTGCGCTGCCCCACGACGGGCCCGATCACTGGCGCCGTCCCTACCGGCCGGGTTCCTGGCGGGTGGGGGCGGCGTCGCTGCTTCTGCTGCTCGCCGCCTTCGTCCTGCTCTCGGCGACGGTCATCGCCCTGGCGGGCGCGCCGGCGACCGCGGCGCTCGTCACCGGCGCCGGGCTGTTCCTCGTCGCGTTCACGGCACGCATGCTGCGCGTGGGAGTGTGGGTGAGCGCGTACGGCCTGCGGCAGGTGGAGCCGCTGCGGACCACGACGCTGGCGTGGAGCCAGGTCGCGGCGGTCCGTACGGAACGGCGGCCGGTGCGGTGGCTGGGGCTGCCGCGCACCGTACGGGGCCGGGCGCTGATCGTCCAACGGGCGGACGGCGGGTCGCTGCGTCCGCTGCTCACCGACCACAGCGGCGACTTCCTCGCCCGTCCCGAGGCGTTCGACAGGGCCGCCGACGTGCTGGCGGTGTGGGTGGCTGACCACCGCTGAGCGGGCGCCGAGCGGCGTCCGGCCGGCTGGATTCCGTACGCCTGGGCCGCACGCCTGCGTCCGTACGCCTGGGCCGTACGTCCGCGCTGCACGACGGCAAGCCCGTACGTCTGCGCCGCCCGTCAGGGCCGTACGGGCTTGCCGTCGTGCAGGGCGATGGCCCGCTGCATCGCCTTACGGGCGCGCGGGGTGTCCCGGGCGTCGTGGTAGGCGATCGCCAGCCGGAACCACGAGCGCCAGTCCTGCGGTGCCCGTTCCGTCTCGGCCTGCCGCTTGGCGAAGACCGCGTCGGCCGAGTCCCGGTCGATGCGTCCCCCCGGGGTGCGCTTGAGTTCGTCGACGGGCAGGCCGCCCTCGGCCTCCAGCTCCCGCGCCAGCCGGCCCGCCTTGCGGGCGAACTGGGTGGTGTGCCACAGGAACCAGATCCCGATGAACGGCAGGATCAGGACGGCCGCCCCGAACGCGACGGTGACCGCGGTGCCCTGCCGGATGAGCAGGACCCCGCGGCTGCCGACGAGGACGAAGTAGACGACCAGAACCGCCGCGAGGACGCAGTAGGTGATCTTTGCTCGCACGGTCGGATCTGCCCGTCAGCCCTGGTCGCGGTGGTGCTCGTCGAACAGGAAGTGTTCCAGGCCGACCGTCAGCCCGGGGGTGTCCACCACCCGGCGCACACCGAGCAGGATGCCCGGCATGAAGCTGCTGTGGTGCAGCGAGTCGTGGCGGACGGTGAGGGTCTCGCCCACCCCGCCGAACAGCACCTCCTGGTGGGCCAGCAGTCCGCGCAGCCGTACGGAGTGGACCGGGATGCCGTCCACGTCCGCGCCGCGCGCCCCGTCCAGCGCGCTGCTGGTGGCGTCCGGCTGCGGCGCGCTGCCCGCTTCCCGGCGCGCCTGGGCGATGAGCTGTGCCGTACGGGAGGCGGTCCCCGAAGGCGCGTCGGCCTTGTTCGGGTGGTGCAGCTCGATGACCTCGACGGACTCGAAGAAGCGGGCCGCTTCCTGGGCGAAGCGCATGGTCAGCACGGCGCCGATGGAGAAGTTCGGGGCGATGAGCACACCGGTCCCCTCCGGCCCGTCGGCGAGCTGCTCGCGCAGCGTCGTCAGCCGCTCCTCGGTCCAGCCGGTGGTGCCGACCACGGCGTGGATGCCGTGGCCGAGGCAGTACTCCAGGTTGGCCATGACCGCGTCCGGGTGGGTCAGGTCGACGGCGACCTGGGCGCCGGCGGAGGTCAGCTCCGTCAGCGCGCTGTCCCGCCCCAGGGCGGCGACCAGTTCCATGTCCGGGGCGGCCTCGACGGCCCGTACGGCCTCCGAACCGATCCGGCCCCGGGCGCCCAGCACCGCCACCCGCAGCTTGCTGCTCATCTCGCTACCTTCCTGCCATCGGTGTCCGTGTCCTGCTCACCGCGCCGCGTGTGCCGCGGCGCGGTGCCCGTCCCGCGCGCCGTCCTCCACTCAGGACACCGCTTGGTGCAGACGGTCGGCCTGCTTGTCCTTCAGCGGGCCGATGACGGACAGCGAGGGGCGCCGTCCCAGTACATCGCGGGCGACCTCGCGGACCTCGTCCGGGGTGACCGCCGCTATCCGGGCGAGCATCTCGTCCACCGACATCTGCTCGCCCCAGCACAGCTCGCTCTTGCCGATGCGGTTCATCAGCGCGCCGGTGTCCTCCAGGCCCAGCACCGTCGAACCGCGCAACTGGCCGATCGCCCGCCGGATCTCGTCGTCGGTCAGGCCGTCGGCCGCCACCTGGTCGAGTTGGTCGCGGCAGATCTTCAGGACGTCGTCCACCTGGCTGGGGCGGCAGCCCGCGTAGACGCCGAAGAGTCCGCAGTCGGCGAAGCCGGAGGTGTAGGAGTACACGCTGTAGGCCAGCCCGCGCTTCTCCCGTACCTCCTGGAAGAGGCGGGAGCTCATGCCGCCGCCCAGGGCCGTGTTCAGCACGCCCATCGCCCAGCGGCGGTCGTCGGTGCGGGCCAGGCCCGGCATGCCGAGGATGACATGGGCCTGCTCGGTGCGGCGGCTGAGCAGTTCGACCCGGCCGGCCGTACGGATCGTACGGGCGCCGGAGCGCGGGGCGACGGGTACCGCGTCGCCGCGGTCCAGGGCGCCGGCCCGCTCGAAGGCGCGGCGGACCATGCGTACGACCTTGGCGTGGTCGATGTTGCCGGCGGCGGCGACGACCAGGTGGGTGGGGTCGTAGTGCTTCTTGTAGAAGCGGCGGATGCGCTCGGCGGTCAGCGCGTTGACCGTGTCGACGGTGCCCAGGACCGGGCGGCCCAGCGGGGTGTCACCGAGCATGGTGTGCGCGAACAGGTCGTGGACGCAGTCGCCCGGGTCGTCCTCGGTCATCGCGATCTCTTCGAGGATGACGCCCCGCTCGGCGTCCACGTCCTCGGACTCGATCAGCGAGCCGGTCAGCATGTCGCAGACCACGTCGATGGCCAGCGGCAGGTCGGTGTCCAGCACCCGCGCGTAGTAGCAGGTGTATTCCTTGGCCGTGAAGGCGTTCATCTCGCCGCCGACCGCGTCGATCTCGGCGGAGATGTCCAGGGCGCTGCGCCGTCCGGTGCCCTTGAAGAGCAGGTGCTCCAGGTAGTGGGTGGCGCCGTTGAGCGAGGGGGTCTCGTCGCGGGAGCCGACGTGGGCCCAGATGCCGAAGGTGACCGAGCGGACGGAGGGCAGGGTCTCGGTGACCACGCGCAGGCCGCCGGGGAGGGTGGTCCTGCGGACGGTGCCGGCGCCGGCGGTGCCCTTGAGAAGCGTTTGGGTACGGGCGACGGCCCGCCCCTCCGAAGAGGGGCGGGCCGTCGCGCGTGAGCTGCGGGACGTCACTTGGCGGCGTCGTCCTTCGCCTCGTCGCCCTCTTCACCCTCGATGACCGGGGTCAGGGAGAGCTTGCCGCGCTGGTCGATCTCGGCGATCTCGACCTGGACCTTGGCGCCCACCGCGAGCACGTCCTCGACGTTCTCCACGCGCTTGCCGCCGGCGAGCTTGCGGATCTGCGAGATGTGCAGCAGGCCGTCCTTGCCCGGGAGCAGGGAGACGAACGCGCCGAAGGTCGTGGTCTTGACGACCGTGCCCAGGTAGCGCTCGCCGACCTCCGGCATGGTCGGGTTGGCGATGCCGTTGATCGTGGCGCGGGCGGCCTCGGCGGCCGGGCCGTCGGCGGCACCGATGTAGATGGTGCCGTCGTCCTCGATCGTGATCTCGGCGCCGGTGTCCTCCTGGATCTGGTTGATCATCTTGCCCTTGGGGCCGATGACCTCACCGATCTTGTCCACCGGGATCTTGACGGTGATGATCCGCGGGGCGTTGGGGACATCTCGTCCGGGGTGTCGATCGCTTCCATCATCACGTCGAGGATGTGGAGGCGGGCGTCGCGGGCCTGCTTGAGGGCCGCGGCCAGGACGGAGGCCGGGATGCCGTCCAGCTTGGTGTCGAGCTGGAGGGCGGTGACGAACTCCTTCGTACCGGCGACCTTGAAGTCCATGTCACCGAAGGCGTCCTCCGCACCGAGGATGTCGGTGAGGGTGACGTAGTGGGTCTCGCCGTCGATCTCCTGGGAGATCAGACCCATGGCGATGCCGGCGACCGGGGCCTTGAGGGGCACACCGGCGTTCAGCAGCGACATGGTGGAGGCGCAGACCGAGCCCATGGACGTGGAGCCGTTGGAGCCCAGCGCCTCGGAGACCTGGCGGATGGCGTACGGGAACTCCTCACGCGTGGGGAGCACCGGCACCAGCGCGCGCTCGGCGAGCGCGCCGTGGCCGATCTCGCGGCGCTTGGGGGAGCCGACGCGGCCGGTCTCACCGGTGGAGTACGGCGGGAAGTTGTAGTTGTGCATGTAGCGCTTGCGCGTCACCGGGGAGAGGGTGTCGAGCTGCTGCTCCATGCGGAGCATGTTCAGGGTCGTGACGCCCAGGATCTGGGTCTCGCCCCGCTCGAACAGCGCCGAGCCGTGCACCCGCGGGATGGCCTCGACCTCGGCGGCCAGCGTACGGATGTCCGTCACGCCACGGCCGTCGATGCGGACCTTGTCCTTGATGACGCGCTCACGGACCAGGGACTTGGTCAGCGAGCGGTACGCCGCGGAGATCTCCTTCTCGCGGCCCTCGAACTGCGGCAGCAGCTTCTCGGCGGCAACCGCCTTGACCCGGTCCAGCTCGGCCTCGCGGTCCTGCTTGCCGGCGATGGTCAGCGCCCGGGCCAGCTCGTCCTTGACGGCGGCGGTCAGCGCCTCCAGGACGTCGTCCTGGTAGTCGAGGAAGATCGGGAACTCGCCGACCGGCTTGGCGGCCTTGGCGGCGAGGTCCGACTGGGCCTTGCACAGCACCTTGATGAAGGGCTTGGCGGCTTCCAGACCGGCGGCGACGACCTCCTCGGTCGGGGCCTCGACGCCGTCCTTGACGAGCTGGATGGTCTTTTCGGTGGCCTCGGCCTCGACCATCATGATCGCGACGTCGCCGTCGGAGAGGACGCGGCCGGCCACGACCATGTCGAAGACGGCGTCCTCGAGCTCGGTGTGGGTCGGGAACGCCACCCACTGGCCCTTGATCAGCGCGACGCGGGTGCCGCCGATGGGACCGGAGAAGGGCAGGCCGGCGAGCTGCGTGGAGCAGGAGGCGGCGTTGATGGCGACCACGTCGTAGAGGTGGTCGGGGTTGAGCGCCATGATCGTCTCGACGATCTGGATCTCGTTGCGCAGGCCCTTCTTGAAGGAGGGGCGCAGCGGCCGGTCGATGAGGCGGCAGGTGAGGATCGCGTCCTCGGAGGGCCGGCCCTCACGGCGGAAGAAGGAACCGGGGATCTTCCCGGCCGCGTACATCCGCTCCTCGACGTCGACCGTCAGGGGGAAGAAGTCGAGCTGGTCCTTGGGGTTCTTCGAAGCGGTGGTGGCCGACAGCACCATGGTGTCGTCGTCCAGGTACGCCACGGCGGAACCGGCGGCCTGCTTGGCCAGGCGGCCCGTCTCGAAGCGGATGGTACGGGTGCCGAAGGAACCGTTGTCGATGACGGCCTCGGCGTAGTGGGTCTCGTTCTCCACCAGGAATATCTCCTCGTCTGCGTCGGCTGCCCGTTTGGCAGCAGACCTTCTGCAGGGGAGCGCCGGGGTGCGGGCCGGTCTTCGATCGAAGCACCCGGTGTGATGCCGTGGTGGCGGTCATCCGGGGGCCACTACCGAGGACCGGCGGCGTGGGGGCGCCCCACCTCATGGTGTTGCTCGTGGAACCAGACTACAAAGCTTCCGCCTGCCATGGGCCGGCAGAAGCGTCCGGTACGTACGGCAAAGGGAGCGGTCCCGGGTGGGAACCGCTCCCTTCACGGCGTCTTACTTGGCGCCCGCCGCGCCGCGGCGGATGCCCAGGCGCTCGACCAGCGCACGGAAGCGCGTGATGTCCTTCTTCGCCAGGTACTGCAGCAGGCGGCGGCGCTGGCCGACCAGCAGCAGCAGACCACGGCGGGAGTGGTGGTCGTGCTTGTGGGTCTTCAGGTGCTCGGTCAGGTCCGAGATGCGGCGGGAGAGCAGCGCGACCTGGACCTCGGGGGAACCGGTGTCACCCTCCTTGGTGGCGAACTCGGCCATGATCTGCTTCTTCGTAGCGGCGTCGAGCGACACGCGGTACTCCTTCGATGCGTCCTGACCCGGGAGCGCCCCTGGTTTGCCTCACAGGGGATCTTCGATGACTCGTCCGGGCCGTTACTTAGCGTACCAGCAGCGGACGGCCCCCTGACCGGGCGGTCAGGGGCCGTGGTGCGCGGGCGGGCGTCCGGGCCGTCGCGGCGCCGGGGCGGGCCGGGCGGCGCTAGGAGGTGCTGGTCAGGCCGCGTACGGTGCCGTACACGTCCAGGACCGCCAGGCACAGCGGCACCAGCGACAGCAGGACCACGCCGTCGAAGATGTCGAAGAGCCGGCCCCAGAAGGGAGTGACACCCTTACGGGGGACGACCAGGCCCACGGCGACCAGGACCGCGGCACCGGCGGCGATGCTGGTGGTGAACCAGACGGTGCGGATGTTCAGCGGGCCGGAGTCCCCGAACCGGATGAGGTCGACGAAGATGTCGGTGGGCGGGTGCAGCGAGATGCCCAGGATCAGCAGGACGATCGTCAGGATGCCGGCCACCGTCATGCAGGCGACCTGCGAGGTGTAGTCGAACAGCCGCGCGCGCAGCATGATCGTGATGCCCGCGGCGAGCGCGAGGAGCTGGGCCCAGACGTTGTCGGAGAAGCCCAGGACCACGCCGGCGGCGCCGACGACCAGGGCCGAGCAGCCCGCGACCAGGCCGAGCAGCAGCTCGTGGCCGCGCTTGGCCTGGTTGCCGATCTTGATGAAGTCCACCGACTCGGTCTCGGGCTGCTGGCCGGGGCCGTCGTAGTTCGAGCCCTTGGCGATCTGGTCGGGCGACTTGTAGCCGATGGGCAGCCGGGCGAAGCGCGCGGAGAGGCTGGGCAGCCAGGCCACCACCGCGATGGCGACGACAGCGGTGACGGCGGCGACCTCCCGCGGCTCGGCGTCGGTGAGGATGGCCGCGAAGACGGCGAGGGTGCCGATGGTGGACAGGAAGGCCGCGGCCACGAAGGGCGCGTCACCGCGCGGCAGCAGCACCACCAGCAGGACGGAGGCGATCAGTACGGTCACGCAGCCGACCAGGAAGTGCAGCCGTCCCGGGGTCTCGCCGGCGTCGACCGGGAAGACACCGGAGCCCGCGAGGAGCAGATGGGGCAGGGAGGCCAGGCCCAGGGCGATGGAGGAGGCGTGGTCGTCGTAGACCCGGGCGCGTACGCCGGCCAGCGCGACCAGGACGACGCCGGTGACACCGGCGATGATGCCCGGCAGGCGGTGCATGTCGCGGTTCTCCGGGTTGGAGAACCACAGCGCGAACGCCATCATCACCAGCAGCAGGACACCGGCGGTCAGGCCGACGACGCGCATCAGGTCGTCGCTCCAGCGGTTGCGGTTGCGCTTGACCGCGGAGGCGACGGCGTCGGAGACGTCGTCGAAGACCGGCAGGGGCAGCGACTCGGCGAACGGCCGCAGCAGGAGCAGGTCACCGTCCAGGATCTGCTGCTGGGCGAGCGAGAGGCCGGCGTCCAGGACCGTACCGTCGCGGCGCACCAGGTGATAACCGGTCGGGGCGCCCTCCGCCTGGGACTGACCGGAGAGCCGCAGGATCTCCGGGTAGATGTCGACGAGTGCGACGTCCTCGGGCAGTGCCACGTCGATCCGTGCGTCCGGCGCGGCGACTGTGACCCGGCAGAAGCCGGTGCCTGTGGTCGTGCTCACCTGGCGGTTCCCCCTATCCGTTGGGCGGTTTGTCGCGTGCGCTCCCTTATATATAGGGCCGTGATGACGGGGCCGGGCGCGCTCGCGGTGCGTCAGCGTACCCCTCGGTTACGCCGCCGCCCCACCCGCCCCAGGGCTTGACCACGGACAGTAGGATCAACGCCTGCGTCGGGCCATGCACTTGGCTCGGGGGACCGTCGAACCAACGGGGGCGGTCCGAATCTGCGAGAAGCATGAAGGACTGATGCCTCGGTGAGCGTTGTCATCGTCAAGCGCCCGCCCCGCGCGCTGCCACCTGATGTCCCCAGTGAGGAGTTGACGCTCGAAGCACCTCCGGAGCTGCCTCGCGAGGGCGACGACAACCTCATGATGAACCTGCTGCCGATGCTCGGCATGGGTTCCTCGGCGGCGTTCTTGTTCATGCCCGGCTCCCAGCCGTTCATGAAGATCATGGGCGGCATGATGGTGGTCTCCACCCTCGCGATGGCGATCGTCCAGATCGTCAAGGCGCGGCAGGGACCGTCGGGGCAAATGCTCCAGGAGCGGCAGGACTACCTCAAATACCTTACGCAAAAGCGTAAGGAAGTGCGGCGTACGGCACGCAAGCAGCGCGACGCTCAGCTCTTCCTGCACCCCGACCCGGCGCAGCTCTGGTCGATCGTGGCCGAGGGCAAGCGGGTGTGGGAGCGGCGCGCCTCGGACGAGGACTTCGCGCAGATACGGATGGGACTGGGGCCGCAGCAACTGGCCACGCCCCTGAAGGCTCCGGAGACCGCGCCGGTGGACGAGCTGGAGCCGCTCACCGCGCACGCGATGAAGGAGTTCCTCGACAAGCACGGGCATTTGGACGCGCTGCCGCTGGCCGTCTCGCTGCGCGCCTTCTACCACCTGACCATTTCCGGCGATCCGGACACCGTGTACGGTTCCGCGCGCGCCATGATCGCGCAGTTGTGCACCCTGCACTCCCCCGAGGACCTGGTCGTGGCCGTGGTGGCGTCGCCGGGCGCACAGGCGGAGTGGGAGTGGACCAAGTGGCTGCCGCACGTCCAGGACAAGTCCGTGGACGGCGCCGGCACCCGCCGGCTGATCGTCGGGGACCTGGGCGAGATCGAGGAACTGCTCGCGGACGAGCTGGAGGGCCGGGGCCGCTTCAACCCGCAGGGCGCTCCGGTCAGCGACACCCCGCACGTGGTGGTCGTACTGGACGCCGGTGAAGTGCCGGTCGACTCGGTGATCGCCGGCGCGGAGGGTCTTCAGGGCGTCACGATCCTGGAGATCGTGCCGGGCGACCTGGACGAGATCCGCGGCGGTCTGGCTGTACAGGTGTGGCCGGACAAGCTGGTGCTGGAGTCGGCGAACGGCGCCGTCTACACCGGCACCTGCGACGTTCTGTCGGTCCCCGAGGCCGAGTCGCTGGCGCGGCTGCTGGCCCCGCTGCGGGCCGGTTCGGGCGCCGACGGCGAGGAACCGCTGCTGTCCAACCTGGACTTCACCGACCTGATGAACATCGGTGACGCCGGGTCGGTGGACGTATCGCGCACCTGGCGCCCGCGCACGCTGCACGAGCGGCTGCGGGTGCCGATCGGTGTCGACAAGGACGGCCAGCCCGTCATGCTCGACCTCAAGGAGGCCTCGCAGGAGGGCATGGGCCCGCACGGCCTGTGTGTCGGCGCCACCGGTTCCGGCAAGTCCGAGGTGCTGCGCACCCTCGTGCTCGCCCTGGCGGTCACCCACTCCTCGGAGACCCTCAACTTCATCCTCGCGGACTTCAAGGGCGGTGCCACCTTCACCGGCATGTCCGAGATGCCGCACGTCGCCGCCGTCATCACCAACCTCGCCGACGACGTCAGCCTGATCGACCGCATGCGCGACTCGATCACCGGTGAACTCCAGCGCCGTCAGGAGCTGCTGCGCTCGGCGGGCAACTACGCCAACATCACGGACTACGAGAAGGCGCGCGCCGCCGGCGCCCCGCTGGACCCGCTGCCGTCGCTGGTGATGGTGCTCGACGAGTTCAGCGAGCTGCTGACCGCCAAGCCCGACTTCATCGACATGTTCATCCAGATCGGCCGGATCGGCCGTTCGATGGGTGTGCACATGCTGCTCGCCTCGCAGCGCCTGGAGGAAGGCAAGCTGCGCGGCCTGGACACCTTCCTGTCCTACCGGCTGGGTCTGCGGACCTTCTCCGCGGCCGAGTCCCGTACGGCGATCGGCGTCCCGGATGCCTACCACCTGCCGAACGTGCCGGGTTCGGGCATCTTGAAGTACGACACCGAGACCATGGTGCAGTTCAAGGCCGCCTACGTCTCCGGTCCCTACCGTGGCCCCGGGGCCACCAGCGGCGGTGGCGGCAGCCGTACGCACCGCAGGCCGGTACCGTTCACCGCCGCGCCGGTCGCCCTGCAGGTCATCGAGGAAGCGCCCCGGGAGCCCGTCGCCCCGCAGCAGGACGACGCGCTGGCCGACACCGTCCTGGACGTCATCGTCCAGCGGATGCAGGGCCAGGGCCCGCCGGCGCACCAGGTGTGGCTGCCGCCGCTGGACGAGCCCCCGACGGTCAACCAGCTCCTCCCGGCGCTCGCGGTCACGCCCGAGCGGGGCGTGCACGCCCCGGAGTACACGGCGCTCGGCAAGCTGGTCGTGCCGGTCGCGCTCGTGGACAAGCCGTTCGAGCAGCGCCGCGACGTGATGTACCTGGACTTCTCCGCCGGTGCCGGCCACGGCCTGGTCGTCGGTGGTCCGCAGTCCGGCAAGTCGACGCTGATCCGCTCCACGATGGCCGCCTTCGCGCTCACCCACACCCCGGCGGAGGTGCAGTTCTACTGCCTGGACTTCGGTGGCGGCGGCATGCTCGCCATGGAGGACCTGCCGCACGTCGGCGGGGTCGCCTCACGTCTGGACGCCGAGAAGGTCCGCCGTACGGTCTCCGAGGTCGTCGGCATCCTCAACGAGCGCGAGGAGTTCTTCCGCTCCAACAGCATCGACTCCATGGGGACCTACCGCCAGCGCCGTGCGGCGGGCGCCTTCCCCGACCAGAAGTGGGGCGATGTCTTCCTGATCATCGACGGCTGGGGCACCTTCAAGACCGACTACGAGCAGCTCGACCCGGTGATCCTGGACCTGGCCACCCGCGGCCTGGGCTTCGGTATCCACCTGATCATCGGCTCGTCCCGGTACACCGAGGTCCGGCCGGCCCTGCGCGACCAGCTCCTGAACCGCGTCGAGCTGCGCCTGGGCGACCCGATGGAGTCCGAGTTCGACCGCAAGCGCGCCGAGAACGTCCCCATGGGCAAGCCCGGCCGCGGTCTGTCGCCCGAGAAGCTGGACTACCTGGCCGCGCTGCCGCGCATCGACGGGATCAGCGACCCGGAGTCCCTCAGCGACGGCATGGCGCACCTGGTGGCCACCGTCAAGGAGCACTGGCAGAAGGAACCGGCCCCCAAGGTGCGGATGCTGCCGACCATGCTCCACGTCAACGAGCTGCCCCGGGGCGGCGACTACCCGGAGCACGGTATCGCCATCGGTGTCGACGAGACGACGCTCTCCCCGGCGTTCATCGACTTCGAGACCGACCCGCTGCTGGTCATCTACGGAGAGAGCGAGTCCGGCAAGTCCTCGCTGCTGCGGCTGCTCGCCAAGCAGATCGCCGAGCGCTACCCGACGGACAAGGCCCTGATGGTCGTGTCGGACTACCGGCGCGCGCTGCTCGGCGAGGTGCCGGAGAGCCATGTCTACAAGTACTGCGCGGCGGGGCCGCAGTTGCAGGAGGTCATCACCGGACTGGCCGGCTCGCTGGGCCGCCGGATGCCGGGCCCGGACGTCACGCCCGAGCAGTTGCGCAACCGTAGCTGGTACGACCTGCCGGACGCCTTCGTCATCGTCGACGACTACGACCTGGTGGCGACCAGCAGCGGCAACCCGCTCATGCCGCTGGTGGAGTACCTGCCGTTCGCCCGTGACCTGGGCCTGCGGCTGATCCTGGCGCGCAGTTCCTCCGGCGCGGGACGGTCCTCCTTCGAGCCCGTCATGCAGCGCACCAAGGAACTCGGCGCGCAGGGTCTGATCCTCTCCGGTGACCCGGGCGAGGGCCGCTGTTCGGCAACATCAAGGCGACGAGCCTGACGCCGGGACGGGCGCAGTTCATCACGCGCAAGCGGGGGGCGCAGCTCGTCCAGACGGGCTGGCTGCCACCCAACAGCTGAGCCGGTGTACGCCGATATGCGAAGACGGCGGTGGGGCGTTCCTCCTGGGAGGGGCGCCCCACCGCCGTTGTGCGGGGAAGTGGGGGTGAGGGGGTACGGGGATTCGGGGGGTATGAGGGCCTGGGATCAGCCGAAGGCGCCGTGCCGCTGGACGTCGGTCCGCGGCGCGGCGGCCGGTGCGGCGCTGGTTCCCTTCTCCTTGCCGCTCTTCTCCGCACCCGCGCCGGGGCCGGTGCCGGTACCGGCGTCCGCGGGCTTTGCCTCGCCCGAGCCGCCCTTCGCGCCCGAGCCGACCTGCGTGCCCGTGGTGTCTTTGGCGCCCGCGGCCGTGGCGGCGTCCGTACGGGATCCCGTACGTGTTCCCACGCCGGAGCCCGTGACGGAGGCGGGTCCGCCGGCCGCGCTCACGCCCGTACGCACCCCCTTCGCCACGCCCTCGCCACCGCGCCGTGCGGAAGAGCCGGTCCCGGGCGGGCCGAAGGGGTCGGGGCCCGACGGCGCGGAGGAGGTGGCCCACTCGCCGTGGAGGGCGGGCCGCTGCCCCTGGCCGCCGCCCTTGCCGCCCTTGCCCCGCCCGCCGAACATCCCGCCAAGGGAAGTAGCCATCTGGCCCAGGGCCATGAAGCCGTACGCCGTCTGGGAGCCGGAACCGGAGGACCGGGAGCCGCCGTCGGAGGAGTCCTCGGCCGGCGCGTCGCCGCCGCCCTTGCTGTCCGCGGGATGTGCGGCGGCGCTCTCCAGGTCGGCGGCGGCCAGTTCGAAGGCGGGCAGCGATTCGTCCACGGTCCGCTTCAGCCGGTGCCAGTCCGCCGCGAACGCCTCGCCCGCCGGGCCCTGCCAGTTCTCCGCCGCGGCCCTGGCCACCTGACGGTCCAGATCCCGCACCAGGCCGTCCAGGTGCTTGCCCATGTCCCGCCAGCCGGCCGCCGCGTCGTGCAGCACTCCCGGGTCACGCCGCTCGGTCACTGAACACTCCGGATCATCTCGGCGATTTCTTCTTCGGCCGCTTCGGTGCCGGCGGCGTTCTCCTTTATGCCGCCACCGACCTCCGCCAGGCGCTGCTGGAGCTGTACGAGCGCGCGCTCGGCCTGTTCGTACATCTCCAGAAAGGGACCGGCCGCCTCCCGCGAACCGAATCCGTCACACAGCGCCTCGGCATCGGTCCGCCGTCTGAAAGCGGTGAGTTGCCGGCCCAGGTCGTCCGCGTGCATCTCGAAGGCCGTACCGAGCCTGTGCAACTCCCCGGTACTGATCCGGACCTCTTCGGACATCTTTTCTCCCCGTATTGATGGGCGCGGCAAACCCGCTGAACACCGCCCCAGGTCTAGCACACCCGGAAAGCCGCCGACGTGCCGTCCTCGCGGTCGGCGCCGGCCGGGACGGAAGGAAAACGGAAGGAAAACGGATCAAGATCCCGTAATGCCAACCACCCGCCCCGACCGATGTTTTGCCCGCTGCGTCGGCCACGGCTTCGGCTGCCGTATCGGGCACCGTATCGGGCACCGCCGCGACCGCCGTCTTGACCGAATGTTCGGCGCCGTCATTAGACTCGTGACGCCGGTGCCGCACGAGCGGTTGCTGTACCACGGAGTTCTCTGGGGGAACACATGAGCAATGAACGGCAGATCCGGGACGAGGACCTGATGGACGTCGCCCAGGATCCCGAGCAGGCGCACCGGCTGCGCAAAGCCCTGCAGACGCTGGCGACCAACCCCAAGGTGGGCGGCAAGCTCCAGGAAATGGCCCAGGAGGTGCTTTCCGGGCGGATCGGCATGAAGGAAGCCATCCAGACGGAGCGCTACATGGACGCATTGGGCGACCGGATTCAGGAGATCCGGCACGCGGCGGAGAACCAGACCACGCAGGAGCGGGAGGCCCAGCGCGAACTGGTCGAGCGCTGGAAGCGGCAGCAGCAGGAAGAGGAGGACCGGGAGCGCGCCGAGCGCGACGGCCCCACGGCGGGCATCATCAGCACGCCACGGCGCAAGGGCCACAGCGGGCCGGGCCACCGGGGATAAGGGACGAGGCGTCCACCGGGGAGCAAGGGACGAGGCGGGCCACCCACCGGGGACAAGGCCCCCCGTTCCCGCCGCCGTTGCTATCCTGCGCGGTCGCGTGTCTTCCGCACGGCGCGCAGGAGAGAGCGGAGCAAATGCCACAAATTCGGGTGCTCAGTAACGGTGCACGTATCACCGCCGGCATATTCTGCCTTCTTTTCTTTCTGCACACCGCGTACTGGCTGGGCCACGATGTCGCGCATGCCGGCACCGAAGCCATGTGGGAATACTGGACGCGAGGTGTGACCAAGGAGGCCGCCTCCTCCAACGCCGCCCTGGTGACCACCCCCTACGACATCGGACTGGCCATCTTGCAAGCGAGCGCGGCGTGGTCCGCGTTCGCCGGGTGGCGGTCGGCCGGCGGGCTGCTCGCCACGGCCACCGCCCTGTCGTTCGCCCTGCGGCTGCAGGTCGTCGTCAGTGCGGGTTCCCACACATCGGACAACCGCTGGTTCGTCGGGATGCCGCAGAACCCGGACACCGGCACCACGATGGAGGCGGTCCTCATCTCCTCCCTCTGGCTGCTGCTCTTCGCGTTCGCCGCGGCCGTCGTGCAGGTGGCCGGCATCCGCGCCTGGCCCGGACGCCGGCCGCAGCCCGGCCATCCGCCCGTACGGCCGGCCGGATCCGCGGGCACGGTCGGCGCCCTGATCCTCGGCGCCATCACACTGTGCTACCTGGGGTGGATCGTTTACGCGCTGGTGGAGATGCCGGGCAGCAGTCTCGGCGCCCTCTTCCTCGGCCACGGGCTGCTCCTCGCGTTCCTGGCCGTCGCTCCCGGCTGGTTCTGGCTGACCGCCATCCCGCTGTGCTCGATCGGCGCGCTGCTGGCCGGCACCCGGCGGGTGTCCGCCCGCGGCTTCTCGCTGGGCCTGGCGATGCTGCTGCTGCCCGCCTCCCTCTCCAGCCTGGCCTCGATGCTGGTCACCGGCACCCTCTTCCACCTGGAATCCGGCGCGGAGGGCGGTGCGCTGCTGGGCCGGGTGCTGACGCTGCTGGAACTGTTCGGGTCGATCACGATCCTGGTGCTGATGGGCAGGCGCGGCGAGCCGGTGGCTCCTGCGGGGATGCCGGGGATGGGTGTTCCCGGCATGGGCGTTCCGGGATGGGGGTTCCGGGGATGGGGGCTCCTGGCATGGGAGCGCCGTACGGTGCGCCGGCACCCGGTTATCCGCCCGCCGGGCCCCCCGGATACGGACACCCGGCTCCCGGCGGCTTCCCGGCTCCGCAGGGCGGTGGCTGGTCGCAGCCCGCGCCGCCGATGCCCCCGATGGCTCCGCCGGCCGCACCGCCGCCGCCCCAGGGCGGCTTCGGCCCGCCGCCCGCGTAGCACCGTACGGCAGGAGGGCCGCGCGCAGATCCGTACGGCGGAGGCGGTGCGCGTCGATCCGTACGGCGGAAGCGGTGCGTGAGAGAGCGGGGAAGCGGGCGGAGATCCGTACGGCAGGGGCCCGCCGGGAACTTCCCGGCGGGCCCCGCGCGTCCCGGATCATAGGATCGACCGGCGCACGCAGGCGTCCGCGACGATGAAAAGCTACGGTTCATGGGGGACAGGGAATTCATGAGCGCCACATCGGACGGCGAGGAGATCGCCGACCTGGACCTGCTGGACGGATTGGACGGATACCTCCCGCATCCGTACATCGGCGGCCGTACCGCCGTGCTGCGCGCACTGGCCGCCTGGCGCATGCGCTGGCCCGGCGCGCCGCGGGTCGTCGTGGTCACGGGCAGCCCCGGCAGCGGCCGTTCGCGTCTGATCACCGGCTTCCTGATGCTGTGCGACCCTGAGTACCGCAAGCGGCTGCCGCTGGACGCGCTGGACCCGACGACCGTACCGCCGGACCTGCCCGCCCCCGCCGTGCCCGACCCCTCCGGGCTCACGGCCGCCCAGGTGCTGTGGATGATCGCCGATCACTACGGGCTGGGCGCCACCAGCGCCGAGGAGGTCTTCCGGGAGCTGGCCGCGCTCGGCACGGACGACGAGCCGGTGACCGTCGTGGTGCCGGACGTCGACCGCGCCGGTGTCGTACGGGCCGGTGGCGAGCCCGCCCGGCTCGTACACGAGGTCCTCAAGCCGCTCGCCGAAACCGGCACCGTCCAGTTGCTCGCGGAGGCACCGCGCGAACTGGCCGCCGGTCTGGTGGAGTCGCTGCCGGCCGGCCAGGGCCAGATCATCGACCTCGACGACCCGCGGTGGGCCGACCCCGAGGGTCTCGTCCTGCACGCCGAGACGGCGCTGGATCCGCGGTCGGGCGCGCCCGAGCTGCCGTTCACGAGCGACCCGGGCGTACGGCGTGCGCTGGCCGAGGCCATCGCCCGGCGGGCGGACGGCAACCGGCTGACCGCCCAGCTCGCCGTGCAGTGCGTGCTGATGCTGCCCGACGGGTTCGATCCGGCTGATGAATCGCTTCTGCCGCGTACCGTGGGCGAGGCGCTCGACCTGCACGCGCGGCGGGCGGGCACCGATCCGCAGACCCTGCGGCTCATGCTGGCGCCGCTGGCGCTCGCGGAGGGCGACGGGCTCCCGGCCGAGCTGTGGGGAACGCTCGCGAACGCCGTCGCGGAGCGGGACCTGCGCCAGGACATCGCGGGCGGGATGCTGGTGGCCGGGCCGTTCGTCCAGCCGGTGGAGACGGGCGGGGTGGAGCCGGACACGGAAGCGGAGTCCGGCGCGGGCGCGGAGTCCGGGGACGGGTCGGAGGCGGCCGGGGACGGGCCCGAGGCGGTCGTGGACGGATCGCGGGCGGGCGGGCGGACGCTGCTGCGCCTGGCACATCCCGCCCTCGCGGACGAGATCCGGGCCGGCCTGCCCGACGCCCGGGGCGCCCAGACCCGGATCGCCATGGCGCTGCTGGAGGCCGTACCGCACCAGGACTGGTCGCAGGCCGACCCGTACATCCGCGACCACCTCGCCGGACACACCCTCGACGCCGGCCTGCTGCCCCAACTCCTCACGGACCCGGGGCTGTTCGCGTACGCCGACCCGGTTCCGCTGCGCGCGGCCGTGGAGGCCGTACCGCCGGAGACGCTCGGCGCCCCGGCCCGTACGTACCTGCGGACCGCTCCACTGCTCACCCGGTCGCAGGCGCCGGTGGCGATGCGGGCGGCGCTCCTGGAGACCGCGTTCGTCGAGGACGGGCTCGCTCCGTACGCCCAGGCGCTGCACGGCCTCGGGCTGGAGCTGCCCTGGCGCACCCTGTGGAGCCTGCCGGTGGCGGGGGTGAGCGCGGTGACGGCGGGGAGCCTGCCGGCCGCCGGGCCGGCCGCCGGGCCGGCCGAGCAGCAGGCCGGGGAGAAGACCGCGGCGGAGACCGGGGCGCAGACCGGGGAGCAGCGTGGCGGTGGGGGCGCCGGGCCGCTGCCGGTCGCCGTCCTCGTCGTCCCGCCGGGCACGCCCGGCTCCCGTCCGGTCAGCGGCTCCTCCGACGGCACGGAGTCCTCCGTACTCGTCCACGAACTGCTGCGTCCCGGGTACGTGGACACCGACCCCGCACGGGTGCTGCTCCCCTCCGAGGAAGCCAGGACCGCGGCGCCGCTCGGGCTCAGCCGGGGCGCGGACTACCTGCGCATCTGGGACCGGGCGAGCGGGCAGGTGGTGGCCGCCCTGATCAGCGACACCCCCTTCACCGGCGCCGACCTCTCGCCCGAAGGCGTCCTCGTGCTCGCCACCGCGCGGGGCGCCAAGGCACTGCACATCACCGCGCCCGCCCCCGCCGGCGGCTCCATCGGTGCGCCCGCCGACGCCTCCACCGACGCAACTGCCGCCGCCACTGCCGACACCCCCACCGGTGTCTCCGCCACGGCTTCCACCGACGCCACCGCCGGCGCCACTCCAGCACCGCCCACCGACACCCCCGGCCCCGGCCCCACCCCCACCCCTGACGGCCCACACGGCCGAGAAGGAGACCACTCGTGATCACCCAGGCGCAGGCTCACGCCACCGCCGACCGCTGGCTCAACCCCGAGGGTCACCAGGGCCCCCGGCGTGAGGTCGGCATGCAGGAATTCGATCTGGGCTGGGTGGTGTGGGCCGTTCCGCCGCCGCCGGAGGTCGACCCGGTGACCGGTCAGCGCCGGCCGCCCGCCGAGATCGGCGCCGCCTGCGGGGTCGTCGACCGGACGAGCGGCGAACTGACCGTATGGCCGTCGGTGCCCGTCGAAGAGGTCGTACGGATGTACCGCGAGAAGCACGGCGCGGGCGGCAGCCCGGCGCCCGCGCAGGCGCCGGCCGAGCCGCCGGTCACCGGCCCCGGCAACACCGCCGTCGCCACCTACGACGACCCCGCCACCGGCCAGGAGACCACCCTCGCCCGCGTCTCCGGGCCGGGTCTGCCGCCCGTCGAGCACCAGGTGTACGCCGAGCTGCAGCGCATGGGCGTACGCGGCGAGGACGTACGGGCCCTGCACACCGACCTGCGCCCCGCGCTGCTGCCCGGCGGCTACCCCGGCGACTTCGTCTTCCGCGCCTTCCCCAACGCCCAGTACTCCTGCACACAGGGGTACGGGATGAAGCCCGAGGAGCGCGCCGAGGGCGTCGCCGGACTGATCCGGCACGTGGAGATGATGCACCAGCTCACGGGCCGGCCGGCGCCGCCGCGACCGCACCGGCTGCCGCTGCCGCAGCACGTACCGGCCGCCGAGCCGGTGCGGGACGTGGCGCTCGGCAAGCAACTCGCCGAGGTCTTCGGCCCGCAGGGCGTACTGCGCCACGACGCCGACGACATCGCGGCGACCCCGCTCCCCGACGCGGCCAAGAAGACGCTGACCTGGGCCGGGCTGCCCTTCGACGTACCGTACTTCTTCACCGCCGACCGGTCGGACAACCCGCCCGCCGGGGGCCTGTTCACCGACGCCGCCAGTCATCTGCGCGCCGTCGGGACCCAGGCGGAGCCGGGGCCGCTGGAGACCCTCGCGGGCCATGTCCGGATCGGGACGGACGGACTGTACGCGATCACCGTGCAGTGCACCGCACCCGAGGACAACCAGGACCTGGTGGGAACCGTATGGGCGGTGCAGCCGTCCTCGGGCGGCGGACGGTTCGTCAACGCCTCGCTCTCGTCCTTCCTGCGGTCCCTGGCGCTGCTGACCGTGACCCGGGAGCGGATGCGGGGCATGGACCCGTACGCGGCGGGCGCGGCGGTCGCCGGCTTCCAGGAGCAGCTCGCGGCGATCGACTCCTGGGCGCTGGACAGCGACAACAACTGGTGGTCGGTCGTGGTCGAGCAGATGTGGCACGGCCTGTTCTGACGACCTGACGACCTGACGGCCCTTCCTGACAAGGTCTGACAGGAGACCGGGGGTGGAGACCAGGGGCCGGGATTCCGCAGCCCCGGAGCCCCGGTCTCCCCCTTTCCCCTTCCCCCTCAAGCTTCCCCCTCAGGGAAGCAACAGCCAGTCGCAGGCCAGCGCTGCTGCCAGACCGACGCCCAACAGCCAGGTCCCCAGCCGCGTCCGTCCGTTCCGGCTCAGTTCGATCACCACTCCGCAGAGCACCAGCGCGGCTCCGTACACGCCGACGACCAGGACCGACGTACGGCTGGCGAGGCGTACGACGAGGACCGCCGCCAGCGCGGCCATCAGTACGGAGGCCGCGGTGACCCGTATGCGGCGCGCCTGACGCGGCGTCAGCCGTCCACCACTCCCGGCGGGCAACTCCTCGTGCGCGGGCTCGGCGGATTCACTCATAAGCGGGAATGGTAAGGGACGCGTGTTCGGCCGCGCACGACGCGTATGCCTCGATGACGCATTCGAACCTTTACGCGGCCGAATGGCGCCCATTGCCCCGACATCACACTACTTCGGCCCCCATCCGTGACATCCACGGATTCCCGGCGACCTTGACACGGATGCATTAAGAACACATAAGCTGGGCGCACTGGTTGCGCTGGAGCGATTCCCGCCGAGCGGGAAAATCGGGGGGCCGTGGTGACAGGCAAGGCGTTCGACGTCGATCCGGATGTACTGAAAGCTCAGGGCGATGCGTTCGTCGGCATCGGTACGGATTTCTCCAAGGCGTCCAAGACCCTACAAGATGATCTTAAGGCTCTGGGCACTCCCTGGGACGGCGCGGATTTCGGGGACATCTTCGAAACGATCTACACGCCCATCCGCGACGGCATGTTCGAGTCGATGGATTCCCTGGGCGAACGCCTGGAAAAAATCGGCGACAACCTCCAGGCCATGGCCAGGACCTATGCCGACTCCGACGAGCAGGGCCTGCACGTCATCAGCCACGTCTCCCGCCCCGCCATCTGAGCCCCGCGCCCGCCCTCCCGCAAATCATCCCTCTTCCGCGCCTCAGCCCTTCCGCACCGCGACCATTCCGTGCACCACCACCCATTCCGCACATCAGCCGGCACCCGGCTGCAACCGTACGGGGGACGGCCACTGTGTCTCTGACGCTGCCGGGCGAGGTCGCCTGGGTTCTCGATCTGCTCGGCTACGACTGGCCGGAGGCCGACGAGGACAAGCTCTTCAAGTGCGCCGAGACGTGGCGCAATTTCGCCACCCAAGTCGAAGAGGCGTCGTCCCGGGGGAGCTCCGCCGCCGCCGAGGTCCTGTCGGCGAACTCGGGTGAGGCGGTCGAGGGCTTCGGCAAGGAATGGGGCACGTTCTCCGGCAGCAACGGCTCGGACAACTACCTGCGGGACGCCCAGCTCGCCGCCGAGGTGATCGCCGTCGCCTTCGGCGCGGCGGCCCTCGCCGTACTCACGGGCAAGATCGCGGTCATTGTCCAGCTCGTCATCCTCGCCACCGAGATCATCGCCGCTCAGGCCGCCGCGCCCTTTACCTTCGGCCTTTCCGAAGTGGGCGCACTGGGTGCCACACAGGTCACCCGGATCGCCGTCCGGGAGATCCTCAACAAGATCAAGCGCGAGGTCGTCGAAGCCGCCACCAAGGCGATGGAGCACGCGACGATGGACGCCGTGAAGAACATGGCGAAGAAGGCGGTGTCAAAGGAAGCCCGCAAGCTGGCCATGGATTACGCCAAGACGACCGTCAAGGAAACGGTCAAGGAGACCGTCAAGGAACAGGTCGTCGAAGAGGCCAAGTCCAAGGCGCAGGAAGCCGCCACCGAAATGGCACAGAACGTCGCCCAGCAGGGCGTCGAAAGCCATTTCGGAGCCCGCGACGGAATCGACCTGGGCGAGACCGCCGACATCGGCAAGGAGAAGGCGGGCGAGTACGTCGACGGCGTCAAGGAAGCCGCCCAGAGCCTGGCCGATCCGCAGACGTACGTGGACCACGCCCGGGACGACCTGACCGACCGCGGCCTCACGGCGGCGCAGAAACACGTCGACAGCCGCACCGGCGGGGCCGCCACCCGCCACCAGGACGTCACCGACGAAATCCGCGCCGTCTTCGGCTGACCCGCGCGAGCCCGATCCGGAAAGAGGCAGGCGGAAAGAGGCAGGCGGCATGGACGCCCGCCCCTCATCCGCGGACCTCAGCCCCGCAACAGCCCCGAGATCCGCGGTACATGATCCCGCTCGTCGGCCGACAGCGCCACCCATGAGCCGTCCGGGAACGCCACGTCCACGCGGTAGCGATGACGCGCCGGATGTCCTTCCCGGCGCTCCGCGAACTGCCCCCGCCACCACTCACCGAGCAACTGCGCCGCCACCCGCTCCGGCGAGCCCGGCTCGTTCAGGAGCAGCAGCCGCTGATCGGTGAAGACAAGCACCAAGGCGTCGTTGTCGTACCCGGTGCCCTCCACACCTCCCGTACGCCCCGCGATCACGAACCGCCCCGCCGCGCTCTCCCAGCCGCCCTGCCAGACGGGACCGCGGAACGCGCGCCTGATGCCTCGCCAGGTGCGGCTGCCGCCCTCCTCCAGCAGGCCCGCCGGCAGGCTGATGGCAGCCGCCACGGCTTTCACCGGCCACAGCAGCCACGCCGAGCAGCCCTTGGACCGTCCCGAGTCCCCCGCCGCCTGCGGTACGGGCCGCCGGTACGCCTTCGGCACCCGCTCCGGCACCAGCGGGTCGAACCGTACGGGAAAGGCACCCCGCAGCACCTCACCGGCACGTAGGTACACCGACGCATGCCCGACCAGCCATTCGCGCCCGGCGGGCACCACAATCCCTCCTCCGGCACAGGTCATCCGAAGGTGTCCTCGATGCTGCCCTTGGGCACGCGGTACGGCTTGTCCGCCGCCGGTTTGCCGTCGCGCTCCCAGGACCGCTTCGCGGTATCACTGCCCAGGGCTTCCTTCGCCGGCTCCGGAATCTCACCCGTCAGGCCGGTGAGGCCGTTCAATATGGGCACGGAACCATGGCCCTTGATCTGACCGGTGACGATGTGGTGGGCCCACCAGTCCTTGGTCCGGTACCGGTCCGCGTCCATGATGCCGCCCCGCTTACGGAGCTGCGCCGCGACCTTACGTGCCTCGTTGATCCGCTTGAAGGACTTCTCGCCCTGCTTCATCTCACGGACGGCCTTCATCAGCTCCTCAAGCGTCTTGGCGAGCTTGGCCGACACCCGCTCGACGCGGGCGATGAAGACCGCGACCTCCGCCTCCGCCACCAGGCCGTCCACGACGGTGGCCAGGCCCAGGGTGAGGATGTCGGTGATCACCATCGCGGCGAGCGTCATCACGGCCCACTCGATCGCCTCACGGATGATGGCGACGATGGTGTCCTCGGCCAGCTTGCACTCCGCCGCCGCCTGACTGAGGATCTGCGCCGTCTGGCCCATCTCCTCGCCGGTTCCGTCAATCGCGTCGACGATCCGTCCCATCCCCCGACCGAATGAATCCGAGGCCTCACCCTGCCACTGGTCCGGCAGCGAACGGGCCCCCGCGCGCAGTCCCTCCGCGACCTTCTGGAGCGCCTCGCCCTGCGCCTTCCACTCCTGCGCCGCGGCGGTGAGCTGGCTGGGCATGCCGGTCACTCTTTCGAGGTATTCCATCAGCCCGACCTTGTCCAGGAACCACTTGATGGCGTCGTCCAGCCCGGCGTCGATCCCGTGCTCGGCATTGCTGTGGACCTCAGCGATGTCCGGCAGCTTCTCGCCCTGCCGGCTCACCCACTCATACGCCGCCGTTCCCGCACTCACGCCTGCACACCCCCGCCGCTGCCACCGCTACCGCCGTTGCCGCCTCCGAAGCCCGCCTGCAGCGCGTACTCATTCGCGAAGTAATTCCCGGCCGCCTCCCGAAGGCTCTCGGCCGCCGTCTGGACCAGCTCCGCCAGGTCCTTAATATTCTGTTGCGCGGCCTCCGCATGCTCGTTGTAAGCACTGTGCAACTCATCGGAATCCGGCAGATGCCCGAACGCCCCGGACGGCACATCCACATGCGCCAACGCCAGCCCTATCCGGGGAATCTCCTCATGCTGCCGCTCGGCCGCCATCGCATAGCCGAGGATCGCCTCCGGATCCGTCTGGAACCCGCTCCCCATACCGCTCCCCCTTATTCCCTTAACGCATCGCTAATCCCTCCCACCCTAAATTCACAACAACATGAACCCTTCAACCCCACCCCAACTCCGTCCCAACACCCTCCCAAGACTTCCCCATTGCCTCCGCTCCGAAAAAGAGAGAGACCCGCGGCCGGAAGGCCGCGGGTCTCATCTCACTGCTGTGGAAGGGGCGTCACTGCCCCGGAGGCTGCGTCGGCGGCGCCGGCGGGTAGGCGCCCGGCGAACCCGCCTGCTGCTGATACGGGTTGGGCTGCTGCGGCGCGTACCCGGAAGGCCCGCCATAGCCGCCACCGTAACCACCCCCGTAACCACCGGGGCCGCCCGGGCCACCGGCCGGCGGTCCGTTACGCCGCTTCTTCCCCCGCACGACAAGGATGACGACGACCGCCACCACTACCAACACGGCAGCAGCGATCCCGATGATGACGCCGGTGCTCAGCCCACCGCTCTTCTCCTCCGCGGCCTGCTGCCCGTTCTTACCCGGCGACTTGGAGTTGTCCCCACCCGAACCGGCCGACTCCCCGCCCGCAGACGAAGCCTGAGCCTTCGGCATCTTGAGCGGCCCGTTCTTCGGCCCGGCCGGAATATCCCGCTTCAACGCTGCCAGCGGCTGGATGAACCCATAGCCGTACTTCTGGTCGGGAAGCGACAGCCCTTTGGCGGACGCCGGGAGGCCGGCGGATTTGGCGAGTCGATTGACCAACTGACCGACAGTCAGGTCCGGGTACTTCTCACGCAGGAGAGCCGCAGCCCCAGATACATATGCGGTGGCTTCAGAGGTACCCGTACCTTTTCGGTAGGGTGACGTAGTTCCGGTAGTGACGATTCCGACCGCCGGCGCGGACAGCAAGACGGAGGGGCCGTAGTTGGAGCCAGACCAGATGACACCGGAATTCGCGACTCCACCGACGCCCACCACCCCGGGTAACTGGCGGGGTACTCCTGCGCCTCAGGCCCTTTCCCATCATTCCCGGAAGCCGCCACTACCAGCACGTTCTTCTTCAAAGCATATGCCACTGCCTCGCGTGCAGCATCATTACTGTCGGGCGTGCCCTGCGAAATGTTGATCACCGAGGCGCCACGGTCGACGGCATACCGAATCGACGCCGCTAGGCCATCTTTTCCTCCATCATCACGAATGGCCAAGATCTTGGCATCGGGGGCCAGCCCCTTAACTCCGTCTGAACCACCCGCACCATGACCATGCCCTGCAATAATGCCAGCCATCTCAGTACCATGGCTTTCCCCGGGGCCCGGGCGCGCAATTCCCCCCTTGATGAAGTCTTTCCCCTCGATCACGTTGCCGCGAAGGTCTTGGTGTTGGGAATCGACTCCATCATCGATGACAGCGACGGTGATCCCCTTACCTGTCGCGATCTTCCAAATATCCTCTGCCTTGAACGCCTTGAGTGGCCACTGGCCGTCTCTGACCTGATCTGCCGAAGCAACCGGCGCGGTGCCGAAGAGCAGTGCTCCCGCCACAACCGCGCCGCCCACTGCACGCAGCGTCCGCGTGAAGCTCATGCCGTACACCTCTCTGCAACAGGACGGGGCCCACGGCCCGAAGACCGCGGGCCCCGTCTCGATCCGCCGATTACTTGGCTGACTGGTCCCTACTCGATGACCCGAGGGGCCACATTACGCTGCGGCGTCCAGGTCTCCTCGTCTTCCACAAGGTAGTCGGGACGCTCGCCGTTCGGCCCCTTCTCCTTGCCCTTACCGCCGTGTGCTCCAGGTGCACCGGGCATGCCGGCCGGGCGACGGTTGCCCCCGGCGGTGCCGGCCTGCGCTCCACCACGGCTGCGGTGCAGACCGGAACCGCCCTGCGCCCCGCCACCGGTCTTGCCGCCGGACGTACCGACAACGCCGCCCTTCTGGCGAGCCAGCGCGCCACCGCGACCGGCCGCGCCCTTGGCACCTGCTCCTCGGCCGGCACCGGCGCCGCCGCCCATACCGGGGGCACCGGGACGTCCGCCTGGCGAGCTGCCGCCCGGACCACCACCCGGTACGCCCTTGCCGCCAGGCGTCCCATTGGGCATACGCGTGCCCGGGATGGTTCCGCGGTTCTTGGGACCGCTGTTCAAGGGGCCGGGAAGGCCGCCCGGACCGTGCGGAAGCCCGGCGCCGGACGGGAAACGACCATCCCCGCCACCGCCACCACCGGGCAGCCCAGGGCCGTGCGGCAGCGTACCCGGGCCTTTGGGACCTACCTTGCTCGGATCGAAGTGGTCCAGGCCAGTGTCGACCTTGGGCGGCGTCCACTTGCTCCCAGGCGTTGGGTGCGTCGAACCGATACCGCCGCTGATGCCCGGAGTCTTGGGCATCTTGGGTGTCTGAAGACCACCGGAGGAGAAGCCCGGACCCTTGCCCATGGGCTTGAGAGAGGGCCCACCTCCCGGCTTCGGGCTTCCCGAACCACCAGGCATCGGGAGGTGCACGGACGGCGGCGGGGTGCCACCGGGAGACCCCGGGTACTCGTCGCTATCGCCGTGCGGCTTCATGCGACGATTCCACGACCCCATCGCCTTAGCCTGGCTCGCGTAAGCCGCCCCAAGCTGCTCCATCTTCACAGCCATGCGGAGCTGCTGTTCTTTACCCGCCGACAGGCTGTCGGCGTTCCTGTCCAGCGCGTCCTGGGTCGACAGGTTCTTGTTCTTCAGGTCGTCCTTGAGCCCCGAGTCATCGCGGTCGAAGCCGTCCTGAAGGGAATTGATGAAGCTGTTCGCATCGCTCGGCTTTTCCATCGACTCGATGTCAGGCTTCAGCTGTTCGAGGACGGTCGCCGCGTTGCCCATCGCCTGTGAGGTGTAATCCGCGTAGGACGCGCCGTCGAAGATCTTCTTGCTGATCTTGTCGGCCTCGGCCTTGAACTTCTGGGCGGCCTCGCCCTCCCAGTGCTCCATCACCGCCTTCACGGCGGCGTCGAAGGCGCCCTTGATGCCGCCGCCGCTGCCGCCCACGAGCTGGGTGTGGACGTCCTTCCAGCCGCGCGAGACGTTGTGCACCTCGCTGGGGTTGGCGGCCTTCACCATTTCCTTCATGGTGTCCATGTCCATCTCGGCGAAGTTCGTTTCGTGCTTCGCGTTGTAGCACATGGTCGCCGGCATGAACTCGTACTCGTACTCGCTCTTACCTGTTGTCATGAGCGATGTCCCCCTGTTCCACTCTTCACGCTGACCTCAGCCCCGCTCGTCACCACTGCCTCACTGACCGGACATGCTCGTGGTGACATCGGCTTCCTGGTTCTGGTAATGCCCGTGCGCCTTCTTCGTCTTGTTGCCGAACTTGTCCATCACCTCGTGAAGGTGCTGGACGATCTCCTCGATGTGCTGCTTCATGACCTCGTGCGCCTTGGTCAACTTACGAGCCTCGAGGAAGGTGGCGCCAGGCGCGTCCGCCCCAAGGGCGTTGGGGGACAGCGACGTCTTGTACCTGGTGTCCGCGTGCGCGTTGCCAAGGTCTTTCAGGACGCTGTTGAGCTTCTTGACCGTCTCGTCAAGGGCGCTCAGATCCACCCGATACTGATCAGCCATGCTAGGCCTCCCCGTGTGTGCTGAAACCGGTCTTGCGCCGCCAGTCGCGCAGGGCGATGGCGGTGCCGACGACCGTGGCGACGGCTAGGGCGCCGCCACCGATGATGTAGATGGCGATGCGGGCACGGCGTTCCTCGGGGCTTTCACCCAAAGTGAGGACGGCCGGCTGGATGTTGGCGCCGGTGTTCGCGGCCGAGCTGGCGTCGGAGTCCGGCGTGGGTGCGGCGGTGGGCTTGGTGTTGTCGTTGAGGGCCGCTACGGGGTCCACCACGCCCCAGCCGATGTTGTGGTCGCGGTCCTTGCGTACGCGCTCCGCGGTCTTCTCCAGATGCCAGATGACTTCGCGGGGCTTCCACTTGTCGTGCTCGGCCTTGTGCTTGCCGATGAGGAGGGCCGCGGCTCCCGCGGCGTAGGGGGCGGCGAAGCTGGTGCCCTGGTCGACGCAGTTGCCGCCGTTGGGGACCGTGGAGACCATGTCGACGCCGGGGGCGGCGATGTCGACGAAGTCGCCGGCCTGGGAGAAGGGGGCGCGTTCGTTGTTGCGGTCGGAGGCGGCGACCGCCATGACGTTGGAGTTCTTGAAGGCGGCGGGGTACATGTTCTGCTCTTCGCCGCTCGCGCCGCCGTTGCCCGCGGAGGCGACGATCAGGACGTTCTTCTCCTCGGCGTAGTCGACCGCGCTCTGGAGGGTCTTCAGGAGCACCGGGTTGGCGTTGGTGCCCTGGGAGATGTTGATGATGTCGGCCCCGGCGCCCACCGCGTCCTTGATGGCCGTGGCGAGGGTGTCGGCGGTGCCGCCCTTCTCCTTGTCCGTCTGCTGGAAGGGCAGGATGGTCGCCTTGGGCGCGATGCCGATGAAGCCGGAGCCGGCCTTGGGGCGGGCGGCGATGATGCCGGCGACCTTGGTGCCGTGGCCGACCTGGTCGTCGGTCGCCTTGGCCGCCGTCTTCTTGTCCGCGCTCTTGACGTAGCTCTTGCCCTCGGAGCCGAGGGCCGGGCGGATCTGTTCGTTGCCCGCGTCGACGCCGGTGTCGATGACGGCGACCTTGACGCCGCTTCCCGCGCCGTACGCCCACATCTGCCGGGTCAGGAGGCGCTGCAGCGACCAGGGGGTCTCTTTGATGTCGTCGGTGCCGAAGGTGCACTGGCCGTTGTTCAGGGGCACGTTCGTGTCCGCGGCGGCCGGCGCGGCGCAGGACAGGCCGACGGCGCACGTCGCCGCTGCCAGGGCGGTCGCCGTACGCAGGCGGGGCCCGGCTCGATGGCTCAGGGCGCGAGATCCCACGGGGTGTCTCTCCAGGAGGGGGCGGGAGGGAGTGGAGGGAGGAGGAAGGGAGGGCGGCGGGCGGATGGGGTGTGGACGGAATGAGGGCGAGCGCACTGATGCAGCGCGCTCGCCCTCATTCACCACTGTGCGAGCCTTCGGGGCTGCTCAGCCGTTGTACGTCCGTCTGTGGCCGACGGTCAGCCGGCCCAGATACCGGCGTTCTTCTGCTCGGTGCTCTGGTAGTTCTGCGCCGCGGTGTCCAGCGCCTTGGCGATGGCCTCCAGGGTGGAGTGGAGCGACGCGGCGCGCTGGTCCCACTCGCGCTGGCGGGCCTGGTAGCCCTCCTGCGCGGCACCTTCCCAGCTTGCGGCGATCTTCTTGACGCCGGACTCCAGGTCGTCGAGCTGGGAGCGGATGTTGTTGGCCGTTCCGCGAACGTCAGAAGCGGCCTGCGAGATCGTCGAGAAATTGACGAGGATCTGGCCGGACATGGTGTCTCCTCGGGGAGTTGATGAGGTCGGGTCGATTCACGTGCCGTGGCGGGCCACCGGGCGGACCGGTGTGCCTTTGCCGGCCGGTGGGCCGGCGCCACGGCGGGCCTGCGCGTCGCGCGGTGCGACGCCGGCCATCATCCGAACGGCGAGGCCGAAGCGGAGACGTGGGACATCGACTGCGCCTGCTCCTCTTCGGAGGCCACGTAGTTCTTCGTGGTCGCGTCGATCGCTTCCTTGATCTCGTTCAGAAGCTGGTTGAGGCGGTTGGCGTCGTCGTTCACCTGGCTCTGGAGCTGGTGGTAGGAGCTGGCCGCAGCACCCTTCCACCCCGAGGTGATGGAGTCGACAACCGTCTTCAGGCGCGCGATCTCACCCTGGATCGACTGGTTGACCGAGGAGATACGGCCGCTGAACGCGACCATCTCCTCCTCGGTGGTTGTGAACTGCTGACCAGCCATAAGTCAACGTCCCCCATGAGACTCGTACGTTGTTCCGTGTGCTGCCGGTGACGGCGGTACACGGCCGGCATCTCCTGTTGACGCCTTCCGCCACTTTAGCCACTCCATACGTCTGTTCCCAACAGGGGGCGGGAGCTTGTGACGGGATCACAACATTGCTTGTCACTTCCAACTGTCCGGAGCCGAAAGCCGGTTCGGCGGAAACGGACAGAAGCCTTTCTTTCGGTCACGATCGGCTGCCGGGGACGGCCCGGCAGCGCCCTGTGGAAGGCTCAGGAACTCTGCGGCTTCTTGGCGCTGCTGACATCCAGTACGGGCCCCTCGGAGAGCAACTGCGACCACGCCTTGTCGACCGTCGGCGGGCGCACGTTCTCGTATCCGAGGTGCAATTTCGACTGGTCCTGCTCCTTCTCGGCGTTGCCGGCCTTGTCGGCGCTGTCGTTGTTACGGGGCACCGAGTAACGCAGCCCCGTGTCCGTGACCAGGAACAGCGATCCGCTGTCGGCATTGGCGGTCACCTGCTGGTAGAGCAGTCCGCTGCCGGGCGTGACGTAGGAGGTGGCGCCGGGGGCGATGGGGGCGGGGTAGTCCTTGCCGACCCAGGTCGCCATGTCCGGTACGGCCTTGTTGAACCCGAGCGCCTTGCCGGCGCCGTTGGCGTACTCCGTGCTGGTGCCCTTGTAGACGCTGCAGGTGACGTCCGCGCGGTTCTGCGAGCCGAGGCCGGTCCCGGCCCCGCCCGGGGCCGCGGCGGCGTTGGCCATGGAGACCACTTCGCTGGGCCAGGGCAGCGCCGCGCCCGTACGCGGGTCGGCGCCCATGAACTGGACCGGCTGTTCCTTCTCGTCGGTCTTGGGGGTGATGCTGGAGGCGGAGACGGAGATGGCCTCCATCTTGCGGTCGCTCTTCTGGACCGCCTGGGCGTTGGGGCCCTCCAGCAGGAGCTTGGCGATGAAGTTGGACACCTTCTCCAGGCCGTCCTTGAGGACGACGTACTTCTGCTGGGAGTCGCTGGTCTGAAGGATGCTGCCGATGGTGTTGTGACCGGCCGGAACGCCCTTGGCGGTGCTGGGTTTGCCCGCGTCGGGGACGGCGGGCAGGCCGATGGGCACCGGGCTCTTGATGAGGGTGTTCATCCACTCCGCCGAGACCTGCTGGGGCTGGGCGTCGCCGAAGATGATGCGGCGCAGCAGGGCGTTGGCCGCCTCCTTGTTGCCGCCGGACAGCGGGATCTTTCCGCCCATGGTCGCGTCGAAGGTGAAGGCCACGCCGTTCTGGTCCACCAGGTACTTGACGCCCTTCGGGTCCTGCACGTACAGCGCCTGGTGGAGGTCGAGCCTGCCGTTGCCCTCGACCCGCTTCTTGTCCTTGCCGCCGAGTACGAAGACGGCCTGCTGGGCCTTGCTGTTCTCGCCGCTGCCCGGCCGTACGCACACCGCCCAGACCTTCGGCGCCTCCGCCTCCTTCGCGGACGGCAGCCGGTCGGGGGCGTAGGGAATTCCGATCGCGGGGCCGTGCGGAATTTTTCCGTCCAGCTCGGATTCCTTGACCTTGACGACCTTGAACTTCTTGGGGTCCAGCAGGAGTTTGGCCGAGGCCAGATTCAGGATGGGGTGCAGCAGTTTTTGATTCTTGCCGTTTTCGTCCTTGCTGTTGAGGACGACATAACGGGTGGTGGATTCATCGCCGACGATGACGTTCTGCGCCGGGGTGTCCCAGCCTTTGGGAGCGACCGGCTTGAGAATTCCGCAGGCCCCGAACCCCACCAGGACGACCGCACCCAGCACGATGCTCGGCAGCACCGACCGCAGCGGTCGCGGCGCGCTCTCGATCGAGCCGTTCGGCAGCGGCTTCAGAAATGCGGCAGTCGTCCGCTTTCGCGCGAACGAATACGCATTCAGCTCGTCCCGACGTGATGCCATTGTTGCTTTCTCTCCCCGCCTGTCGGATCCACCAAGGACCGCACCCGGCACTCGCGCCGCAGCGCCCTCTACTATGCCGTGTGTCGATCGACCCGTACGGTACGGGTGCCACCTTCCAGCGCACCAGTCTCATCGGCGGTCACCACGCCTAGAGGCCACACCACCAGTAGAGGAGCAGGCCGGGGGATGTCCAGCGCCACCAGGGCTCGACGCCGCAATGGGCGGCAGCAGCAGCAACAGCCTTACGCTCCGCCGCAGAACACGGGAAACGCGGGACAAAACGGTATGGCGCCCGGCGGTGCGGGCAATAGCGGCGGAGATCCGGCGAACCGGGCGGCCGGTCCGGTGGCGCCCCGGCTGCGGGCCCAGGCGGGAAGCATCGGCGGCGTACGCGTCCAGCAGCTCGCCATCATCGAACTCGCGGCGGCGCTGGTCCTGGTGGGCCTGGCGATCCGGAATCCCATCGCGCTGTCCGTCGCCGGCGTGGTGGCGGTCGTCCTGGTCGTCTTCGGGCTCGGCCGGCGCCGGCGGGTGCCGCTTCCCGAGTGGATCGCCACCGTCCGTGCGATGAAGAGCCGCACCAAGCGCAGTGCGTCGGCCGCCGGGACCAACGGGGTCGACCCGGCGTTCGCGCCGGTCGTGGAGTGCGACCCGGCGCTGCGCACGTATGAATACACCGACTCCGAGCAGCGGGCCGTCGGCTTCGTCGGAGACGGAACGTTTCTGACGGCCCTGGTGCAGATCGACGCCCGGGACGAGCCGCTGCGCCCGCAGCGCGGCCGGCACCCGCTGCCGCTGGACGCACTGCACGCCGCACTGGACATCGAGGACATCCACCTCGAATCCGTCCAGTTCGTGCAGTACACCCAGCCCGCGCCGGCGCCGCACCTGCCCGAGCAGGCCATCGCGGCCCGTTCGTACGCCCCTCTCCAGGCACAGACCCGCACCCCGGCCCTCCAGCTCACCTGGATCGCGCTCAAGCTCGACCCCGAACTGTGCGCCGAGGCCATCGAGGCACGCGGCGGCGGCATGGGCGGCGCCCAGCGGTCGCTGCTGCGCGCCGCCGACCAGCTCGTCAGCCGGCTCACCGCCCGCGGGCTGCGCGCCCGGGTGCTGGACGAGCGCGAAGTGGTGGCCGCGATCGGCACCGCGGTGTGCGTCAGTCCGCGCGCGGCCAACGGGGCGATGGGCCGGGACGGGCGGGCCGCCCGCCGTACCCAGGAGACGATCCGGGCCGTACGCTGCGACGACCGCTGGCACTCCACGTACTGGATCGGCCGCTGGCCCCAACTCGGCCAGGGCGGCACGCCGCTGTCCGGCATCGCCCAGCTCCTGACCAGCACCCCGGCGATGGCCTCCACCTTCGCGCTGACCGCCTCGCACGGCGGCGGACGCGCCCCGGCGATCTCCGGTTACGTCCGGCTCTCCACCCGCAGCGAGAACGAACTGGACGCGGCGCAAGGGGAGTTGGAGCGCCGTTCCGGCTCCGTGAAGGTCGGGCTCGTACGACTGGACCGTGAGCAGTTGCCCGGCCTCCTGGCCACGCTCCCCCTCGGAGGTACCCGCTGATGGCCACGCCCACCTACCAGCCCCGCACCGACCAGGGCGGCAACGGCTGGCGCAATCCCCCCATCGGCGGCCCGGCGGCCGGCGGCGGACGGCGGCTCTCCCACGAGCCCCGGCCGGACGAGCGCCAGGCGGCGCCGGCCGGCCCCAAGCCGCAGCCCGGCTTCGGCCTGCGCGGCCCCGGCGCAGCCCGCACGTCCTGACCACCGAGTCCCTGGCCGCCCTGACGCTGCCGGTCGGTGACGACGGCGTGATCATCGGCATCGACCCGGAGAACCAGCCGGCGGTGCTGAGCCTGCTGCGGCCCAACCCCCTGGAAGTGGTGTTGGTCGGCAGCATGTGGATGGCCCAGGTGCTGGCGCTGCGTACGGTCGCCACCGGCGCGCGGGTCGCGGTGGAGACCGCCCGGCCGCCGGCCTGGGCCCAGATGGCGCAGGCCGCGGGCGGTGGCCAGCAGTGCGTCTCGGTGCATGACGTACGGCAGATCGCGCCGCAGGGACCGTCGGTGTCCAGCCCGGTTCTGGTGGTCCGGGACATGGGCGCGCGCCCGCCGCGCAACCAGTTGGCACCCAGCCCCTGGCAGTCCGTCCTGACCGTGCTCCCCTTCCTGGGGCCTCGCTCGCCGCAGATGCTGGCCCGGGCGGACCTGGTGGGCCTGCAGCGGCTCTCTCCGGAGGAGGCCGAGGTCGTCACCCGCATCATGCATCTGCCGCCGCAGGTCGGCGGGGTGCTGCCGACCCTCAGCGACAACGCGATGCTCTGGTGCACGCGCGACAACCACCAGTTCGTGATGACCCAGCCCACCGAGGCGGAGACCGGCCTGCTGGGCGCCGCGCGACGGATGGACTGACACCACCGGGCCGTCACGGCCCTGTCGCGGGCCGACGCCGGGGAACGGCCGCGGGCCGTTTACGCTACGGGCGCACCCCCGGGGGTGCGCCCGTTGGTGCGTCGAGAGACCTTTGATGACGACATGACATCGGCTGCCGTTTGAGGCCGTCTCTTGATTAGGCTGTACGGAGAGCCGCAGGAGCACACTGGACGGCTGCCGATACGGGGATGGAGAGAGTTAAGTGTTGGGCCAACCCGGGGTGGTGTGTTCCGACGTCCGCTACATCCGATTGATCCGCCTGTATCCGGTCCTGCCGTTCAGGTGCGTTTCAGTACACCAGGAGGCACAGTGAACGAGCGGGAGGCTTTCCGCCCGGACGGGAACGATCCTGACGACGACCAGTCCGAGTTCGACCTGACCGGCGAGTTCAAGATCGACTTCGCTGCGCCGGCCTGGTACACGAGCAGCGACACCAACGGTGGTGGCTCGGGCGCGAGCGCCGCGGCGCCGCCCGCCGGTCCCGCCGCCTCCACTCCCCCTGCGTCTCCCGCACCCGCTCCCGCCACCTCGTCCGCCCCGCCGCCCACAGGCGCTCCGTTGGGCGCCGCGCCCGTACAGGGCGCCCCGGAGGCCCCGCAGGGCGCGCCCGCGCCGGTGACCGCGGCTCCGGGCGCTCCGGGCGCTCCGGGCGCTCCGGTCCCCGCGGCACCCGCTCCCGCTCCCGCTCCCGCCGATGGCGTCGCGCCGCCCGGATTCCCGACGCTGCGGCCCAGCGACGGCGGTACGGACGCCGGCGCCGCTCCGGCGCAGAACGCGGCGACGCCCGCCGCCCCGGAACAGGAGACAGCCGCCGGAGCCGGGACCACACCGCCCGAGTCCGCGCCGGCCGAAGCCGCGCCGTCCGAAGCCGGGTCCGGCCCCTCGGACGCCGCGGCCGGATCCGCGGACGCCGGCAACGTCCGTACGGGCACGGGGGTCGACCCGTCGGCCTCGCTGTGGGACGACGACGACTCCGAGCCCGAACCGGCGCCCACCTCCGCACCGGCGCCCGCGGACGGGACCTCCGCGCCCGCCCCGGTGGCCGAACCGCAGGCGGAGGCCGGCGGTACCGCCGCTCCGGCCGCCGAGCCCGTGGCGGCGCCGCCCGCCGCGCCCGCGCCTCCCCTGCCCGAGGCCGGTGCGCCCGGCGCCGAGGCCGGTGCGCCTGCCGCCGCGCCGCAGGCCCCTCAGCAGCAGCCGCCCGCCCAGCCGCAACAGGCCCAGCAGCCCCAAGCGGAGCAGCAGCCTCAGCAGGCCCAGCAGCCCCAGGCCGGTACGCCGCAGCAGGGCTCGCCTTGGGCCGCCGCCGGGCAGCAGCAGGCCGCGCCCATGCCCGAGGGACTTCCGCCGCTGCCGCCGGAGTTCCAGCCGGCGGACCCGCAGGTGGCCCAGGCGCCTCAGCAGCAACAACCGCAGCCGCAGGACCAGTACGGGCAGCAGGCCCCGTACGGGCAGCAGGGCTTCCCCTCCCCGCAGGGCCAGCAGCCGTACCCGGCGCAGGCCGGCCAGCCGCAGGCGATGCCGCAGCAGGCCCCGCCCGCGCCGCAGCACGGCGGTTACGCCCCGCAGCAGCCCCAGGTCGCCCCGCAGCCCCAGCAGCCCGCCCCCGCTCAGGCCGGTTACGGCTACCCCCAGCCCGCGTACGGCTATCCGCAGCAGCCCGCACAGGGCGGCGCTCCGGTGCCGCAGCAGGCGCCCGGCCCGGAGGCGGCGGCCTACCCCAACTCCGGCCCGCAGCCCGCGTACGGCTACCCGCAGGGCTACGACAACGCCCCGCAGCAGCCCGTCCAGGGCTACCCGCAGCAGGGCGTACCGAACGCCGCCCACCCGGCCGCCCCGCAGGACGCATACGGGCAGCACCACGCGTACGGCCAGCAGGACGCGTACGGACAACAGCACGCAGCGCAGGCCCAGCAGGCACAACAGCCCCAGCAGGGGCAGCAGATGCCGCCGCAGCAGGCCCAGCAACAGGCCCAGCAGGCACATCAGGCCCAGCAGCAGCCCCAGCCACAGGCCGCCGCCCAGCCGCTTCCCCAGCAGGCTCAACAGCCGCAGCAGCCCCAGCAGTTCGCCCCTCAGGCGCCCGCCCCCCTGCCGGTGCAGCCCGGTGACCCCCACGCCGCGAACTACGCGTCGTACTCGCAGCCGGGTCAGCCGCAGCAACAGCAGCGGGCCGCCCCCGGCGCGCCGCTGGGCTACAGCGCCGCCGTGGAGCTGACCTCGGACCGGCTGCTGCGCAACCAACCCAAGAAGCGCAAGCCGGGCGCCAACGCCCAGCCCTCCCGCTTCAAGCTGGGTGCCAAGAAGGAGGAGGCGGAGCGCCAGCGCAAGCTGGAGCTGATCCGTACGCCCGTGATGTCGTGCTACCGGATCGCGGTCATCAGCCTCAAGGGCGGCGTCGGCAAGACCACGACGACCACGGCCCTGGGCGCGACGCTGGCCTCGGAGCGGCAGGACAAGATCCTGGCGATCGACGCCAACCCGGACGCCGGCACGCTCGGCCGCCGGGTGCGCCGGGAGACCGGTGCGACCATCCGTGACCTGGTGCAGGCGATCCCGCACCTGCACAGCTACATGGACATCCGCCGGTTCACCTCGCAGGCGCCCTCCGGCCTGGAGATCCTGGCCAACGACGTGGACCCGGCGGTCTCCACGACCTTCAACGACGAGGACTACCGCCGCGCCATCGACGTCCTGGGGAACCAGTACCCGATCATCCTCACCGACTCGGGCACCGGCCTCCTGTACAGCGCGATGCGCGGCGTGCTGGACCTCGCCGACCAGTTGATCATCATCTCCACCCCGTCCGTGGACGGCGCGAGCAGCGCCAGTACGACCCTGGACTGGCTCTCCGCGCACGGCTACGCCGACCTGGTGCAGCGCGGTATCACCGTCATCTCCGGGGTCCGCGAGACCGGCAAGATGATCAAGATCGACGACATCGTGTCGCACTTCGAGACCCGCTGCCGCGGCGTGGTGGTGGTGCCGTTCGACGAGCACCTGGCCGCCGGTGCCGAGGTGGACCTGGACATGATGCGGCCCAAGACGCGCGAGGCGTACTTCAACCTCTCCGCCCTGGTGGCCGAGGACTTCTCCCGTACGCAGCAGGCACAGGGCGCATGGTCCGGCGACCCGAACGCGGCGCAGCCGCAGCAGGGGGCCCCGCAGGTCCAGGCTCAGGGCCAGGTCCCGGGCCAGGGCCAGGCGCCGGCCGGCCCGTACGCCCAGCCGTACCCGCAGCAGCAGCCCTATCCGCAGCAGCCGGGGCAGGACGGCGCACAGGGCCCGTACGGACAGCCCGGCCAGCAGGGGCAGCCGCCCGTCGGCTACCCGCCGCAGCAGGGCGGCTGGACCCAGCAGCCCGCCCAGCAGCCGCCGGCCAACTGGCAGCAGCCGCCCGCTCCGGACGCCCCTGCCCAGCCGGAGCAGCCGGGCCTCCACCCGGGCTGGCAGCAGCAGCCTCCGCCGCAGTGAGCGCACGGCGGCGGTGAGCACAACGGGAAGGGCCCGGCACCTAGGTGCCGGGCCCTTCCCGTTGTGCTCCTCCGGCTTTCCGGGCCGGCCGGTCAGCTCCCGGCCGGGCCGATCAGTTCGCGGGTCCGCTTCACGTCGTCCGCCATCTGCTCCAGCAGCCCGTCCAGCGTCTCGAACGTCTCCTGTCCGCGCAGCCGGGTGACGAACTCCACGGCCACGTGCAGTCCATACAGGTCCAGGCCGACGCGGTCGACGGCATACGCCTCGACCGTACGGCTCTTGCCGTCGAACTGCGGGTTGGTGCCGACGGAGATCGCCGCGGGCATCGCCTCGCCGTTGACGTGCAGCCGGCCCGCGTACACACCGTCGGCCGGGATCGCGGTGTGCGGCAGGGTCTCCACGTTCGCCGTCGGGAAGCCCAGCTCCCGGCCGCGCTGTGCGCCTCGTACGACCACGCCCTCGACCCGGTGCGGCCGGCCGAGCACCTCCATGGCGCCCGCCACGTCACCGTCGGCGACCAGCCGCCGGGTCAGCGTGGAGGAGAACGGCTCGCCGCCGCCCGCCCGGCCGGACTCGTACAGGTCGATCACCTCGACCTCGTAGTCGTAGGTCCTGCCCAGTTCGGCCAGGGTCTCCACGGTGCCCGCCGCCCGGTGCCCGAAGCGGAAGTTGGGGCCCTCCACGACGACCTTGGCGTGCAGCTTGTCCACCAGCGCCTTGACCACGAAGTCGGCCGGCTCCAGCCGGGAGAACTCCTTGGTGAAGGGGAGGATCAGTACGGCGTCCACGCCGAGGTCGGCCATCAGCTCCGCGCGCCGGTGGTGCGGGGCGAGCAGCGGCGGGTGGGTGCCGGGCCGTACGACCTCGCTGGGATGCGGGTCGAAGGTGACGACCACGGCCGGTATGCCCAGCTCGCGGGCGCGCTCCACCGCCTTGCCGATGATCAGTTGGTGCCCGCGGTGCACGCCGTCGTAGGAGCCGATGGTGACGACGCTGCGCCCCCAGCCCTCGGGGATGTCCTCCAAGCCACGCCAGCGCTGCACTGTGCCCGCTCCTCGCCCGAACTCTTGTCTGTCCATTGCGCCCATTGCGCCATTCCGGCCGTACGCAGGTCTAAGAGTGCCATGCCGTCAGGACGGGTTCGCGCGAAGGGTGGCCCCGTCCCGTGTTGTGTACAGCACCTGACCGTGTCCCTCCCGGACGGGCCGCGGGGCGAAAGCGCCCCCGTCCGCGCCCGTGGTTCACTCCGAGCGCCTGCCCGATGGGGTGAATCCAGGGCTTCGAACGGATAGAGACAGACCAGGGGGCAACGAGGGGGATCGTGGAACGCGGGCTCCTCCGGGGCGGAGGGCCCGCGCTCCACGGTGTGTCCGAGGGACCCGGCGAACCTCAGGGGCCGTTACGGCGCGAAGACGGCCAGGCTCTTGGCCCTGCCGCCCTGGTTCTCCAGCAGCGCCAGGAACGTCCCGTCCGGCCCGAAGGCCGCGACCGGCCCGCCGCCTTCGAACAGCGGCATCGGGACCCGCGCCCCGTTCATCAGCAGCCGCGCCTGGTCCGCGGTCACCTCCCAGCGGGTGAAGGCCGCGCTCGCCGCCTCCCCGATGGGCATGACCGGCAGCCCGCCGCCCGCCTCGTCGTCGACGGCGGCCTGCAAGTCCTCCAGTGTGCGGGCCTGGTCGAGCTTGTACGGGCCCACGCGGGTGCGCCGCAGCGCGGTCAGGTGCCCGCCGACGCCGAGCGCCGCGCCCAGGTCGCGGGCGAGCGCGCGGATGTAGGTACCGGAGGAGCACTCCACGGAGACCAGCAGGTCCGTGACGGGGGTGCCGTCCTCGGCCTCGGTCTCGTGCACCGAGTGCACCACGAACGAGGAGACGGTGACCGGCCGGGCCGGGATCTCCACGTCCTCGCCGTCCCGTACCCGGGAGTACGACCGCTTGCCGTCGATCTTGATGGCGCTGACCTTGGACGGCACCTGCATGATCGCGCCGGTCAGCTCCGCGACGCCCGCGTCGACGGCCTCCCGGGCGATGCCGTGCGCCGCCCGGGACGCGGTGATCTCGCCCTCGGCGTCGTCGGTGACGCTCTGCTGCCCGAGCCGGATCGTGCCGACGTACTCCTTCTCCGTCAGCGCGAGGTGGCCCAGCAGCTTGGTGGCCCGCTCGATGCCCAGGACCAGGACGCCGGTCGCCATCGGGTCGAGCGTGCCGGCGTGCCCGACCCGGCGGGTGCGGGCCATGCCGCGGGTCTTGGCCACGACGTCGTGCGAAGTGAAGCCGGACGGCTTGTCGACGATGACCAGGCCGTCCGGCGTCCCCCCTGCGCGGCGCGCCTCCGGGCGCTTCGCACGGGTGTTCTTGCCCTTCATTCCGCGGCGGTCCCCTTGTCGGCACCGTCGCCGTCCTCGGCGGCGTCACCGGGCTTGCGGTACGGGTCCGCGTCCCCGGCGTACGTCGCGCCCGAGGACACCTCGCGCACCTTGGCGTCCGAGGCCCGTGCCCGGTCGAGCAGGTCCTCGATGGTCTTGGCGTTCTCCGGCAGGGCGTCCGCCACGAAGGTCAGGGTGGGGGTGAACTTCACGCCCGCCGCCGCCCCGACCGCCGAGCGCAGTACGCCCTTGGCGCTCTCCAGCCCGGCTGCCGCGTTCGCCCGGTCCTCGTCGTCGCCGTAGACCGTGTAGAAGACCGTCGCCTCCCGCAGGTCGCCGGTGACACGGGTGTCCGTGATGGTCACGTGCGTGCCCAGCCGCGGGTCCTTGACACCGCGCTGCAGCTTTTGAGCGACCACCTCCCGGATGAGGTCCGCCAGCTTCTTCGCCCGCGCATTGTCGGCCACTGGTCCGTCTCCTTCTTGTCTTCCACAATTGTGCTCTTGGCGGCGGCGACGCGCTCAGTCGTCGTCATCGCCGTGGAACCGCCGCCGTACCGACAGCAGCTCCACCTCCGGACGTGCGGCGACCAGGCGCTCGCAGCGGTCCAGGATGTCGGTGAGGTGTCCGGCGTCCCCGGACACCGCCGCCAGGCCGATGACGGCCCTGCGGTAGAGATCCTGTTCCCCGACCTCCGCCACGCTCACCGCGTACTTGCGGTGCAGCTCGGCGACGATCGGGCGGACGACGGAACGCTTCTCCTTCAGCGACCGTACGTCGCCGAGGAGCAGGTCGAAGGACAGTGTCCCTACGTACATATATGACGGGTAAAGCCACCCGGGGGGCCTTGGCTGCGCATGCGGTGTACATGCCTTTTGAACCGTACACGCAACGGCCGGGGCCGATCGACGGAAATATGATCCGCCGACCGGCCCCGGACGCTTGCGACCCGATCAGGCCGCGGCCGGGCCGTGGTGCGGCCCGACCTGGCTGAGCGCGTCAGCCGCGCGGCTTCTCGCGCATCTCGTACGTCGCGATGACGTCGTCGACCTTGATGTCGTTGAAGTTCCCGAGGTTGATACCACCCTCGAAGCCCTCGCGGATCTCGGTGACGTCGTCCTTGAAGCGACGCAGACCGGCGATGGTGAGGTCCTCCGCGACGACCTTGCCGTCGCGGATGAGGCGCGCCTTGGTGTTGCGCTTGACCTCGCCGGAGCGGATGAGGACACCCGCGATGTTGCCGAGCTTGGAGGAGCGGAAGACCTCGCGGATCTCCGCGGTGCCCAGCTCCACCTCCTCGTACTCCGGCTTGAGCATGCCCTTGAGGGCCGCCTCGATCTCCTCGATCGCCTGGTAGATGACCGAGTAGTACCGGACGTCGACGCCCTCGCGCTCGGCCATCTGCGTGGCACGCCCCTCGGCGCGCACGTTGAAGCCGATGACGATCGCGTCGGAGCCGGACGCCAGGTTGATGTCGGACTCGGTGACCGCACCCACGCCGCGGTGCAGCACGCGGATGTCGACCTCCTCGCCGACGTCGAGCTGGAGCAGCGAGGACTCCAGGGCCTCCACCGAACCGGACGCGTCGCCCTTGATGATGAGGTTGAGCTGCTGCACCTCGCCGGCCTTGAGCACCTTGTCCAGGTCCTCCAGGGACACCCGGCGGGTGCGCTTGGCGAACGCGGCGTTGCGCTCACGGGCGGCACGCTTCTCGGCGATCTGACGGGCCGTACGGTCCTCGTCGACGACCAGGAAGTTGTCGCCGGCGCCCGGGACGTTGGTCAGACCCAGGACCAGGACGGGGGTCGAGGGACCCGCTTCCTCGACGTTGTTGCCCTTGTCGTCGAGCATCGCCCGGACCCGGCCGTACGCGTCACCGGCGACCATCGTGTCACCGACGCGCAGGGTGCCGCGCTGGACGAGCACGGTGGCCACGGCGCCGCGGCCACGGTCGAGGTGGGCCTCGATCGCGATGCCCTGCGCGTCCTGCTCCGCGTTGGCGCGCAGGTCGAGCGAGGCGTCCGCGGTCAGGATCACGGCCTCAAGGAGCTGGTCGATGTTCAGACCCTGGCGGGCGGAGATGTCGACGAACATCGTGTCGCCGCCGTATTCCTCGGCCACCAGGCCGAACTCGGTGAGCTGGCCGCGCACCTTGGTCGGGTCCGCGCCCTCGACGTCGATCTTGTTGACCGCGACCACGATCGGCACGTCGGCCGCCTTGGCGTGGTTCAGCGCCTCGATCGTCTGCGGCATCACACCGTCGTTGGCCGCCACCACGAGGATCGCGATGTCGGTCGACTTGGCACCACGGGCACGCATGGCGGTGAACGCCTCGTGACCCGGGGTGTCGATGAAGGTGATCCTGCGCTCTTCGTCGTTGACCTGGGTGGAGACCTGGTACGCGCCGATGTGCTGGGTGATGCCGCCGGCCTCGCCCGCCACCACGTTGGTCTTGCGGATGGCGTCCAGCAGTCGCGTCTTACCGTGGTCGACGTGACCCATGACGGTCACCACCGGCGGACGCGCGACGAGCATCTCCTCGCCGCCCTCGTTCTCGCCGAAGTCGATGTCGAAGGACTCCAGCAGCTCGCGGTCCTCCTCCTCCGGGCTGACGATCTCGACGGTGTAGTTCATCTCCTGGCCGAGCAGCTCCAGCGTCTCGTCGGAGACCGACTGCGTCGCGGTGACCATCTCACCCAGGTTCAGCATGACCTGGACGAGCGACGCCGGGTTGGCGTTGATCTTCTCCGCGAAGTCCGTCAGCGAGGCACCACGCGACAGCCGGACCGTCTGGCCGTTGCCGCGCGGCAGCATGACGCCGCCCACCGACGGGGCCTGCATGGCCTCGTACTCCTGGCGCCGCTGGCGCTTGGACTTGCGGCCACGGCGCGCCGGGCCGCCGGGACGGCCGAAGGCGCCCTGCGTACCGCCACGGCCACCGGGACCGCCCGGACGGCCGCCGAAACCGGGACGGCCGCCGAAGCCGCCGCCACCGCCGCCGGGGCCACCGCCACCGGGACGGCCGGCGAAGCCGCCGCCACCACCGGGACGACCGCCGCCACCGCCGGGACGGCCGGCGAAGCCGCCGCCACCGGGACGACCGGCACCGCCGCCGGGACGGCCCGCGCCGCCCGGACCGCGACCGCCGCCCGGACCCGGACGCGGACCCGCGGCCGGGCTCTTGGGCATCATGCCCGGGTTGGGACGGTTACCGCCGGGACGGGGACCGCCCTGGCCCGCGCCCTGCGGACGGGGCATGCCGCCCGGAGTGGGACGGTTGCCGCCGGGAGCCTGCGGACGGGGACCGGGACCGCCCTGGCCGGCGCCCTGCGGACGCGGGCCGGGACCACCCTGGCCACCGGGGCGCGGCGCGCCGCCGGGCCGGGGGCCTGCGGACGGGCCATGCCGGTGGAGCCGCTGGAGGTGAAGGGGTTGTTGCCCGGACGGGGGCCGGCGGGACGGTTGCCGCCGGGGCGCGGGGCACCCTGGCGCTCACCGCCGGGACGCGGCGCGTTGCCGCGGCCCTGGCCGCCCTGGCCCTGGCCGCCGGAGGCCGGACGGCCCGGACGCGGGCCGGGGGTGGCACCGGAACGGGGCGCGGCCGGGGCCGACGGCGGAGCCTGGAACTCGGGCTGCGCGGGGGCGGCCGGAGCGGGCTTGGGCGCCGGGGCCTTGGGGCCGGGCGTGGGGCGCGGGCCCGGAGCCGGGACCGCGGAGGGGGTGCTGCTCTTGGGTGCCTCGGGGGCCTGCGGCGCCTCGGGGGCGCCGGGGCCACCGGCGCGGGGCCCGGCTTGGGGGCGCCCGGCTTCGGGGCGGCGGGGCGCTCGCCCGCTGCCTTGGCGGCACGGGCGGGGCCGCCGGCCTGCGCCGGGGAGGGCGCGGACGGCTTCGCGGGGACGGTGCCGCCTTGCGCGGCGCCGAGGGCTTGCCGGCGGCACGGCCGTTGCCGTTGCCTGCCTGGAAAGCGTCGGTCAGCTTGCGAACAACCGGCGCCTCGATCGTCGAGGACGCCGAACGGACGAATTCACCAAGTTCTTGGAGCTTGGCCATGACGACCTTGCTCTCCACACCGAACTCCTTGGCGAGTTCGTAAACCCGGACCTTAGCCACTTCGCTCCTTCTAGGTCCGGGTTGTCCACCGGACCGTCGCTACTTCATGGGCGTACTCATCGCGTACTCATCGAGTGCTCATCGCAATCTCGACCTACTTCCGACTCGCGAGGTACCTGACCGCACGGTTTTCCGTGCGCTGTGCTTTCTTGCCGTGCTCTTCAGCGGTGGTGCCCGATCAAGTGGTGCTTGATCGACGAGCGTCCCGTTCGACGAACCGGCGCAGACCCGCCGTGTCGAACGGTCCCCGGCCCCGGAAGGCCCGGGGAACGCCCGGCGGCGGACCGCCAGGTCGAGACAGACCAGTGTCGGGTGCACGTAAGCACCCCGGCCGGGCAGCGTACCGCGAGGATCGGGGGCACACTCGCCCTCGATCGCCACGATGCGCAGCAAATCGCCCTTGGCCGCTCGCTCCCGGCACCCCACACAGGTTCGCTCAGGGCATGCGCGGGCATGCGTCCGGCCAGACACTGGTTAAGTCTACCTCCCCGCGCCGACCTCATCCCTAATGGGTAAGGGCGAGCGGCTGCTCGTTGTTCCCGTCCGGTCACACCCGTCACGGGTGGTCACTGACGGTCTGGATGATCAGCTCGGTTGCTTACGACCAATCCAGATCAATCTCGGTCAGTCCCGATCGTTTTCGGTCAAGACTGATCGGACGGCTGCTCGGTGTCCGGACGGATGTCGATCCGCCAGCCCGTGAGCCGGGCCGCGAGCCGGGCGTTCTGCCCTTCCTTGCCGATGGCCAGCGAGAGCTGGTAGTCGGGCACGGTCACCCGTGCGGAGCGGGCCGCCAGGTCCACGACCTCCACCTTGCTCACCCGCGCCGGTGACAGCGCGTGCGCCACCAGCTCGGCCGGGTCGTCCGACCAGTCCACGATGTCGATCTTCTCGCCGTGCAGCTCGGCCATCACCGCGCGGACCCGGCCGCCCATCGGGCCGATGCAGGCGCCCTTGGCGTTCAGGCCGGACCGGGTGGACCGTACGGCGATCTTGGTGCGGTGGCCGGCCTCGCGGGCGATCGCCGCGATCTCCACCGAGCCGTCCGCGATCTCCGGGACCTCCATGGCGAAGAGCTTCTTCACCAGGTTCGGGTGGGTGCGCGAGAGGGTCACGGACGGGCCGCGCACGCCCTTGACCACCCGTACGACGTACGAGCGCAGCCGCGTGCCGTGCTTGTAGTCCTCGCCGGGGACCTGCTCCTGCACCGGCAGGATGGCCTCCAGCTTGCCGATGTCGACCAGGACGTTCTTCGGGTCGCGGCCCTGCTGTACGACGCCGGTGACGACGTCGCCCTCACGCCCGGCGTACTCGCCGAAGGTGATCTCCTCCTCGGCGTCCCGCAGCCGCTGCAGGATGACCTGCTTGGCGGTGGTCGCCGCGATCCGGCCGAAGCCGGACGGCGTGTCGTCGAACTCGCGGGGCTCGGCGCCCTCTTCGAGGTCGGACGGGTCCTCCTTGGCCCACACCGTCACATGTCCGCTCTCGCGGTCCAGCTCCACCCGCGCCTGACGGCGGCTGCCCTCGGTGCGGTGGTAGGCGATGAGGAGGGCCGACTCGATGGCCCCGACCAGCAGGTCGAACGAGATTTCCTTCTCCCGTACCAAACCCCGCAGGGCACTCATGTCGATGTCCACGGTTACGCCTCCTCCTGGCTCTCGTCGTTCGTGTCGTGCCCGGTCTCACCGGCACGTCCGGCGGGGCGCTCCCCGGCCTCCGCCTCGTGCTTCTTGTCCTGCTTGCGGTTGAACTCGATCTCCACCCGCGCCTTGGCGATCTCGGAGAGCGCGAGCCTGCGGGCGGTGGGCCTGCGGCCCTTGACGCCCGGCACCTCAAGATCGAGTTCCGCGCCGTCGAACGCGAGAATCCGCGCCACCAGCTCGCCGCCGTCGTGGAGCCGCGCCTTGATCAGGCGGCCGACGGCGCGGCGGTAGTGCCGCGGCTCGGTCAGCGGCCGGTCGGCGCCGGGAGAGGTGACCTCAAGGGTGTACGGGGCTCCGCCCATGGCGTCGGAGTCGTCCAGGACCTTGGACGCCTCACGGCTCAGCTCGGCGCACTCGTCGAGCTGCACGCCGTCGTCGGAGTCGACCACGATCCTCAGCACACGCCGCTTCCCGGCGGGCGTCACCTCGATCTCTTCCAGATCCAGGTCTCGCGCGGCGACCAGCGGTTCAAGCAGTCCGCGCAGCCTCTCGCTCTGGGTGGTGCTCATCCGGGTGACTCCTCGGCCGCGTGTGCTGTTGTGGGAAGGTCGCGTGTCGGGTCAAAGCCTATCTGTTCCGGCGGGGTACTGACGATTCGGTGGCCGGGCACGGATACGCTCGCCTGCGGTGATCACTGGCGAAGACCCCGGGAAGAGATACGTGCGGAACGTGGCGCTCACGCGCAGGAGGACCTTGCTGGCCGGCGCCGCGCTCGGCGGGACGGCTCTGATCTCGGGCTGCTCCGAGGACGCCGGCGAGCGGCGGCACGACGGCGGCACCGGACGCGTCGCGGCGGCCGGACGGCTGCGCGAGCGCGCCGCGCGGGACAGTGCGGCGCTGCTGGCCCGGTATGACGCGACGCTGGCCGCGCACCCCGCGCTCGGCGACCGGCTGCGCCCGCTGCGCGCCGAAGTCGCCCGGCACGCCGAGGCGTTCGGCGCGGCCGTGCCGCCCGGCGGGCCGTCCGCGACGCCTTCCGGGCGTCCGGGCGGTACGGCGGGGAGCGGTACGGGCGGGGGGCCTTCGAAGACTCCCTCGGCGGGCCCGACGGACTCGGCGGGTTCGGCGGGCTCGACGGGCTCTGTGGGCGCAACGGCCTCCGCGGGCCCCTCGCGGACGCCCGAGGTGCCCCGGGACGAGCGGCAGGCGCGGGCGGCCCTCGCCGACGCGGAGCGCCGCACCGCCGACGCCCGCACCGCGGCGCTCGCCGACGCACCCGCGGAACTGGCCCGGCTGCTGGCCTCGGTCGCCGCGGCCGGTGCCGCACACGCCTATCTCCTGACGGAGGGCGGCACGTGAGCCGGCCGGAACCGGGACTGGGACTGGGAGCGGCACCGGCACCGGAACCGGGACCGGATTCAGGGCCGGTGACGGCGGCGGAGGAGGCCGCGGTGACAGTGGTGGGGCGGGGCACGAGAGGAACAGCGGGATGAGGACACCGGGCAGTGACAGCCGTGGTACGGACGCGGCCCGCAGGGGGACCGCCCGTGCAGGGGCGGGGGAGGACCTGGGGGTGCCCCGTACGGGGAGGGTTCGCGCCGCGGCAACCCGTACGGAGGCGGCCCGTACGGAGGCGGCCCGTACCGATGCGGCCCGTACCGAGGCGGCCCGCCTGCGCACGGCCGGCACCGGGAGCGCGGCGAGCGGGGACAGCCCCGAACTGCGCGCACTCCAGGCCGCGCTGGAGGGCGAGCACGCGGCCGTGTACGGCTACGGCGTGGTCGGCGGGCGCGTCGGTGCGGACCGGCGCAAGGAGGCCCGACAGGCGTACGACGCCCACCGCGCGCGGCGGGACGGGCTGCGCCGCGCCGTACGCGACCTGGGTGCCGCCCCGCGCCCGGCGGCGCCCGCCTACGCGCTGCCCTTCCCGGTGCCCGACGCCGCCGCCGCGGTGCGGCTGGCCGCCGAACTGGAGGACCGGGTGGCCGCCGTCTACGCCGACCTCGTACGGGCCGCCGGCGGGTCGCGGCGCCGGGAGGCGGCGGGGCGCTGCGCGAGGCCGCGGTGCGCGCGGTGCGCTGGCGCGGCAGCGGCGTAGCCTTCCCTGGGCTCGCGGAACGCGCCACGGCGAACGCGCCGTCGGCACCCGCGCGCGCCCCCGCGGACGGAGTCTGAGGGCGCGCCGGGTCCAGGTGGCGCAGGGACGGGCAGGAGTCCGAGAACGCCCCCGGCACCACCCCGGGAACCGGCCGAAGTGGCCCATAAGCCCAGGAAAGGGACAGCTCAAGCATGGCAACGGCACCCATCGAACCGCCGCAGAGGCTGGTCAGCTCGCTGAGCGCGGACCCGGACGGCCCGGCGCGCGGCTGGCTGGAGGCGCTGCCGGAACTGGTGCGGCGGCAGTTGACGCAGTGGGAGCTGACGCTGGAACGGGTGCTGGTGCCGGGCGGCCGGAGCAGCCTGGTGGCGCTGGTGCGGCAGCAGGACGGGACGCCGGCCACGCTGAAGTTCCCGGCCCCCGGAGAGGCGCGGGCGCACGAGAGCGCGGCGCTGGCGCACTGGGACGGCTGGGGCGCGGTACGGCTGCTGCGCGCCGCCGACGACGGCGGGGCGCTGCTGCTGGAGCGGCTGCGCGGCGCGGTCTCGCTGCGCTCGCTGCCCGAGGCCAAGGCGGTGCTGGAGGCGGCCGGGACGGTACGGCGGCTGTGGGTCGCCCCGGCTCCGGGGCACTGTTTCCCGACGCTGGCGGGCCGTACGGAGGAGGCCGTCGAGTCGCTGCGTACCGTCGGGGCCCTGGCCGGGGCCGCCGGGCCGCTGCTGGAGGAGGCGCTGGAGCTGCGCCGCGCGCTGCCCGCGCAGGCTCCCGAGGAACTGCTGCTGCACGGCGCCTTCCGGCAGGGCAAGGTGCTGTCCGGGGAGCGCGCGCCGTGGCTGGCGGTCGGGCCCGCGCCGGTGGTCGGCGAGCGGGCGTACGACCTGGCCGGGCTGGTGCTGGACCGGGTCGAGGACCTGGCCGCGGGCTCCGGCGCGGCCTCGGCGGCCCGCCGCCGGGTGGCCCGGCTGGCCGACTCCCTGGACGTGGACCGCGACCGGCTGCGCGGCTGGTCGCTGTGCCGGGCGGTGGAGACGGGCGCCCGGGAGCTGGCCGTGGGCGACCGCCAGCGCGGCGAACTGCTCCTGGAGTTCGCCACCTGGCTCTGAAGCCGGGCGCCGGGACCGTGCTCTCGGAGCCGGCTCCTCGAAGGCGTAGGGGTACGCAGCGGAAGTCGTAGGGGTACGGGGGCGAAAGGCGTACGGGGTACGTGGCGAGAGGTTCGCCCCGTACCCCGTACCCCGTACCCCGTACGCGGTTCAGCGGCCCGGCGCGTACCGCCGCCGGACCGGCCCGGTGCTTCAGGCGCTCAGCCGGGCCACGGCCTCCTCGACCGTCAGCTCCTCGCGCTCGCCCGTACGCCGGTCCTTCAGCTCCACCACGCCCTCGCCCGCGCGGCGGCCGGCGACCAGGATGGTGGGGACGCCCAGCAGCTCGGCGTCGGTGAACTTCACCCCGGGCGAGACCCCGGCCCGGTCGTCGACCAGGACCCGCAGGCCCGCGGCGCCGAGCTTCTCGCCGACCTCCAGGGCCAGCTCGGTCTGCTTGGCCTTGCCCGCCGCGACCACGTGGACGTCCGCCGGGGCGACCTCGCGGGGCCAGCACAGGCCGGACTCGTCGGCGGTCTGCTCGGCCAGGGCGGCCACCGCGCGGGAGACGCCGATGCCGTAGGAGCCCATCGTGACCCGGACCGGCTTGCCGTTCTGGCCCAGCACGTCCAGCTCGAAGGCGTCCGCGTACTTGCGGCCGAGCTGGAAGATGTGGCCGATCTCGATGGCGCGGTCGATGCGCAGGCCGGTGCCGCACTTGGGGCAGGGGTCGCCGGGCTCGACCACGACCACGTCCAGGTACTGGTCCACCTCGAAGTCACGGCCGGCCACCACGTTCTTCGCGTGCTTGCCGGGCTTGTTGGCGCCGGTGATCCAGGCGGTGCCGGCGGCGACACGGGGGTCGGCGATGTACCGGAAGGCCTCCCCTGCCAGACCCTGCGGGCCGACGTAGCCGCGTACGAGGTCGGGGCGGTCGGTGAAGTCCTCGGCGGTGACCAGTTCGACGGTGGCCGGGGCCAGGTGCTCGCCCAGCTTGCCGAGGTCCACCTCGCGGTCGCCGGGGACGCCCACGGCGACGATCTCGCCGTCCACCTTGACCAGCAGGTTCTTCAGGGTCGCGGAGGCCGGGACGCCCAGGTGCTCGGCGAGGGTCTCGATGGTGGGGGTGTCGGGGGTGTCCAGCTCCTCGACCGGGCCGTGCGCCGAGCCGTCGACGGGCTCGACCTTGACCGTGACGGCCTCGGTGTTCGCCGCGTAGTCGCAGGCCGGGCAGTCCACGAAGGTGTCCTCGCCGGCCGCGGCGGGGGCCAGGAACTCCTCGGAGGCGGAGCCGCCCATGGCGCCGGAGACGGCGGAGACGATGCGGTAGTCCAGGCCCAGGCGCTCGAAGATGCGGGTGTACGCCTCGCGGTGCAGACGGTAGGACTCCGCCAGGCCCTCGTCGGTGGTGTCGAAGCTGTAGGAGTCCTTCATCTGGAACTCACGGCCGCGCAGCACACCGGAACGGGGGCGGGCCTCGTCGCGGTACTTGGTCTGGATCTGGTAGAGGATCACCGGCAGGTCCTTGTAGGACGTGCACTGGTCCTTGACCGTGAGGGTGAAGATCTCCTCGTGGGTGGGGCCGAGGAGGTAGTCGGCGCCCTTGCGGTCCTTCAGGCGGAAGAGCAGCTCGCCGTACTCCTCCCAGCGCCCGCTGGCCTCGTAGGGCTCCTTGGGCAGCAGGGCGGGCAGCAGGACCTCCTGGCCTCCGATGGCGTCCATCTCCTCCCGCACGACGCGCGAGACGTTCTCCAGGACCTTCTTGCCCAGCGGCAGCCAGGTCCAGATGCCCGCGGAGTTGCGGCGGACGTACCCGGCGCGTACGAGCAGCTTGTGGCTGGCGGTCTCGGCGTCGGCCGGGTCGTCGCGCAGCGTCTTGATCATCAACCGGGACATGCGCTGGACCTGGGCCATGGTGATTCTCCTGCGTCGGAAAGGTAACTCCCAGGAGGTTAGCCGCCAGGGTCCGGCGCACGGAAATGCGTTACGGCACCCGCCCGGTCGGCGCCGCCCGGCAGCCGCCCTCCACCGCCCCCGCCGGCCCTGGCCGGGGCTCGCCAGGGCCCGTCAGCCGCGCTTGAGCGGCAGCGGCGCGCCCATCACCGCGTACGGGGCGGGCGCGCTGGGGAACAGGACGCGGCGGGCGATGTCCCGGTAGCCCAGCGAGCGGTACAGGGCGCGGGCCGGGCTGTCGGTGTCGATGGCGGACAGGATGCTGCGCGGCTCGCTCGCCTCGTCCGTGATGCGGGTGATCAGTGAGCGGCCGATGCGGCGGTTCTGGTAGGCGGGGTGGACGTGCAGCTCGGTGATCACGAAGGAGTCGTCGAGCCAGTGGTCGAGCTGCCGGGCGCGCAGGTACGGCTCCACGACCGTGGACCACCAGTGCGTACGGCTGTTGGGCATGCCGTAGACGAAGCCGACGAGGCGGCCGGCCGGGGTGGTGGCGCCCAGCGCCCGCGCGCCGGGGCAGGCCAGGTGCCGCAGCACGATGTGCCGGCGCACCCCGATCTCCTCGTCGGTGAGGCCGAAGGCCAGCGCCTGGACGGCGAGCGCGGCGTCCACACGGGCCGCGAGATCCAGGGGGCCGACCGCGACGTCATCCATGGTCGGGAGCGTACAAGGCCCGGGGCGGGAAGACGATCGGCCCCGGGCCCGCGGGCCGGGACACCGCCGACGGAGGTGCTGAACCGTTACGCCTGAGTTGTCGTGCGACGCCGTTCAGAACAGCACGCTCATGAACGCGCCGACCTCCTCGAAGCCCACCCGGCGGTAGGCGGCGCGCGCCGCGGTGTTGTAGTCGTTGACGTAGAGGCTGGCGAGGGGGGCGACGTCCTGGAGCGCGTAGCGCAGGACGGCCGCCATACCGGTCTCGGACAGGCCCTTGCCGCGGTGTTCGGGGGCGACCCATACGCCCTGGATCTGGCAGGCCCGGTCGGTGGCGGCGCCGATCTCGGCCTTGAAGACCACCTTGCCGTCCTCGACGCGGGCGAAGGAGCGCCCGGCGCCGACCAGTTCGGCCACCCGCGCCTGGTAGAGCAGGCCGCCGTCCCCGGCGAGCGGGGAGATGCCGACCTCCTCGGTGAACATGGCCACGCACGCCGGCATGATCAGGTCCATCTCGTGCTTGCGCACCCGCCGGACGTGCGGGTCCGGCGGGATGTCGGCCGGGAGCGTGGAGGTCACCATCAGGGGCTGGTGGGCGCGCACCTCGCGGGCGGGGCCCCAGTGGGGTTCCAGCAGCGCCCACAGCGCGGAGGTGGCGCCGGCCGGGCCGACGATGGAGGAGCAGCGGCGGCCCTGGCGGCGGGCGCGTTCGGCGAAGCCCCGTACGGCCTCGGGGCCGGCGCAGACGGGTACGAGGTTGGCGCCCGCGTAGCACAGGGACTCCAGCCGGCCGCCGACGTACCAGCCCCACATCTCGCCGCCCAGCCGCCAGGGGTCGAGCCCGGCGACCTGGACGCGGGCGGCGACGAAGGCGTTGGCGACCGGGTCGCGGTCCAGGACCGCCAGGGCGTCCTGAAGCTCTCCGGGCTGGAGGACCTTGACGGTCGTGGTCGTCAGCACGTGCGGGAAAGCCTCACCTTTACGGGCCTGGGGGCCAGGCGGGAGCAGGTCCTGGCACCATACCTCCCCGCGGCCGGAGGAGGCCGGTCCGCTAGCCGACGGAGATCTGGGGCTCGCCCGAGGCGATGCCGTCCTTCTCCATCTGCGCGGCGATCTTCATGGCTTCCTCGATGAGGGTCTCCACGATCTTCGACTCCGGCACGGTCTTGATGACCTCGCCCTTGACGAAGATCTGCCCCTTGCCGTTGCCCGAGGCCACCCCCAGGTCCGCCTCCCGGGCCTCACCGGGACCGTTGACCACACAGCCCATCACCGCGACCCGCAGCGGCACCTCCATGCCCTCCAGACCCGCGGTCACCTCGTCCGCCAGCTTGTACACGTCCACCTGCGCCCGCCCGCACGACGGGCACGAGACGATCTCCAGCCGCCGCTGCCGCAGGTTCAGCGACTCCAGGATCTGGATCCCGACCTTGACCTCCTCCGCCGGCGGCGCCGACAGCGACACCCGGATGGTGTCCCCGATCCCCTCCGACAACAGCGCCCCGAAGGCCACCGCCGACTTGATGGTGCCCTGGAACGCCGGCCCGGCCTCGGTCACCCCCAGATGCAGCGGATAGTCGCACTGCGCGGCAAGCTGCCGGTAGGCGTTGACCATCACCACCGGGTCGTTGTGCTTCACCGAGATCTTGATGTCGCGGAACCCGTGCTCCTCGAACAGCGACGCCTCCCACAGCGCCGACTCCACCAGCGCCTCCGGGGTGGCCTTGCCGTACTTCTGGAGCAGCCGGCGGTCCAGGGACCCGGCGTTGACCCCGATCCGGATCGGGGTACCCGCGTCCGCAGCCGCCCGCGCGATCTCCTTGACCTTGTCGTCGAACTGCTTGATGTTGCCCGGATTCACCCGCACCGCCGCACAGCCCGCGTCGATCGCCGCGAAGACGTACTTCGGCTGGAAATGAATGTCCGCGATCACCGGGATCTGCGACTTCCTCGCGATCACCGGCAGCGCGTCCGCGTCGTCCTGCGTCGGACAGGCCACCCGCACGATCTGGCACCCCGACGCCGTCAGCTCCGCGATCTGCTGCAGCGTCGCCCCGATGTCCGAGGTGCGCGTCGTCGTCATCGACTGCACCGACACCGGCGCGTCTCCGCCCACGGCAACCGGGCCGACCTGGATCTTGCGGCTGACGCGGCGGTCGGCGAGCTTGGTCGGTACGTCCGGCATTCCCAGTGAAATGGCAGTCATCTGGCGAGCAACCCCAAGGTATGAATCAAGGCCCCGAATTCGGCGGGCTCCGACCTTCGAGATTACGGCACCGAGGTTGCCGTGAGCACATCGCGCCCCATACGCACTGCCGTACGTACCCGGTTTCACGCAAGAGCCGGACGGGTGATGTGCGCACGCCGGACGGTACGGCGTCCCGGGCCGGCCGGTGCGGTGTCACGGGCCGGCCGGCCCTTTCCCGTACGGCGGCTATCCGGTGAGCTTGACCGGATTGACGACGTCGGCGACCAGGACCAGAAGGGTGAAGCAGATGAAAATACCGGCCACGACGTAGGCCACCGGCATGAGCTTGGCCACGTCGAAGGGTCCGGGGTCCGGGCGGCGGAAGACCCGGGCGAAGGCCCGCCGTGCCGACTCCCACAGGGCGCCGGCGATGTGCCCGCCGTCCAGGGGCAGCAGCGGCAGCATGTTGAACAGGAAGAGGGAGAGGTTGAAGCCCGCGACCAGGAACAGCATGGTCGCCACCCGCTGCTCCGGCGGGATGTCCAGGGAGAAGACCTGGCCGCCGACCCGGGCCGCGCCGACCACGCCCATCGGGGAGTCCTGCTTGCGCTCGCCCCCGTTGAAGGCGGCGTTCCACAGGTCCGGGATCTTGCCGGGCAGGTTGACCAGGGATTCCACACCCTGGGTGACCATGCCGCCCATACGGTCCACGGACTGGCCGAAGGACTGCTTGACCACGCCGCTGGCCGGGGTGAAGCCGAGGAAGCCGGCCGTGACGAACTCGCCCTTGACGTATCCGCCGTGCCCGTCGGTCCGGGCGACCTTGTTCTCGATGAGGTCGGCGTGCAGTTCCTTGCGCGCGCCGTTGCGCTCGACGACGAGCGTGGCGGGGCCGGTGGTGTCCCGGATGTTGCGCTGGAGGGTGTCCCAGTCCGGTACGTCCCGGCCGTTGAACGTCACGATCTTGTCGCCGGGCCTGAGGCCCGCGGCCTTGGCCGGGGAGTCCTTGGCGCCCTTGGGGCACTTGTCGGTCTTGGCGGACGCGGCGATCACGCAGTCCGAGACCGAGCCGACCCGGGTGGTCTGGGTGTTGATGCCGAAGCCCATCAGGACGCTCATGAAGACCACGACCGCCAGGACCAGGTTCATGAACGGCCCGGCGAACATCACGATGACGCGCTTCCAGGGCTTGCGCGTGTAGAACAGCCGCTTCTCGTCGCCGGGCTGGAGCTCCTCGAACGCCGCCGAGCGGGCGTCCTCGATCATGCCGCGCCACGGGGAGGTGGAGCGGGCCTGGAGCTTGCCGTCGTCACCGGGCGGGAACATGCCGATCATGCGGATGTAGCCGCCGAGCGGGATGGCCTTGATGCCGTACTCGGTGTCGCCCTTCTTGCGGGAGAAGAGCGTCGGCCCGAAGCCCACCATGTACTGGGGCACCCGGATGCCGAACATTTTCGCCGTGGAGAGATGGCCCAGTTCGTGCCAGGCGATCGAGAAGAGCAGGCCGACGACGAAGACGACTATGCCCACGATGGTCATCCAAGCCGTCATGCGCGAGCCTCCGATGTCATGCGCGCCGCACGCGCGGCCAGTTCTCGGGCGCGGGTGCGCGCCCAGGTCTCCGCCTGCAAGACGTCCGCGACGGTCAGGGAGGTTCCCCGGCCGGGCGCACCGCCGTCACCGGCGCCCGGGCCCGGGGTCACCGCGCCGGACGACAGGCCCTCCGAGACGACCTCGGCGACCGTATCGACAATTCCGGTGAACGGCAGCCCGCCGTGCAAGAACGCCTCCACGCATTCCTCGTTCGCCGCGTTGAAGACGGCCGGCGCGGTACCGCCGAGGCCGCCGACATGGCAGGCCAGCGGCACGGACGGGAAGGCGTCCTGGTCCAGCGGGAAGAACTCCCAGGTGTGGGCTTTGGTCCAGTCCACGCCGGGCGCCGCGTCCGGCACCCGCCCGGGCCAGCCCAGGCCCAGCGCGATCGGCATCCGCATGTCCGGCGGGCTGGCCTGCGCCAGCGTCGAGCCGTCGGTGAACTCCACCATCGAGTGGACGTAGGACTGCGGATGGACGACGACCTCGATGCGCTCGAAGGGCACGTCGTAGAGCAGGTGCGCCTCGATGACCTCCAGCCCCTTGTTGACCAGGGTGGCGGAGTTGATGGTGATGACGGGGCCCATCGCCCAGGTGGGGTGCGCCAGCGCCTGCTCGGGTGTGACACCGGCCAGCTCCCGCTTCGTACGGCCGCGGAAGGGGCCGCCGGAGGCGGTGACGACCAGCTTGCGGATCTCGCCGCGGGCACCGCCCAGCATCGCCTGGAAGAGCGCGGAGTGCTCGGAGTCGACGGGGATGATCTGGCCGGGCGCCGCGAGGGCCTTGACCAGGGGGCCGCCGACGATCAGGGACTCCTTGTTGGCCAGGGCCAGCACCCGGCCCGCTTCGAGGGCGGCGAGGGTGGGCGCGAGGCCGATGGAGCCGGTGATGCCGTTCAGGACGGTGTGGCAGGGGGAGGCCGCCAGGTCGGTGGCGGCCTGCGGCCCGGCCAGGACCTCCGGCAGCCGCTCGGCCGCGCCGTACCGCGCGGCCAGTGCCTCGCGCAGCGCCGGTACGGCGTCCTCGCGGGCCACCGCGACCGTACCGGCCCGCAGCCGGTGCGCCTGCTCGGCGAGCAGGTCCACCCGGCCGCCCGCCGCGGACAGCGCGGTCACGCGGAAGCGGTCGGGGTTGCGCAGCACGAGGTCGATCGCCTGGGTGCCGATGGATCCGGTCGAGCCCAGGATCACGATGTCGCGCGGTCCGTCGTCCGCGGCGGCGGCCGGCGTGAAGCGCAGATGCGGGTCAGCGAGGAGGTCCGTCATGGGGACCATTGTGGCCGGTCCGGCCGGTCTGCCGGACAGTGCGTCCGGTGAGCGCGGCGCGCGCCGTGCGCCGCCCGCCGTGCGCCGCCGCCCGCGCGGGGGCGCCTGCTGCCGGGCGCCCGCGGCCGTCACGGAGGGCCCGCGTCCACGTGGGCCGCCCGTGACGGATCCGCCGCGCATCCGGCCGGCCCGGCTCGGCCGCGCATCCGGCAGGCTCGGTCACCCTCGCTCGAATCCGGTCGGATCCGGCCGGCTCCGGTCCTCTCCGGTCCTCTCCGGTCAGCGGATCGGGCGGTGGACGTTCTCTTTGCGGGCCGGGCCCGGCGTGGCGTCGGCGATCCACGGGCCGTCGCCGCTGGGGTCCACCACGCCCTGCTCCAGCCAGGCGTACGTACCGCTGAGCACCCCGGAGACGACCTTGCGGTCCAGGTCGTCGGTGTTGGTCCACAGCCGCGTGAAGAGTTCCTCGGTCCGGATGCGGGCCTGCCGGCAGAAGACGTCGGCGAGCTGGTGCGCCTCGCGTCCGTGGTCGTCGGTGGCCCGCAGGTGCTCGGCCCGTACGCACGCCGCGCTCATCGCGAACAGCTCCGCGCCGATGTCCACGACCCGGCCCAGGAAGCCCTGCTTGGTCTCCATCCGGCCCTGCCAGCGGGACATGCCGTAGAAGGTGGAGCGGGCGAGCTTGCGGGCGGCCCGTTCGACGTACCGCAGGTGGGGCGCCAGGTCACCGAACTCCGCGTACGTACGGGGGAGCTGCCCCGGCCCCGCGACGAGCTTGGGCAGCCAGCGGGCGTAGAAGGAGCCCGCCTTGGCCGCGGCCCGGCCCTTGTCGGCCAGCGACTTCTCGGCGTCTATGAGGTCACCGGCGACCGACAGGTGGGCGTCCACGGCCTCCCGCGCGATGAGCAGGTGCATGATCTCGCTGGAGCCCTCGAAGATCCGGTTGATCCGCAGGTCGCGCAGCATCTGCTCGGCGGGCACCGCGCGCTCGCCGCGGGCGGCCAGCGACTCGGCGGTCTCAAAGCCCCGGCCGCCGCGGATCTGTACGAGTTCGTCCGCCATCAGCCAGCCCATCTCGGACCCGTACAGCTTGGCGAGCGCGGCCTCGATGCGGATGTCGTTGCGGTCCTCGTCGGCCATCTGGGAGGCGAGGTCGACCACGGCCTCCAGGGCGAAGGTGGTCGCGGCGATGAAGGAGATCTTCGCGCCCACGGCTTCGTGCTTGGCGATCGGCTTGCCCCACTGCTCGCGGGCCGCGGACCACTCACGGGCGATCTTCAGACACCACTTGCCGGCGCCGACGCACATGGCGGGCAGCGAGAGCCGCCCGGTGTTCAGGGTGGTCAGGGCGATCTTCAGGCCGGCGCCCTCGGGGCCGATGCGGTTGGCGGCCGGGACCCGGACCCGGTGGAAGCGGGTGACGCCGTTCTCGATGCCGCGCAGGCCCATGAAGGCGTTGCGGTTCTCCACCGTGACGCCTTCGGAGGCCGCCTCGACGACGAAGGCCGTGATGCCGCCCTTGTGGCCCTCGCTCCTGGGGACCCGGGCCATCACGACGAGGAGGTCGGCCACCACGCCGTTGGTGGTCCACAGCTTGACGCCGTCCAGGATGTAGGAGTCCCCATCGGGTACGGCGGTGGTCGCCAGCCGGGCCGGGTCCGAGCCGACGTCCGGCTCGGTGAGCAGGAAGGCCGTGATGTCGGTACGGGCGCAGCGCGGCAGGAAGGTGTCCTTCTGCTCCTGCGTGCCGAACAGCTTCAGGGGCTGGGGTACGCCGATGGACTGGTGGGCCGAGAGCAGGGCGCCGATGGCGGGGCTGGCGGAACCGGCGAGCGCCAGGGCCTTGTTGTAGTACACCTGGGTCAGGCCGAGGCCGCCGTACTTGGTGTCGACCTTCATCCCGAACGCGCCCAGTTCCTTCAGGCCGTCGATGGTCTCGTCGGGAATCCTCGACTCGCGCTCGATGCGGGCACCGTCGATCTTCGTCTCGCAGAAGTCGTGGAGCTTGGTCAAGAACGCCTCGCCGCGCTGGGCGTCCTGTGCGGCCGGGGTGGGGTGCGGGTGGATCAGGTCGAGCCGGAAGCGCCCCAGGAACAGTTCCTTGGCGAAGCTGGGCTTGCGCCAGTCCTGTTCACGGGCCGCCTCGGCGACCTGACGGGCCTCGCGCTCGGAGACGTTGCGGGTGGACGGAGCGGTCATGGAGGGCTCACCTCGCCGCGGAGTCGGGTCGTCCTGTACCGGTCCGCCGGTCGGCTACCGGTCAGTGCTACTTGTGAGTCTCTACCCGATCCGCAGAACTTGCACCAGCCTTCGCGCCACCGGACCCGCCCGCGCGGCCGTCCGCGGGCGGCCCCTGGCGGGGATCATGGGCGTACACCGCCCGCCGATACGGAGGCAACCGCCGTGACACACCACGCACAGCCTTGGGGAAACACGGAGCCCGAACAGGGCAAGGGGCCCGGGCAGAACGGGGAGCCTTTGCACGACGAGGGCGGAGAGCGCTTGCACAACACGGTGCTGACAGTCGCTCCGGCGCTGACCGACGAGGAACTCAACGCCCTGTTCGCCGCCGCCTGGCCGGGCCACCGGCCGGCCCCCTTCGCCCGGCGCCTGGCCGCGCACAGCCTCACCTGGATCGCCGCGCGCCGCGACGGCCGGCTCACCGGCTTCGTCAACGTCGTCGGCGACGGCGGGGAGCACGCCTTCGTCCTGAACACGACCGTCCACCCCGACCAGCGGCGCCGGGGGCTGGGCGTACGGCTCGTACGGGCGGCGGCCGAGGCCGCGCGCGGGCGGGGGGCCACCTGGCTGCACGTGGACTACGAGGAACACCTGACGGGGTTCTACGCGCGGTGCGGCTTCGGGACGACCGCGGCGGGGCTGATGCGGCTGTGACCGCGGGCCCCGCACACGCGTGGGCCCCGTACACGCATGAGCCCCGCCTCCGCCGACGCGGGCGGGAAGCGGGGCCCGCGCATGAGGGCTCGACGCCTTCACATAACGGCTGTCCCTACAGGTCCAGTACGGGTCCAGTCCCCCTACAGGTCCAGTCCCGTCATGACCATCACCCGCTCGTACGTGTAGTCCTCCATCGCGAAGCGGACGCCCTCGCGCCCGACGCCGGACAGCTTCGCGCCGCCGTAGGGCATCTGGTCGGCGCGGTAGGACGGTACGTCGCCGATGATCACGCCGCCGACCTCCAGCGCGCGGTGGGCGCGGAAGGCGGTCTGGAGGTCGTGGGTGAAGACGCCCGCCTGGAGGCCGTACTTGGAGTCGTTGACGGCGGCGAACGCGGCGGCCTCGCCCTCGGTCCTCGTCACCGTGAGCACCGGGCCGAAGACCTCCTCACGGGCCAGGGTCACCCCGGCGGGCACCTGCGCCAGCACGGTCGGGGCGTACGAGGCGCCCTCGCGCTTGCCGCCCGTCAGGAGCTGCGCGCCCGCCCGTACGGCCTCCTCCACCCACGCCTCGACGCGGCACGCGGCCTCCTCGCTCACCAGCGGGCCGACCTCGGTCGCCTCGTCGGACGGGTCGCCGGTGACCTGCGCCTCGACCGCCGCGACGATCTTCGGCAGCAGCCGGTCGTACACGGACGCGTCGGCGATCACCCGCTGCACCGAGATGCAGGACTGGCCGCCCTGGTAGTTGGAGAAGGTGGCGATACGGGACGCCGCCCAGTCCAGGTCCGCCTCGCTGGAGTAGTCCGCCAGGACCACGGCCGCGCCGTTGCCGCCGAGCTCCAGCGTGCAGTGCTTGCGCGGCACCGACTCCATGATCGCGTAGCCGACCTTCTCGGAACCGGTGAAGGAGACCACCGGCAGCCGCTCGTCCTGGACGAGCGCCGGCATCCGGTCGTTGGGCACCGGGAGGACCGACCACGAACCGGCGGGCAGATCGGTCTCGGCCAGCAGTTCGCCCAGGATCAGCCCGGAGAGCGGGGTGGCCGGGCCGGCTTGAGGATGATCGGGGCGCCCGCCGCGATCGCCGGGGCGACCTTGTGGGCGCACAGGTTGAGCGGGAAGTTGAAGGGCGCGATGCCCAGGACCGTGCCGCGCGGGAAGCGGCGGGTCAGCGCGAGCCGGCCGGTGCCGCCCGCGTCGGTGTCCAGGCGCTGCGCCTGGCCGCCGTTGAAGCGGCGGGCCTCCTCGGCCGCGAAGCGGAACACCGACACCGCACGGCCGACCTCGCCGCGCGCCCACTTCATGGGCTTGCCGTTCTCCGCGGAGATCAGCCGGGCGATCTCCTCCGTACGCTCCGCCAGCCGCCGCTGCACATGGTCCAGGGCGGCGGCCCGTACGTGGGCGGGGGTGGCGGCCAGCTCGGCCTGTACGGCGACGGAGGCGGCGACGGCCTCCTCGACCTGGGCCTCGGTGGGGACGCTCACCGTGCCGACGAGCCGGCCGTCCCAGGGGGAGGTGACGTCGAAGGTCTCCTCGCCGGCGGCCTGGCGGCCGGCCAGCCAGAAGGCGGTGGGGGCAGCAGCGCTGGGGGTTGGCACAGTGGATCCCGGCCCTTCCGAAATGGTGGGGTACGTGCGGTGTCGCGCAGCCCGGCGGGCGGCGCACCACGGGGGCGGTGCGCTGCTCCACTCGGCCGGCGCGGTGCCGCTTCGCAGCGGCGTTCGAGACTCCCCCACCGTAGAGCCGCATCCCCGCCACGCCCTTTGTCCGGGGCGGCACACTTTCCCCCGCTCCCCCGCCGCTTTGGCGCGTACGGCCGGGCAGGTCCGGTGCGGCGGCGGAGGCAGTCGGCGCCACACCGGCCTCCACGCCCGTCACCGCACGGACCTTTCCTGTACGGGCCTCTTCGCTGTATGGGCCCCTTCGTTGTGCGGGCCCCTTCGTTGTGCGGGCCCCTTTCCTGTACGGGTCCGGGGCTCACTCCCCCGCCGGGCCCGCGGTCGCCTTCAGGGCGAGCCACAGCTCCATCCGGACGTCCGGGTCGTCGAGGGAACGCCCGAGGATCTCCTCCACCCGGCGCATCCGGTAGCGCAGCGTATGGCGGTGCACTCCCAGGTCGGCGGCGGCGGCGTCCCACTGCCCGTGCCGGGAGAGCCAGGCGCGCAGGGAGGCCACGAGGTCGCCGCGGCCGGTGGCGTCGTGCTCACGCAGCGCCCGCAGCATGCCGTCGGCGAAGGCCCGTACGGCCTCGTCGGCCAGCAGCGGCAGCACCGATCCGGCCGCCACGTCCTCGTGCTCCACCAGCGTCCGGCCCCGGCGGCGGGCGACGGAGAGTGCCTGCTCGGCCTGGCGGTGGGCGTTGGCGGCGGCCATCGGCCCCGACGGCGCGGACACCCCGACCGTCAGGCTCGCGCCGTCCCGCTCATACGTTCCTCGCTCCCCGGCCGCCCCGTGTCCCGCCCCGGTCCGCATCCCGCTCCCCGTCCCGGACCGCACCCCATCCCGAGCATCCCGAACGTCCCTGGCATCCCGAATATTACGAGCGTTCCCGACCTTTCGGACATCCAACGCCGCGGCGTACTCCGTGCAGGCGTCCACCGCCGCTCCGCCGTCCGGCGCCACGACGATCAGCCGGCCGCCGTCCGGCACGGCGAGCACCGCCTCGCCCGTACGGGCCGCCGCGGCCTCCATCACCTCGGCCAGCGCGTCCAGCGCCGCCACGAGCCCGCCGGTCCCACCCGACGCGCCGGCCCCACCGACCCCGCCGGACGGCTGCTCGGCGTCGGCAGTCGGCGCCGCCTCGGCCACCACGATCCGGAACGGCGCGTCCAGCAGCCCGCCGTACAGCCGGCCCGCCACCGCCCGCGCGTGGTCCGGCTCACCGGCCAGCAGCATCCGCAGCACCGCGGCGCCCAGCCGCTGCTCGGCCTCCTGCAGGGCCCGGGACCGCTCGGTGGTCAGGGTGAGCAGGGCGACGGCGGAGTGCACGGCGTACCGCCCGGCCGTGCCCAGCGGCGCGCCGGTGCCGACGGCGAGGACCCCGCGCGCCCGGCGGCCGGTGCCCAGTGACTGGAGCTCGACCCGGTCGCCGCCCTCGGCGTCGCTGACCACGGAGCTGGCCGGCGCCGGGCGCTCGCGCAGCCGCGCCACGTCGGCGGTGAGCCGGGCGGCGCGGCGGGCGGCCCAGTCCGGGGCGGCGGCCAGCACCGTCCCGGTCGCGTCGTACAGCGCGGCCCAGCCGTCGAGGTGGGCGGCGAGCCGGGCCAGCAGCTCGGCGGGTCCCTCGGCGCCCAGCGCCGCCCGCGTCAGCTCGCGCTGCGCCTCGAACCCGGCGGTCACCGCGCGGTACTGGTCGGCGGCGACGGCGGCCGAGACGGCCTTGCTGATGGCGATGAACGGCGTACGGCGCGGTACGCCCAGCAGCGGCAGCCCCGCTTCCCGCGCCGCCTCGATCAGCGCCCGGGGCACCTCGTCGTAATTGACGCCGACCGCGAAGCCGAGGCCGACCACCCCTGCCTCCGCGACCCGCCGCACGTACCTGCGGGCCGCCTCCGGATCCTCCGCCTCCAGCTTGAGCGCGGTGATCAGCAGCAGCTCGCCGCCTTCCATGTACGGCACCGGGTCGATCAGCTCGCTGGCGTGCGCCCAGCGCACGGGCACCTCCAGCCGCCCCTCACCCGCGAGCACGGTCAGCTTGAGCGCGGTGTGGTTGACCAGGGCGGCGAGGGTGAGCGGCATGGGACCTTCGGGGTGCTGAGGAGAAACGGCGCAGTACTGAGCCGGCGATTCGGCCACGGCGGCACGGACCCGGGCGCACTACTCCGTCCCGTATGAACCGCCACCGTCGATTCTGCCTCAGCGGAGGGTTCCGGGGGCCGTTTCGAGCCCTACCGTCCGTGAGCAGCTCGCTCTACCTCATCGACACCTCAGCTCTCTTCCGCATCCTCACCAAGCCGCTTCATGAGCGGTGGCGCGAACAGATCACGACGGGCATCATCAGCGTGTGTCCGGTCATCGAGTTGGAGTTCCTGTACTCCGCCCGCTCACCGGCCGATCGGCTGGAGAAGCGCCAACTGCTCAAGGAGACGTTCTCCTGGGTACCGATGCCCAGTGACGCATTCGAAAGAGCCCAAGAACTCCAACAGCAGCTCACCGAAGCAGGACAGCACCGTTCCGCCGGAGCGATCGATCTTCTGGTGGTTGCCACCGCGGAGCGCGAGGGGCTCGTCGTGTTGCATGACGACCGCGTTTATGAATCGGTCTCGCGTCTGACCGGCCTGCCGGTGAAGCGGGTGGCAGAGCCGGCTGCCGAGTAAACGCCCGAGGTCGGGCCCGACCCGGCCTCGCCGCTCGGACCCGTATAAGAACCTGGTCCCGCCCCACTGATGCAGCCGTATACGGAACCGGACCCGACCCCACCACCCCCGCTCAGGACCGCAGGTCCACCAGCACCGGGGGCGCGTGCTCGCCGCGTACCGAGGTGACCGACAGCACCGCGTGGCCGGCCGGTACGGAGTTGGCCAGGTCGGAGGCCGACCACCGCTCGCGCTCGACGGTCCGTACGGTGACGGCCTTGGCGGTGACGGCCTTGCCGGTCACCAGTTGGCGCAGGATGTGCAGGGCCTTCATCGCCGCCCCTTCGGCGATGACCTGCCGGTCGGTCACGTCCCGCGTCTGGACCCACTCCTTGCCCCACACCTCGGCGAACCGCGCGCCGTCCCACGTCGTGACGCCCGCGAAGGCCATCCGGCAGCCGACGGCCCCCAGCAGCGCGCTGCGCCGCGCCTCGGGAACCTCGTCCAGGGAGCGCAGCGTGAGCACCGCGCCGGCGTTGGCCGAGCGCAGCCGCTGGAGACCGCGCAGCGCCTCGGCGGTGATCACGTGCGAGGCGTCGTCCAGGACCACGCAGGCGAACAGGGAGCGGTCGCCGCGGGCGACCGCGCACTCCGTGAACTGCGCCAGCACCAGCCGCGCCAGCAATCGGGAGGCCTCGGCGTGGCCGCGCTCGGGCAGGTCGATACGGACCCGCAGCGGGTGGTCCAGGGCGCGCAGCGAGACCTGGCGGGTACGGCCGGAGGTGTCGAAGAAGCCGGCGAAGGCCGGACGGTCCAGGAGGGCGATCCGGTCGGCGAGCAGTTCGCCGACGTCACCGCCACGGCCCCCTTGGCGCTCGCGTGCGTCCAGTTCGCGCAGCAGGGACTCCTCCCCCGCCGCCTTGAGCTTGGTCCGCAGCCGGGCCAGCACGGCGGGCGACCCGTCCAGCAGCTCGCGCAGTTCCGCCACGGCGGGGAAGCGGCCGTACGCCGTGTGGAAGGGCCCCAGGAGCTGCGCGAGCGCGGTGGCGGCGCGCCGGCTGTCACCGCCGGGCAGGGTCGCGGTCAGGTCGCCGACGAGCGCCTCGGCGAGGATGCCCGCCGCCTCGTCCGGGTCGGCCGTACCGCCGTACAGATCCAGGTCACAGTCCGGGTCGGGGCCGCCGATCCGGACCACCACATCGAAGGCGTCGTCCGGCACCGGGCTCGACCCGGCCGCGCCGACGGCGACCACGGCACACTGCCCCGCCAGCGCCTGGAGGCACATCGCCTCCACGACCGGCCGCACCAGCCGGCTGGTCTTGCCGGCCCCGGGCGGCCCGACGGCCAGCAGGGACGTGCCCAGCAGGGCGGGGTCCAGGGCGATGCCGGCGCCCCGGTGCCCGTAGGGGTTCCGCGGGTCCTCGGCGGCGGTGCCGATGCGGACCTGGTGGGCCAGCAGGTCGTGCCGGGCGGAGCGGGCGGGCAGGTCGCGCTGACCGGAGGGGTGGGCGCAGGCCGCGGCGCCGTGCCGCAGCACGGTGTCCGTGAAGGCGGCCAGGGAGTTCGCGCCGGTCCGTACCGAACGCCAGGCGCGCTCGATACGGGCGGCGTCCACGTCGTTCATACGGCCCGAGCGGGCCTCGGCGGCGAGCCGGTCGGCGGCGTCCGACGCCCCGTGGGCGCGCAGCTCCGGCCACTGGGCACGGTCCGCCGCGGGCTCGGGCGCGGCCTGCGGACGCCGGTCCCGTACGCGCCGCAGCAGGGGCAGCACGAACCGGCGCCCCACCTCCCGCCAGCGGCCCAGCCGTCCGAAGACGACCACCAGGAGCGCGATGCACAGGCCGTAATAGATGTAGGTGGCCCAGGTGTACGCCTGGATCCCGTCGTCCGTCGTACGCCAGGAGTCGGGCGTGAGCACCGCCAGTGGCCACACCCAGTAGTTGCCGAGGTAGCCGTTCCACAGCAGCGACCACAGCAGCCAGCCGCACAGGAAGGAGATCAGCGCGCCGACGATCAGTTGCCGCGCCGGGACCCGGTCCGGCTCCTCGGGGGCCTTGGGTACGTGCCCGTACGCCCAGATGCCGGGCGCGGTCGCCCGGCGCGGGGTGCGCAGCCAGCGGACGAGGGGCGGCTCGGCGGTGGGCTGTCCGGCTGCCCGCTGTACGGGCTCCCCGGGCGGTACGGCCGGCCGCGCCGGAGGAACCGGAGGCGCCGCAGGCACCGGAGGAATCCGGACGGACGGCGGGACGGAATCGGAGGCCGGTAAGGGAGCGGGTGACGTCGGAGGCGTGGCCGGCATGGGAGGCGCGGCCGGACGCGGCACCCGCCGCCCGGACCGTGTCCCGGACCGTGTGTCGTGTGCCTCGTGCGTGCCCTCGGTGTCCATCCGGTGCCCTCGTCCCCCTCCTTGAGCCACGAAAAAGCCGTGAAGCCATGAAGCCATGCAGCCGCACAGCCGTGAAGGCCGGAGCCTGCAAGCCGCGAAGCCGTAAGCCGTGTCCGGCCCCTGGGGCCTCACCCGTGCTCAATGTAGTGCCCGCGCTCCGTCTCTATGTCCGCCGAGGACAACGCAACACGCCCACTTCTCCCGAACGGAACATGCCCGAGTCCGCCACGCCCGCCTAGCCTGCGAGCACAACCCCTTCAGTACGTCCCGTTCCACCCCAGGAGACTGCCATGACCGAACTGTCCGGAGGCCCCTCCCTCCCCCAGGAGCGTCGCGTCGTCACCGCGATCCCCGGCCCCAAGTCCCAGGAGCTGTGGGCGCGCAAGCAGGCCACCGTGGCCGGCGGCGTCGGTGCCGTGCTGCCGGTGTTCGCCAAGCGCGCGGGCGGCGGCGTCCTGGAGGACGTGGACGGCAACTCCTTCATCGACTTCGGCTCCGGCATCGCCGTGACCTCGGTCGGCAACAGCGCCGAGGCCGTGGTGCGGCGCGCCACCGCGCAGCTCGCGGACTTCACCCACACCTGTGTGATGGTCACGCCGTACGAGCCGTACGTGGAGGTCTGCGAGCAGCTCGCCGAGCTGACCCCCGGCGACCACGCCAAGAAGTCCGCGCTGTTCAACTCCGGCGCCGAGGCGGTCGAGAACGCCGTCAAGATCGCCCGTGCGTACACCAAGCGCCAGGCGGTCGTCGTCTTCGACCACGGCTACCACGGCCGTACGAACCTGACGATGGCGCTGACCGCGAAGAACATGCCGTACAAGCACGGCTTCGGCCCGTTCGCCCCCGAGGTCCACCGCGTCCCCCTCGCCTACCCCTACCGCTGGCTGACCGGGCCGGAGAACTGCGCGCAGGAGGCCGCCGAGCAGGCCATCTCGCAGATCACCAAGCAGGTCGGCGCGGAGAACGTGGCGGCGATCATCATCGAGCCGGTGCTCGGCGAGGGCGGCTTCATCGAGCCGGCCAAGGGCTTCCTGCCGGCCATCGCGCAGTTCGCCAAGGACAACGGCATCGTCTTCGTCGCGGACGAGATCCAGACCGGCTTCTGCCGTACGGGACAGTGGTTCGCCTGCGAGGACGAGGGCATCGTCCCGGACCTGATCACCACCGCCAAGGGCATCGCGGGCGGCCTCCCGCTCGCCGCCGTCACCGGCCGCGCCGAGATCATGGACGCCGCGCACGCGGGCGGCCTCGGCGGCACGTACGGCGGCAACCCGGTCGCCTGCGCGGCGGCGCTGGGCTCGATCGAGACCATGCGTGAGCTGGACCTGAACGCCAGGGCGCGGCGGATCGGCGAAATCATGAAGGCGCGTCTGACGGCGATGGCGGAGAAGTACGACATCATCGGCGACGTCCGCGGACGCGGCGCGATGATCGCCATCGAGCTGGTGAAGTCCGGTACGAAGGACCCGAATCCGGAGGCAACGGGCGCGCTCGCCAAGGCGTGCCACCAGGAGGGCCTGCTCGTCCTGACCGCCGGTACGTACAACAACGTGCTGCGCTTCCTGCCGCCGCTGGTCATCGGCGATGACCTGCTGACCGAGGGCCTGGACATCCTGGAAGCCGCCTTCGCAACGCTCTGATCCCTCACCAGGGCCCCGTGACCCGCCCCCGGCTCCCTCCGTCGCCGCCTCCTCATCCCCCTCCGTTCCCGGCGCATGACGTGAAGAAGATGTGCGGGGGCGATGGCGGCCGGGTGTTCCGGCTGACGGACGGGCCCTGTCTGCCGTACGGTTTTCGCAGATGAGAGAAACACCCCGCTCGCAGGGGACTGCGAGTGACGCCCGGCCGGCGCTTCCCCGGCTCCGGCCCGGCCGTGCCCTGGCGCACGACACCGGGGCCCCGGGCCCCGGATTTCCTCACCGATCGGATGGCCGCCCGCCCCACACCCCCGGGGCGCGCGGACCACCGGTCATCCCGGCCGTCCCGGAACCACCCCCCCTGTTCCGGGACGGCCGACCCCTCCCCGAGGCCGCCGGCTCACCCAGGGGACGGTCTACGCGCTCGGCGCCCTCCTGTCCGCCCTCCTCTTCACCGTCCTCGCCTGGCAGGTCGTCTCCCACGGCCCGCTGCGCACCCTGGACGAGCACCTCGGCCGTACCCTCGCCACCAGCACGCCCCTCACCAGGCTGCTCCCCACCTCCCTGGCCGGACTCTTCGCCGACCTGGGCAACACGGCGGTGGCCCTGCCGGTCCTCGCTCTCTGCGCCGCATACACCGCCTACGCCGCACATACCGCCCGCCCGCCCCGGCCCTCAGAGCCCGAACAGGCGAACACCCCCCACGACCGCCGCTGGTGGCTGCCACCCCTGGCGGCCCTCGCCACCATGGCCGCCGTCCCCGCCCTGGTCGTCCCCCTCAAGGTCTGGCTCGCCCGCCCCGGCCCCCCGCCCATGGTGGCCACCGGCGCACCCGACAACTTCTTCCCCTCCGGCCACGCCGCCACCGCCGCCATCGCCTACGGCGCCGCCGCCCTCCTCCTGGCCTGGCGCCACCCCCGCGCCCGCCGCCCCCTGGCCGCCGCGGCCGTACTCCTCAACCTCGCCGTAGGCATCGGCCTGGTACGCCACGGCTACCACTGGCCCCTCGACGTCACCGCAAGCTGGTGCCTGGCCGGCATTCTTCTCCCGGCCTTCTCAGCGGCCCGCGCCCGCTGGTCGCCGCCGTCCCGCTGGTCGCCGCCGCCCCGCTGATCCGGCGCCCTCCCCCGGAGTGGCACCCGCCCAACCGGAAGTCCCGGTGGGAAGGCCGGGTCCGTGCCCCGAGTGCACGTGCGCGTACTACGGGGAGGAAGCCGGCAGGTGGCCGAGCCGTACGGCCAGGACGCCGGCCTGGAAGCGGCTGCGGGCCTTCATTCCGGCCATGGCCTCGGTGGCGAGGCGACGGGCCGTGCGGGCGGAGACGCCCAGGTGCCGGGCGACGGTGGCGTCCGTGTGGCCGTCCGCGAGCAGTCGCAGTGCCGCGATCTGCTGCGGGGTGAAGGCGCCGGCGTCGCGCCGCGGTGGCGGTCCGAACCGGTCGGCGTTCGCCCAGATTCCGTCGAAGAGCGCGCACAGCGCGCTGACCACGCCCGGGACCCGCACCACCACCGCTGTCCGGGCGGGCTCGGTGCCTCCGGAGGAGACGATCGCGGTCCGCCGGTCGAAGAGCGCCATCCGGGTGGGCAGGGCGGCGGTCGTACGGACCTGGCCGCCGATCGAGGCCAGCCACCGGGCGTGCGCCACCGCTTCCTGGTCGTGCCGGGAGCTGTCCAGGCGGACGGTACGCACGGTGACGCCGCGCCCCAGCATCCGCTCGTACAGCGATCGGGGCACCGGCAGGTCGGCGCTCCCCGGGCCGCTCTCCCGCCCGTTGTTCCGGCCGTTCTCCCACCCGTTGTTCCGGCCGCTCTCCCGGCCGCTCTCCCGGCCGCGTTCCCGGTCGCGTCCCGCGGCGAGCAGGTGGAATTCCTCCACGGTCTTGTCGCCGAGTTCGGTCATGCCGTCACCGATGCGGTCGGCGCCGGCCAGCAGGGCCGGGCCGTTGTCGGGGGCGGCGCGGTACTGCACGGCGAATTCCGATATCAGCCGGGCGGCGGCGGCCCGGCTTTCCTCCACGCGCTGCTGCTGGGCGGCGAGTTCGGCCTGCTGGCGGCCCAGCAGCATGTCCATGCCGAGCCGCGGGCTGACCGCGTACAGTTTCCGGGGGTCCTCCGCCGACGGCCGTACGAGTGCCAGGTCGGCGAGCCGTCCGGTGGCCGCCCGCAGTTCTTCGCCGGTGAGGGCCAGCCGGTCCCGTACGGCCTCCGGTGAATCCTCCGGATGGGCCAGCATCGCGCGGTAGACGGATTCCGTCAGCGGATCGACGCCCAGTCGGCCGAGAAGGTGCGGCGATGTGCGCATGGTGGTCTCCCCTTGCGTATTCCGCGCGGCGAGCCGGGCGGCAGGCGCTTTCACGCCGCCGTCCGCGGCCGGGGCGGCCCCCGCGGTCGCCCCACCCCTGATCACGGATTCCGCGCTCGGAAGACTCAGTTGGCCGCCGGAAATACCCGCAACGCCCGAGGAACGTCTCATTCCTCGCGGGCGAGGGCGTTTCTGATGGATCTCCGTGGAAGACGGAGCGGTGTTCGGTGCGTGCGCTCGGCGTGCGGTGTGAAGGGTCATGTGGCGGAGCCACCTGTCCCTTTGCGCCGTGCGGCGAGGGTGCGTGCCGGGCGTCGCGAGGCCGCGGAGATCCGTCAGAAGCGCCCTAGGGACGCCGCGGCTTCGTGCAGGGCCAGTTCCAGTACCGCCGGGTCGGTCAGCGCGCCCGAGCCGTCCGGTGGCACCAGCCAGCGCACACCGCCCGTCGCACGCCCCGGGTAGGGCACCACGATCCAGGTGCCGCGGCCGGCGCCGCGTACGCCCGTACCCAGCCAGCGGGCGACCGTGCCCGGCGGTACGAAGAAGCCCGCCCGGGAGTCGCCGAAGTCGGCCAGGACGGGTCCCGGGCGGTCCAGGACCCGCCCCAGCACGTCCAGGGCCGGGTAGCCCAGTTCGCCCCGGACGATCAGGACGTCCCAAAGCCTGCCGGCGGGAAGGAGAGTCACCCCGAACGGGTTGCGCTCCCATTCCCGCAGGCAGGCTCCGGGGTCCGGGGCCGCCGCCGCCAGCCATTCCACCGCGCTTTTGGGCGCTGCCGCTGCCATGGCCTCCTCGCTTCCGCGGCCCGGGCGGGCCGCTGTCTGCCTGGAGAGAGCGTGCGGCGGCGCCACTCTTACGCGGCTTGCCCGGGTTTTTTCCCGACGGTGGCGGTGACGTGGCGGTGACGAGGGCCAACTTCTCTTCCGGGGTGGCGGACAGCCGTACCCGTAGGGCGATTGGCACCTGCCGTACGGCCGACGGCCCCTGCGCGACGGCCGGCGTCTGTTCCCTGTCCCTGTTCGGCGGCCGTCAGCTATCGAAGCCCAGCCCGGCCTTGTCCATCGCCTTCAGCCACAGGTTGCGGCGCCCGCCCCGCCGGTCGGCGCGGGTCATCGACCACTGCGTGATGCCGATCCCGGCCCAGCGCAGCGGTTCGGGCGGGAACGGCAGCGGCTTGGAGCGCACCATCTCCAGCGACGTACGCTCCGTGCGCTCACCGGACAGCAGGTCGAGCATCACCTCGGCGCCGAAGCGGGTGGCGCCCACACCCAGGCCCGTGTACCCGGCGGCGTAGGCCACCCGTCCGCCGTGCGCGGTGCCGAAGAAGGGGGAGAAGCGGGAGCAGGTGTCGATCGCGCCGCCCCAGGCGTGGCTGAAGCGCACGCCCTCCAACTGCGGGAAGCAGCGGAAGAAGTGGCGGGCGAGCTTCTCGTACGTGGCCGGGTGGTGGTCGTAGGCGCGGCGCACCCTGCCCCCGTACCGGTAGACGATGTCATAGCCGCCCCACAGGATGCGGTGGTCGTCGGTGAGGCGGAAGTAGTGGAAGTGGTTGCTGCTGTCGGACAGGCCCTGGCGGTGGCGCCAGCCGACGGCGGCGAGCTGGTCCGCGTCCAGCGGTTCGGTCATCAGCGCGTGGTCGTAGACGGGCACGACGTACGGCCGTACGCGGCGGACCAGCGAGGGGAAGGCGTTGGTGCCCAGCGCCACGTGCCGTGCGAAGACCCTGCCGTGCGGGGTGCGGACGGCCGTTCCGGGGCCGTGGGAGACCAGTGCCGTGGCCGGGGTGTGCTCGTAGATGCGTACGCCCAGTGCCAGGCAGGCGCGCTTGAGGCCCCAGGCGAGCCGGGCCGGGTGGAGCATGGCCACGCCGGTGCGGTCCCACAGGCCGGCCAGGAAGGCCGGCGAGTCCACCTCGGCGCGCAGCGCGTCCCGGTCCAGGAAGACATGGCGGTCCAGGCCCAGCCGGGCGGCGTCCCGGGCGGTCTGCCGCAGCTCGGCGACCTGGTGGGACGCGGTGGCGACATCGATCTCGCCGGTGCGTTCGAAGGAGCATTCGATCTTGTGGCGGGCGAGGGTGTCCTCGATGGCGTCGAGGTTGCGGGCGCCCAGTTCCTCCAGCCGCTCCATCTCCCGCGGCCAGCGGGCGAGGCCGTTGCCCAGCCCGTGGGTGAGGGAGGCCGCGCAGAAGCCGCCGTTGCGCCCGGAGGCGGCCCAGCCGGCCTCCTGGCCCTCGACGAGGACGACGTCGCGGTCCGGGTCGCGTTCCTTGGCGATCAGTGCGGTCCACAGACCGGAGTATCCGCCGCCGACGACGAGCAGGTCGCAGGTCTCGTCGCAGGTCAGGGCGGGCAGGGCGGCCGGACGGTCCGGGTCCTCCAGCCAGAAGGGGGCGGGACAGGCGTCCGCGAGGGCGCGGACGGGATGGGACATGGCAGCTCGTGCCATGGTTCTCAGCTCCTTCTACGGCGTCCCGCGGCCAGTTGGCCGATCAGTACGCAGAGCACGGCGATCAGGAACATCGCCGTTCCGATGACATTGATCTGAACGGGTGTGCCCCGCTGTGCCGATCCCCAGACGAACATCGGGAAGGTCACGGTGGAGCCGGCCTGGAAGTTCGTGATGATGAAGTCGTCGAAGGACAGGGCGAAGGAGAGCAGCGCGCCGGCCGCGATGCCGGGCGCGGCGATCGGCAGCGTCACGCCCAGGAAGGTCTGGGCCGGGGTCGCGTAGAGGTCCTGGGCCGCCTGCTCGAGCCGGGGGTCCATGCTCATCACGCGGGCCTTGACGGCCGTCACCACGAAGCTCAGACAGAACATGATGTGCGCGATCAGGATCGTCCAGAAGCCGAACTCGATGCCCATGTTGAGGAAGAGGGTCGCCAGCGAGGCGGCCATCACCACTTCGGGCATCGCCAGCGGCAGGAAGATCAGGGTGTTGACGGCGGAGCGGGCCCGGAAGCGGTAGCGGGCCAGCGCGAAGGCGATCATCGTGCCGAGCACGGTGGCGCCGAGCGTCGCCCACAGGGCGATCTGGAGGCTGAGCCCCAGCGATCCGCACAGGTCGGCGACGCCGCAGGGGTCCGTCCAGGCGTCCGTGGAGAAGCGCTGCCACGCGTAGTTGAAGCGTCCGTTGGGCTTGTTGAAGGAGAAGACGAGCACCACGAGGTTGGGCAGGACCAGGTACGCCAGCGTGCACAGGCCCGCGATCACCACCAGACGGCGGCGGAGCCACTTGAGCAGGGCCATCAGACCAGGTCCTCCGTCCCGGACTTGCGGATGTAGAGGGTGACCACCGCGAGGATGGCCGCCATGAGGATGAAGGACAGGGCCGCGGCCGTCGGATAGTCCAGGACCCGCAGGAACTGGGACTGGATGACGTTGCCGATCATCTTCTGGTCGGTGGACCCGAGCAGTTCGGCGTTGATGTAGTCGCCCGAGGCCGGGATGAAGGTCAGCAGCGTGCCGGCGACCACCCCCGGCATGGACAGCGGGAGGGTCACCTTGCGGAAGGCGGTGACCGGACGGGCGTACAGGTCGCCCGCCGCCTCCTGGAGCCGGGGGTCGATGCGCTCCAGCGAGCCGTACAGCGGCAGGACCATGAACGGCAGGAAGTTGTACGTCAGTCCGCAGACCACCGCCAGCGGCGTGGCCAGCACCCGGTGCCCCTCGGTGATCCCCAGCCACCTGGTGACGTCCAGGACGTGCAGGCCGTTCAGTACGCCGACGACCGGGCCGCCGTCCGCCAGGATCGTCTTCCAGGCGAGCGTACGGATCAGGAAGCTGGTGAAGAAGGGCGCGATGACCAGGACCATCACCACGTTGCGCCAGCGCCCGGCCTTGAAGGCGATCAGATACGCCAGCGGGTAGCCCAGGAGCAGACACAGTACGGTCGCGGTGGCGGCGTACAGGACGGAGCGAACGAACTGCGGCCAGTACGTGCCCAGCGCGTCCCAGTAGGCGGCGAAGTGCCAGGTGACCTTGAAGCCCTCTTCCAGGGAGCCGGTCTGCACGGAGGTGGACGCCTGGTAGACCAGGGGCGCGGCGAAGAAGACGAGCAGCCACAGGATGCCGGGCAGCAGCAGCCAGTAGGGGACCAGGCGCTTGCGGGCGGTGCGGGCGGTGGACCGGGGCGTGGGCTGCGGGGTGGGCTCTCCGGACGTCCGGGGAGGCACGTCGGTGCTGCTCATGCGGGCCCCTCGGCGGTCTCGTCGGTCTCGGAGGTCTCGTTCGTCCCGCCGGTTTCGTTCGTCCCGTCGGTTTCATCGGTGATCGCGCCCGCGGTCATGTCCTGGGAGGCGTCCAGCCCGAAGGTGTGTGCGGGGTTCCAGTGCAGGACCACGTCCGCGCCGGGGACCATCCGCGTGTCGCGGCCGGTGTTCTGCTCGTAGACGGACAGCTCTCCCGCTCCCGGGACCTGGATGACGTACTGCGTGCAGACGCCGAGGAAACCGGCGTCCTTGATGCGGCCGGGCAGCCGGTTGTGGCCCTCGGCGATCGTTCCGGCGTCGTCGGCGTGGGTAAGGGTGATCTTCTCCGGGCGTACTCCCGCCAGGATCTTCTCTCCCCTACGGACGGTCCCTGTACGGCCGGTCCCTGTACGGACGGTCCGGGTACGGCCGGAGCCGGAGCCGGCGCGGCATCGGCGCGCGGGCAGCCGAAGTTTCGTTTCCCCGGCCTTGAGCAGCAGCTCGTCACCGTCGGCCGCCACCACCTCGGCCTCGATGAGGTTGGAGGTGCCCAGGAAGTTGGCGACGAAGGTGGTGGCGGGGTTCTCGTACAGATCGGCGGGGGCGCCGAGCTGCTCCACCCGGCCGCCGTTCATCACCGCGACCGTGTCGGCCATCGTCATGGCCTCCTCCTGGTCGTGGGTGACGTGGATGAAGGTGATGCCGACCTCGGTCTGGATGCGCTTGAGTTCGAGCTGCATCTGACGGCGCAGCTTGAGGTCCAGGGCGCCCAGTGGCTCGTCCAGGAGCAGCACCCGGGGGTGGTTGATCAGGGCGCGGGCGACCGCGACGCGCTGCTGCTGTCCGCCGGAGAGCTGCTGCGGCCTGCGGCGGGCCAGGGGGCCGAGCTGTACGAGGTCCAGCATCTCCTCGACCTGCTTCCTGACCGACCTGACGCCGCGACGGCGCAGGCCGAAGGCGACGTTCTCGAAGATGTCCAGGTGCGGGAAGAGCGCGTAGTTCTGGAAGACGGTGTTGACCGGGCGCTTGTAGGGGGGCAGCGCGGTGACGTCCTGCCCGGCCAGCTCGACCGTTCCGGTGGTGGGCTCCTCCAGGCCGGCGATCATGCGCAGGGTGGTGGTCTTGCCGCAGCCGGAGGCGCCCAGCAGGGCGAAGAAGGAACCCGCGGGACGGTGAGGTCCAGCGGGTGCACGGCGGTGAAGGAGGAGCCGTAGGTCTTGCTGATCCCGGTGAGGCGGACATCGCCTCCGGAGTGCTGCGTCATCTGTGGTCCCGGGGTCGGAGGTCGGGCGGCGGGGGCTGCCGGGCGTGGGGGTGTCGGGCGTGGGGGGTGTCGGGCGGCGGGCAGGCGGGAAGGTGGGGCGCCGGTGCGCTGTCATGAGGCGGGGCGGAGGCCGGAACGGTGCGTCACATCGTGCGTCGCATCGGGACGTGCGCGGTTCCGGCGGTGCTCAGGCCCCGGTGAGGTCGGAGAACTTCTGCGTGAAATCCTTGCTCTCCTCGGCCGACAGGGCACGGAAGACGTGCCCGGCGGCTGCCGTCTCCCGGTCCGGCAGGATCAGCGGGCTGGCCGCCAGCTCCTTGTCGATCTTCGCCAGCTCCTCGCGTACGCCGTCGACCGGACAGGCGTAGTTGATGTACGCCGCGACCCGCGCCGCCACCTTCGGCTCGTAGTAGTAGTCGATCAGGCGCTCGGCGTTCTTCTTGTGGCGGGCCTGGTTCGGCACCATCAGATTGTCCGTGGAGAGCATGTAGCCGGCCTTGGGAACGGCATACCCGATGTCCGGATTGTCCTTCTGGAGCTGGACGATGTCACCCGCCCAGGCCATACAGGCCGCCAGGTCGCCCTTGCTCAGGTCGTTGATGTAGTCGTTGCCGGTGAACCGGCGGATCTGCTTGCTGTCCACGCCCTTCTGAAGGCGTGCGACGGCGGCGCCGTAATCATCCGCCGTGACCTCCTCGGGCCGCTTCCCCATGTCCAGCAGCGTCAGGCCCATCGTGTCGCGCATCTCCGAGAGGAATCCGACGCGCCCCTTGAGCCGGGGGTCCTCCAGCATCTGGCCGACCGAGTCGACCGTGCGTCCGCCGGTGGCCTTCCGGTTGTAGGCGATGACGGCGGGGATGCCCGTCCAGGGGTAGGAGTGGACGCGCCCGGGGTCCCAGTCGGGGTTGCGGAACTGCGGCGCCAGGTTGGTGTAGGCGTGCGGCAGGTTGGCCGCGTCCAGCTTCTGGATCCAGCCCAGCGAGATCATCCGGCCGCACATCCAGTCGGTCAGCACGATCAGGTCGCGGCCGGTGTCCTGGCCCGCCGCGAGCTGGGCCTGGACCTTGCCGAAGAACTCGTCGTTGTCGTTGATGTCCTCGGTGTACTTCACCGCGATGCCGGTACGCCGGGTGAAGCCCTCCAGCGACGGGCGGCGCTTGCCGTCGTCGCTGACGTCCATGTACTCCGTCCAGTTGGAGAAGACCACCCGCTTCTCCTCCCGGGAGTGGTCCCGGGACGCCGCGGCGTCCTTACGGCCCGCGGGCGGGATGCCGCAGGCCGCCAGCGGGCCCAGGGCTCCCGCGGCCAGCGCGCCCGCGCCCGCCGCGCGCAGCAGGGACCGGCGGGTCATGGCCAGCCGGCCGTCGGTCAGGCTACGGCGGACGGCGGCGAGCTCGGCCGGGGAAAAGGTTTCGGCCTGCTGGCGCTGCTCCATGCGCGGTGCCCTTTCAGGAGGGAGCCGGCGGTCAGCCGGTGGTGGACGGGCCCCGTGGTACGGCCCTGGTGGTGGTACGGCCCCGAAGCGGTCACGGCCGTCCGGCGGTCGCCGGGAGGAGTCGGCTGCGGCCCTTCGAAGACCGTCCGGTGCCAGTCCTTGGCGGCGACTCCCGTGCTGTCATACATCACATGCCTGACCTGCGTGTATTCATCGTAGGAATACACGGACACGGCCAGGCAGGAGCCCGACGCCCGGGAGCCGTCGTGCCGCATCCCGCTCAGCACCGGGGTGTGGTCATGCACCCGGACGCGGCCCGCCCGCGGCCCGCGGGCGGCACGGCCGGCACCGGGCCGAAAACCTCTCGCCACAGGATCTCACCGAGCCGGCCGGCGCCGGTGACCAGGGTGGGCCGGAGGTGCCCCGGCGCGGCCGGCCGACGATGTACCGCGCGCCCCGGGCGCATCGCTCGGTGACCTCGGATCGCATTTTCACGTGCTCTCCTCCGCCGGGCGCCCGGCCGGGGCCGCCGGAGCCGCTCAGCGGCACGGCCGGGCGTAGCTGGATCCGGAATTGGAGGCCGATCCTGGCAGGAGGGCGGTCCGTCAGCAAGGGATTCCGTTGTTGCCTTTTGATTACGCGACGGATTCGGCGCTTTTTGTGCGGGGGCGCCAGATGCCTTGTCAGTGCCCGCTGACAGAATCCCGGCATGAAGCACGACACCACGGGGACGGCGGGGACGATGAGCACGACGGGGGCAGGACCAGGACGGCCGGCGCGGGAGGCTTCGGTGGACGGCGCTCCGCCGAAGCGTACGGCGACGGAGAACGCCGCGGCCGGGACCGCGAGCACCGCGGCGGTGTCCGCTGCCGACGGGCCGCGGTCGGTCGAGGAGCTGGTGGCCGCCGCGAGCGCCGGTGAGCGCCACAAATACGTTTTCTTCTGGGGGCACACCCCGCGGCGGGACGGGAGTCTGGGCCCGAGCTGCTTCAGCCAGTGGTGGCCCTCCCCCTTCACCGTCGACGGGGTCCGGTACGCCACCGCCGAGCACTGGATGATGGCAGGCAAGGCCCGGCTGTTCGGGGACCCGGAGGCGGAGCGGCGGGCCCTGGACGCCAAGCACCCCAAGCAGGCCAAGGACGCCGGGCGCTCGGTGCGCGGCTATGACGAGGAGACCTGGCAGCAGCACCGGTTCGACCTGGTCGTCGAGGGCAGTGTGCACAAATTCGGCCAGGACCCCGCGCTGCGCGACTACCTGCTCGGTACGGGCTCCCGCGTGCTGGTGGAGGCCAGCCCGCTGGACCGGATATGGGGCATCGGCCTGGCGGCCGACGACGAGCGGGCGGACAGCCCCCAGCGCTGGCTCGGGCTGAACCTGCTGGGCTTCGCGCTGATGGAGGCCCGTCAGCGGCTGGCGGCGACGCCCGCGGCCTGAGAGGCGGGCCGCGGCTGAGTGGCGGCCCGGCCGGTGGTGACCGGGACGGGCACGTACGTGTACGTGTGCGCGTACGCGCGCGGACGGGTGTCGGTGGGGGTGGCCAACGGGGCCCCCGGGGCCGACGCGTACGGCCGCATGCCCGCGAGGGCGGCCGTGACCGACGCCGCACCCGCCGACGCGGGCACGTTTGCGGCGCGGACCGGCGCCGGTCCGGAGTGTGCGCGTATCCGAGCCGGTACGGGTACGGCGGGCGCGGCGTCGTAGGTGTCGCCGTAGCCGGGGTCGTCTCCGCCCACATCGCCCCCGTCACCCCCGTAGCCGCCGCTCCGGTCGGTCACGGTGACGACGATCATCAGCACGCTCACCAGCAGCGCCAGGACACCCAGGAGGATGCCGGCCAGCGCCGTACCGCCGTTGGCCGCCTCGCCCCTGGCCGCCTTGGAGCGGCCGATGCCCCCGAAGATGATCGCGAGGACGCCGAGGACGATGCCGAAGACGACGCTGATACCGAGCACCGCGCCGACTATGCCCAGAACCAGGGCGGCGGTGCCGAAGCCGTTGCCCGGTGGCGCGGGCAGCGTGCCCACCGGATAGGGGTAGCCGCTCCACGGCCCGTACGCGTGCGCCTGGCCCGGGTAACCGGGGTGACCGGCGGGCAGACCGGGATGAGCGGGGTGGCCGGGAAAGCCGTCCGGCGCCCCCGGCTCGCCGGGCGGGCCGGCCAGCCGGCGCTGCCCGTACGGCGGCCTGCCGGGCCACGCCTCGGACTGCGGCGGCCCGTACGCGGAGCCGGAGCCCACCGGCGCGAAACCCGTCGGCAGGCCGGGCGCGGGAGGAGGCGGCGGTACGGCATGCCAGTTGGACCGGCCGCCGTCCCACCGGTCCTTGCGCGGTCTGCCCGCCGACGGCTCGGCCAGCGGCGCCCTGTCCTGACGGGGCGGCGCCCAGGGGTCGCGCGTCTCGGGCTGCTGCTGACTGTCGGACATGACCCTCCCCCTTCACTGTTCCGCCATGCTAAGACCTGCCCGGCACGCGTACGGCGGACACACATACGATGACCATCACGTGCCCGGCGACCGCTCTTGGACCAGGAGGAAACGTTGTCCGATCTCGATGCGTTCATCGCGGGACTGCCCAAGGCGGAGCTGCATGTCCACCACGTCGGCTCGGCATCGCCGCGCATCGTCGCCGAGCTGGCGGCCCGGCACCCCGACTCCAAGGTCCCCACCGACCCCGAGGCGCTGGCCGACTACTTCACCTTCCGCGACTTCGCGCACTTCATCGAGCTCTACCTCTCCGTCGTGGACCTGATCCGCGACGCCGAGGACGTACGGCTGCTGACGTACGAGATCGCCCGCGACATGGCCCGGCAGAACATCCGCTACGCCGAGCTGACCGTCACCCCCTACAGCTCCACCCGCCGCGGCATCCCGGACGTCGCCTTCATCGAGGCGATCGAGGACGCGCGCAGGTCCGCGGAGTCCGAGCTGGGCGTGGTGCTGCGCTGGTGCTTCGACATCCCCGGCGAAGCCGGCCTGGAGTCCGCCGAGGAGACCGCCCGCATCGCGTGCGACCTGCGGCCCGAGGGCCTGGTCTCCTTCGGGCTGGGCGGCCCGGAGATCGGCGTACCGCGCCCGCAGTTCAAGCCGTACTTCGACCGTGCCATCGCCGCCGGTCTGCATTCGGTGCCGCACGCCGGTGAGACGACCGGCCCGCAGACCATCTGGGACGCCCTGACCCACCTGCGCGCCGAGCGCATCGGCCACGGCACGAGCTGCGTCCAGGACCCGAAGCTGCTGGCCCACCTCGCCGAGCACCGCATCCCGCTGGAGGTCAGCCCCACCTCCAACATCGCCACCCGCGCCGTACCCACCCTGGAGGAGCACCCGCTCAAGGAGATGGTCGACGCGGGCATCCTGGTCACGGTCAACAGCGACGACCCGCCCATGTTCGGCACGGACCTGAGCATCGAGTACGGCATCGCCGCGCGGCTGCTGGGCCTGGACGCGGCCGGGGTGGCGGCGCTGGCCAGGAACGCCGTCGAGGCGTCGTTCATGGACACCGCCGCCAAGAAGGCCCTGACCACGGAGATCGACACCTACACCGCCGGCTGGACCCGCCAGTCCCTGGTGTAGAGGCGTCGGCGGCTTCGGGGTCACGTCCTGCCGGACCGTCCCCGCACCCCCGCCCTCCCCCGCCGCCCGCGCACACGCCGTACGCGGGCGGCACGGTGACCACGGTCGTGGATCAGCCGTCCAGTGAGGTCATCACGTGCTTGATGCGCGTGTAGTCCTCGAAGCCGTAGCCCGAGAGGTCCTTGCCGTAACCGGACTTCTTGAACCCGCCGTGCGGCATCTCGGCGACCAGCGGAATGTGGGTGTTGATCCACACACAGCCGAAGTCCAGCTTCTTGGACATCCGCATCGCACGTGCGTGGTCCTTGGTCCACACCGAGGACGCCAGCGCGTACTCCACGCCGTTGGCCCACTCCACCGCCTGGTCCTCGTCGCGGAAGGACTGCACGGTGATGACCGGGCCGAAGACCTCGTGCTGGATGATCTCGTCGTCCTGCTTGAGGCCCGAGATCACGGTCGGGGCGAAGAAGTAGCCCTTCTCGCCGACCTGCTGGCCGCCGGCCTCGATCTTGGCGTGCGCGGGCAGCCCGTCGATGAAGCGCTTGACCTGGGCGAGCTGGTTGGCGTTGTTCAGCGGCCCGTAGAGCACGTCCTCGTCGTCGGCGGCACCGGTCTTGGTGTCGTCGGCGGCCTTGGCCAGCGCGGTCACGAACTCGTCGTGGATCGCCTCGTGGACCAGCACCCGGGTCGCGGCCGTACAGTCCTGGCCGGCGTTGAAGTAACCCGCCACCGAGATGTCCTCGACGGCCTTGGCGATGTCGGTGTCCTCGAAGACCACGACCGGCGCCTTGCCGCCCAGCTCCAGGTGGACCCGCTTGAGGTCCTTGGACGCGGACTCGGCGACCTGCATCCCGGCGCGTACGGACCCGGTGATCGAGGCCATCGCCGGGACCGGGTGCTCGACCATCAGGCGGCCGGTGTCACGGTCGCCGCAGATGACGTTGAAGACGCCGCGGGAGTGGCCGAGTTCGTCCAGCACCCCGCCGACGATCTCGGCGATCAGGACCGTCGAGGCGGGGGTGGTGTCGGAGGGCTTGAGGACGACGGTGTTGCCCGCGGCCAGCGCCGGGGCGAACTTCCACACGGCCATCATCATCGGGTAGTTCCACGGCGCCACCTGGGCGCACACACCCACCGGCTCCCGCCGGACGATGGAGGTGAAGCCGTCCATGTACTCGCCGGCCGAGCGGCCTTCCAGCATCCGCGCCGCGCCCGCGAAGAAGCGGATCTGGTCGACCATCGGCGGGATTTCCTCGGAGCGTACGAGCGCGATCGGCTTGCCGCAGTTCTCGGACTCGACGGCGATCAGTTCCTCCGCCCGCTCCTCGAACCGGTCGGCGATCTTCAGCAGCACCTTCTGGCGCTCGGCGGGGACCAGGTCGCGCCAGGCGGGGAAGGCCGCTTCGGCGGCGGCCATCGCGGCATCGACGTCGGCCGCGCCGGACAGCGGAGCGGTCGCGTACGCCTCACCGGTCGCCGGGTTGACCACCTGTGTCGTACGCCCGTCGGCCGCGTCCCGGAACTCCCCGGCGATGTAGTTGCGGAGCTTGCGCAGTTGCCCCTGCTCGGTGGTCACTGTGCGACCCCTCCTGTCGGTGTCCTGTGGTCCGTTGTCCATGGGTTGAGACGGTCCCACCCTAGTCGCCGAGGTGACGCTTTCGACATACCCAACCAGCATGAACGACGGAATCAGTGGTTTTCCGTTTCTTATGCAACTGATTTCATCGAAACTTGCTTGCGCGACAGACGAGGCTCGTGCACAGTGAGGTGCGTGGCCACACGTGACAGAAACGGCACCCCGTCGATCGACTCCGTCTCCCTGGCGATCATCGAGCAGCTCCAGGAGGACGGGCGCCGTCCGTACGCCGCGATCGGCAAGGCCGTCGGCCTCTCGGAGGCGGCCGTACGGCAACGCGTACAGAAGCTCCTCGACCAGGGCGTGATGCAGATCGTCGCGGTCACCGACCCCCTCACGGTCGGCTTCCGCCGGCAGGCGATGGTCGGCATCACCGCCGAGGGCGACCTCGAACCCGTGGCCGACGCGCTGAGCACCATGGAAGAGGTCGAATACGTGGTCATGACCGCGGGCTCCTTCGACCTCCTGGCCGAGATCGTCTGCGAGGACGACGACCACCTCCTGGAAGTGATCAACAAGCGGATCCGCGCCCTGCCCGGCGTCCGGACCACCGAGAGCTTCGTCTACCTCAAGCTCCGGAAACAGACCTACACCTGGGGAACGGGACAGCGATGAGCGAGGGCCTCTCCAAGACGGCGTACGACCACCTGTGGATGCACTTCACCCGCATGTCCTCCTACGAGAACGCGCCGGTGCCCACCATCGTGCGCGGCGAGGGCACCAACATCTACGACGACCGGGGCAAGCGCTACATCGACGGGCTGTCCGGCCTGTTCGTCGTCAACGCCGGCCATGGCCGGGCCGAACTCGCCGGGACCGCCGCCAAGCAGGCCCAGGAACTGGCCTACTTCCCGGTGTGGTCCTACGCCCACCCCAAAGCCGTCGAACTCGCCGAGCGGCTGGCCGGCTACGCGCCCGGCGACCTGAACAAGGTCTTCTTCACCACCGGCGGCGGCGAGGCCGTCGAAACCGCCTGGAAGCTGGCCAAGCAGTACTTCAAGCTCACCGGCAGGCCCGCCAAGCACAAGGTGATATCCCGCGCCGTGGCCTACCACGGCACCCCGCAGGGCGCCCTGTCCATCACCGGCCTGCCCGCGCTGAAGGCCCCCTTCGAGCCGCTGGTCCCCGGCGCCCACAAGGTCCCCAACACCAATATCTACCGCGCTCCCTTCTTCGGTGACGACCCCGAGGCGTTCGGCCGCTGGGCCGCCGACCAGATCGAGCAGCAGATCCTGTTCGAGGGCCCGGACACCGTCGCCGCGGTCTTCCTGGAACCGGTGCAGAACGCCGGCGGCTGCTTCCCCCCGCCGCCCGGCTACTTCCGGCGCGTACGGGAGATCTGCGACCGGCACGACGTGCTGCTGGTCTCCGACGAGGTCATCTGCGCCTTCGGCCGCCTGGGCACGATGTTCGCCTGCGACAAGTTCGGCTACGTCCCGGACATGATCACCTGCGCCAAGGGCATGACCTCGGGCTACTCCCCCATCGGCGCCTGCATCGTCTCCGACCGCCTGGCCGAGCCCTTCTACCGGGGCGAGAACACCTTCCTGCACGGCTACACCTTCGGCGGCCACCCGGTCTCCGCCGCCGTCGGCCTGGCCAACCTCGACATCTTCGAGCGCGAGGAACTCAACCAGCACGTCCTGGACAACGAGCACGCCTTCCTGACCACGCTTCAAAAGCTGTACGACCTGCCGATCGTCGGCGACGTCCGCGGCAACGGCTTCTTCTACGGCATCGAACTCGTCAAGGACAAGACCACCAAGGAGTCCTTCGACGCCGAGGAGACCGAGCGCGTCCTGTACGGCTTCCTCTCCAAGGCCCTGTACGACAACGGCCTTTACTGCCGCGCCGACGACCGCGGTGACCCGGTCGTCCAGCTCGCCCCGCCGCTGATCTCCGACCGGTCGGTCTTCGAGGAGATCGAACAGATCCTGCGCGCCACCCTCACCGAGGCATGGACCAAGCTCTGATCCCGCCCGGCACAAGCGGTGCTCATGGTGGTCCCACGCCATCCAGGCTGTGATCCCGCCGCGCTCCGGACGCTCTTTCGGCCAATGATGCACAACTGAATACCCACCGGCCCGGGTTCTCTTATATGAAGCCATATGAGTGAACCTGGGCCGTTGCACGCCCGGAGCGCCGATTGCCGGGGGCCGCCACTCCTTACCGTGCCAGTGACCGATACCCTCCATGGTCGTTCACCCGGTCGGGGGAACGAACGGACGCGAGCGAGCAAGAGGTGCGCAGATGGTGGCCCCGCCCGACAACGACGTTCTACGGGCCCACGGCCTGCACCACGCACACGGCAGTACCACCGCTCTCACCGAGGTCTCCCTGGGTGTCCGCGAGGGCCAGATCCTCGCCGTCGTCGGTCCCCGCGGCAGCGGCAAGACCACCCTTCTGAGATGCCTGTCGGGTCAACTCGTGCCCCACAAGGGCGAGGTGTGGTTCAACGATACGTCCGTGCACACCCTCTCCAGGCGCAACCGCGAGCGTCTGCGCCTGGACCACTTCGGCTGGATCGACACCGAGCCCCGCCTCGTCCCCGAACTGAACGCCTGGGAGAACGCCGCCCTCCCCCTCCTGCTGCGCGGCATCCCCCGCCGTGACGCCAAGCAGAGCGCGGGCGAATGGCTGGAGCGGCTGGACGTGAGCCAGTGCGCCCGCCGCCGTCCCGCACAGCTCGACCAGTCCGAACGCCAGCGGGTCGCCCTCGCCCGCGCGCTGGCCACCGCCCCCAAGGTCCTCTTCGCCGACGACCCGGCCGCGCCCCTGCACCGCGCCGAAGGCGCACAGGTACTGCGCACCCTGACCACGGCGGCCCGCTCGCACCACATCACCGTCGTCCTCGCCGCGGCCGACCCTGCCACCTCCTCCCTCGCGGACCACACCGTCACCCTGCTCGACGGCCGCCGGATCGAGGCCACGCCCGAGGAGAACTCCGAGGACGGTGCCGGCGACAACTCCGGCGGCACCGCCCGCGACGACTCCGGCGACGGGCCGGGTGACAGCTCCGTCGACGGCCCGGGTGACGGCTCCGACGACGGTTCCGGTGGCGGCTCCGACGACGGTCCAAGTGACGGACCGGGCGGCGGATCGAGCGAGGGACCAAGCAACGGACCAGGTGACGGACCGGGCGACGGCGCCGGCGACGAGGAAAGCAGGGCAGCGTGCTCGCTCTCCGCCTAGCCCGCGGCTCCCACCCCCTGGTCCTGTTGCGCCGTCTGTTCGTCGTCGCCGCCTCGGCGGGCACCGGCTTCCTCCTGCTGGCCGCCCTGGGCCACGCCACCGCGCACCCCGACGCGGCCACCGCCTCCCTCGCCCGCCTGATGTGGTGCGCCGTGCCGCTGGCGGCCACCGCCCAGCTCTCCGCGTCGGTGGCCCGCGCCGACCCCGCCGCACGCCTGCGCCGGGGCATGGCCGCCGTCGGCCTCGGCTCCGTACGCCTGACTCTGCTCGCCGCCACCTCCACCGCTCTGTCCTGCCTGCTCGGCAGCCTCCTGGCCGCCCTGGCCTTCCTTCATCTGCGCGGCCACTTCCACCGCGGCCCCTTGAGCGGCTCGGCGGCCGGTCTGCTCGGCGCCGGCCACCCGCTGCCGCCGGCCGGTACGCTCCTTCTCCTGTGCGTCGTGCCACTGAGCGCCGCCGTCGTCACCGCCGTCGCCCTGCGCCCGCGCAAGCACATCCCTCCCTTCACCGACACCACCGCCGTCACCCACACCACGGCGTCCCGCACCACCGCCCCCGGTCCCGCCGCGCCCGGTCCCACCAGCCATGGCGCCACCAGCCGCGAGGCGACCGGCGGCCCCACCCTCCCCGCCGGACTCCCATGGGGCATCGCCCTGGCCGCCATGGGCCTGGCCCTGGAGGCCCACACCGGCCGCGGCTCCGCCGGCCCCGGCGGCCTGCTGCCCCTGCCCGGCCGCCTGACCGACAGCCCGCCGGGCGTCCTGCTCGGCTGGGCACTGTCCGCCCTCGGCCTCGTACTGGCCGGGCCGGGACTGGCCCATGTCTGCGGCCGGCTGCTGTGCGCCTGCCGCCCGGGCGCGGTGCGCCTGCTGGCCGGCCGCGCCCTCCAGGAGGAGGCCCGCCGCATCGGCCGCCCCCTGGGTGCTCTGTGCGTGGTCGCCTCCGGCACGTACGCGGCGATCAGGGTGTACGAGACGTCCGGCGCCCGCCCCTTCGGACCACTCACCGCCCTGGCCATGGCCCTGGTCCTGGCCTGCGCCGGCATCAGCGTCCTCACCGCCGCGGTGGAAACCCGCTCGGCACGCGCCCACACCACCGCCGCCCTACGGCGCCTGGGCACCCCCCTCTCGTTCCTCCACCGCGTCACAGCCCTGCGCGCTACCGCTCTTCTGCTCGTCCTCACCCCCTTGACCTGGGCCCTCGCGGAACTTGCAGCCCTACCCGTGCTCCGCTGACCCGCCCGACGCACGCACCAGAAGCACCAGCCCCGCAATCCACCGAAACACAGGACCCGGCCAACCCCCCGAATCCACCAACAGCACCCTCCACCCCAGCACCACCGCCCACCTCTCCTCCCTCTCTCCTCCCCTCTCCTCGCCTGCCCCTCTCTCCCCTGGACGAGTAAGTCCCATGTGTCCAGCGATCGAACGCGAACAGGGACCGTGACCTGCCGGCCGTTTCTGTGATGACGCCAGATGGCTGCGGCCAGGGCGAGTACGCACCGGGCAACGCGGACCGCGACGCCCTCAGCGGTGCGGCGCCGTGCTGTTCCGGCGCGAACTGACCCTTGAGAGGCCCGTTCACAGACTCGGTCAACTGGCGCACCGACGTCAGCAGCCGCTTCCCCCGACGCTTCTCCTCACGCTTGAACGAGGGTCGCAGCAACTCGGTCCCGCGCACGGCAAGGTCGTTCTCGAATCCCTGGAGGCAAAGGCCCCTGCCGGCGATCAGCAGCAGCCCGAGCCGGACGGTTACCAGGCCGGCATCGAGGTCGAGCATGGCCTGCGGCACTTCTCGCTGGTCCGGGTCCGGGTCCGGGTTGGTCAACGGACTTGATCATCTGGTCCTTCCGCCTTGACCCTCCGGTAACCGGAGGCCCTACGGTCCTGAGTCATGAAGATCGTTGTTCACGACACGGCGTCCGCCATGATCGACATCCTGCAGCGTCCGCTGGAGGAGCGGCCCGACGCCCTGCGAGAAATGCTCAGCCCGCTCCACGGCCCGATGGCCGCGAGAATGGGCGAGGTGGACCTCGTCCAGATGCACAGCATGGGCGCCGGCTTCCCCTTCGACCGTGATGACCCCCGCTGTCTGGCCGCTGTACGGCAGATGCAGGACGCGGATGTGTGGAGCCGGATCGAGGACTCCCTCGCCACCGCACGGGAGCGGCTCCTCGCGGTGCCCGGAATCAAGACCGCCGACACCGTGCACGTCGTCTTGATTCTCGGCAACCCCGATGAAGACATCCTGATGGGTGACAACTCCGGCTACACCGGCATGGGCGGTTTCCCGGGTGCGATCCAGCTCGTGATGTGGCCCACCGAGACCAGCCTGGCGAAGATCAACCACGCTGCCGTCCACGAGCTCCACCACAACGTGCGCTACGCCAATGTGGTCTGGGACCCGATGACGGTCACGGTGGGCGAACAGGTCGTGGCCGAAGGAATGGCCGAGGCGTTCGTACGGGAACTGGCGGGCGAAGAGGCCATGGGCCCTTGGGCGACAAAGCTGTCCGGTCCGGAGCTGGACGACGCCTACGAGAAGGTCACGGCCGCCGTCGACGTCTCCGGCATGCAGAACATGCCTCCGTACATTTACGGCGACACCATCGCACAGCGCATGGGGGCACAGCCTGTAGGACTGCCCTTTGCCGCCGGGTACGCGGCCGGCCTGCGGGTCGCGGACGCCCACTTGGCCGCCTCCGGTCTGACCGCCGCCCAGAGTGTCGCCCTGCCGGCCCGCGACATCCTCAAGAACGCCGGCATAGCGACCAGCGCCTGACCTCCAAGGCCGCCGCCATCCCACTCGCCCGTTGCCGTCACACCGTCACCGTCGGCCGCGAGCCCCCCAGCCGTGCGCCGTCAGCCGTGCGCCGTCAGCGGGCGAGGGCCATGGCCTCTATCTCTATTCGCCAGTCCGGCCGGGCCAATGACGACACCTCAAGGAGCGTGTCCGCCGGATAGGGCTCCGAGAGGAACTCCTCGCGCAACGCGATGACCTTGTCGAGGTCGGCTTCCATGTCGGTGACGAAGATGCCGACCCTCACCACGTCGCCGAGCGATGCCCCGGCCGCGGCGAGGACCTTCTCCACATTGGCGAACGCCTGCCGCCCCTGCGCCAGGAAGTCGTCCGAGACCGTCCGTCCCTGCTCGTCGATCCCCGCCTGGCCGGAGACGTAGATGACACCGCCCGCCTTCACCGCCTGGGAGATCTTGTAGGGCGCGTACCAGTCCGGCGTAGTGGCGACTTTCTCGATCCCCTCGATCCTCGATGCACCCGCCTTCCCTGCACCCTCCCCCTCGCCGCCTTCCCCGGACGTACGACCGCTTCGCTCAACGCTGCTGACGGACATCATGACCGACCCCCTTCGATGCATGTACACACATCACTTGCATGCACATGCATAGGTTGCCCGTGCATGTACGCTGGTGTCAAGAGCATCGGGCGAATCCGCGCGAAGAAAAACACAGAGGGTGATGGACGCGATGGACGCGGAACACTGGGACCGGTTCGGCACTCTCCACACGCGCGTCGAGCAGGAGTTGGCCAAGGCACTGCAACGGCACCACCGCATCGGCCTGTCGGAATACCGGGCCCTGGCCCGGCTCGCCGAGGCCGACGACGGTGAGCTGCGGATGCAGGAACTCGCCGATCTCATCGGCCTCAACCAGAGTTCGGTGAGCCGGCTCGCCTCCCGTCTGGAGTCCTCCGGGTTCACCCGCCGCGATCTGTGCCCCAAGGACCGGCGCGGCGTCTACAGCGTCATCACCGAGGCGGGCCGCGCCGTCCACGCGCAAGCGCGCCCGACCTACGACGAGGCCCTGCGCTCGGCACTCAACGCCGCGGCCGAGGACGGGCACCTCGGCCCGCTCGTGGAGTCGCTTCGCACCTAACATGACGTGGGTGCAGCCCGATTCCGAGTTCCCCGCCACGCCCCACGGCCCCGCCACGCCCCACGGCCCCTCCGGGCCCGGCCGCCCCCGCGTACCCGAGGACGCCCCCGCCTCTGCCGGACCCCGCGCCCGGGACGCCGGGCCCGACCGCGAGATCGAATCGCTCAAGGAGTTCGACCATGTCGCCGCGTCGGGCAGCCTCGCCGGCTACCGCGTCCAGTCCGTCGACCTGACGGACCGTACGTTCGCGCTGCTCAGCACGGATACCTCCGACGCGGTCTTCCTCGGCTGCCCCATGGAGTCCGATGCCGCCGCCAAGGTGCGTGCCGGCGGGGCCCTGGTCTTCCCGCCGATACCCGGCCTGCCGTTCGACCCGTACCGGGGCAGCCTGTACGGGCCGGACGAACTCTTCGGAGGACTCGAACAAGGCGGCTACGAGGCGACACCGGACGCCCGTGCCTACCGCTGGTACCAGCGGACCAAGGCGGACGGCGACATCTTCGCCTCGATGCTGCGCAGTATCCACGACGACGCCGTCTCGGACGCGCTGGACGAACACCTCTACGGCGCCCGTGTCGTCGGAGTCATGGGCGGGCACGCGCTGGAGCGCGGTTCGGCCGCCTACGCCGGCGCAGCCCGCCTGGGCCGCCAACTGGCGCGCGAGGGTCTGACCGTCGCCACCGGCGGCGGCCCCGGCGCGATGGAGGCCGCCAACCTCGGCGCCTACTCCGCACCCTTCCAGGACGCGATGCTCGACGAGGCTCTCGGCCTGCTCGCCAAGGCCCCGCACTTCACGCCGTCGGTGACGAACTGGGCGCGGGCGGCTTTCGACGTACGTCTCCAGTGGCCGGGCGGCGGGGACTCGATCGGCATCCCGACCTGGTTCTACGGGCACGAGCCGCCGAACGCCTTCGCCGCGCACATCGCCAAGTACTTCGTGAATGCCGTACGTGAGGACGGCCTGCTGGCACGTTCCAACGCCGGTGTCGTCTTCCTTCCCGGTGCCGCCGGAACCGTACAGGAGATCTTCGACAACGCGACCCCGAACTACTACGGATCGCGGGGCGGGCCGACGCCGATGGTGCTGGTCGACCGTGAGCACTGGACCGGGAAGCTGCCCACCTGGCCGCTGCTCCAGGCGCTCGCTGCCGACCGCCCCATGGCGGCGCGCATCGCCCTGGTCGACTCCGTGGAGGAAGTCCCTCAGGCCCTGGCCCGGCTCACCACCGCCTGAGCACGGCCTGCCCCCGGCGAAGGCCACCGCCCCCGACAAGCGAAAGCCGACAGCCCACACTCCTCACCTCCCACAACCCTCACGCCCCCACTTCACATACGGGGCACGGGCCCGTCCCCACCGCTTTCCCTGCCCCAGCGTGTGTTTGCCCACGCGAGGCAACTTCCGCACCGTATCGCGCGTCTAGCAGGCCAGGTAATGCACAGGTAAAAACAGGCAGTGCGCGAACGGAGTTCTCGGTGATCATCGGCCTTCTGACGGCGGTAGCAGCCTCGGCCTGCTACGGCACGGGTTCGGTCCTGCAGGCGGTGGGGTCGCGCAAGTCGGCCCGCCGTGAGGCAGCGGCATCGTCCACCACCGGCTTCACCCAGCACGGCGGCCCGAGCCTCTCCTCCACCGCGAAGGCCGCGGTCACCTGGGAGTTCATGGTCGGTACGGTGCTGGACTTCATAGGTTTCGCGCTCGGTGCCCTGGCGGCGCGGCTGCTGCCGCTCTTCCTCTCGCAGACCGTCATCAGCGCCAACCTCGTGATCACCGCCGTACTGAGCATCAAGCTCCTGGGCATCAAGCTGACCCGCCCCGAGTGGGCCTCGATCGCCGTGGTCTGCTCGGCACTGGTGCTGCTCGCCACCGCAGCCGGCCCCGAGGGCAGCGGCCACACCCCGATCAGCACCCACTGGTGGCTGCTGATCGTCTCCATCGTGCTGATGGCCGGCGGAACGGTGATCGTCCGTCTGATGGGCTCCCGCGCCGCGATCCTGGCCGGTCTGCTGTCCGGCCTGGGCTTCGGCGCCCTCGGCGTAGGCGTACGGGTGCTGAACGGCGTGGACCCGTTCGACCTCTCAACCCTCCTGTCCGACCCGGCTCTCTACGCCATCCTCGTCGCCGGCATCGGCGGTATGTACCTGCACACCGTCGCCCTCCAGATCGGCTCGGTCAACGGCGCGACGGCGGCCCTGGTCGTGGGCGAGACGGTGGTCCCCGGCCTCCTCGGCGTGCTGTGGCTCGGCGACGCCTCCCGCCCGGGCTTCGCCTGGGTCGCCGTCCTCGGCTTCCTGGTGGCCGTGGCCGGCGCCGTGGCAGTCGCCTGGTTCGGCGAGCCGGAAGGCGGCCCCGGACCCGACCCGAAGGACACCCCGGGGAACGTCTCGAAGAGCGAGCCGTCCCCGAAGGACGCTGCTGGGGGCACCCGTACTCCGGAAGAGCCCGTCATACGGTGACGGGCGGCCGATTCAGCTTCTCCTGGGACTTCTCCCAGGACTTCCCCATGGACTTCTCCTAGGACCGTCCCGCCCCCGCCCCCCTCAGCGGCCCAGCACCACGATGTCCTCGGCCGCGAAGCTGACGCCCACCGAGGCGCCCGCGGCCGGGGCCTCGGGGAGGGGGCAGGCGGCTTCCAGGGGCAGGCCCTGATGAGGCTGGAGGAGGAGGGCCACATGGGTGCCGCGGAAGGTGCGGGCGGTGACGGTGCAGGGCAGGCCGTCCGTGGGGGAGGTCAGCCGGACGCCGGCCGGGCGTACGAGGAGGCGGCAGGGGCCTTCCGGGGTGCGGGCGGGGACGGGCAGTTTGCCCCAGGGGGTGTCGGCGGCCTCGCCCCGTACCGTCGCGGTCACGACATTGTCGAAGCCCAGGAAGCGGGCGACGAATTCGGTGGCGGGCCGCTGCCAGACCTCCAGTGGGCTGCCGGCCTGTGCGATCCGTCCGTCCTGCATGACCACGACACGGTCGGCGAGCGCGAACGCCTCGCCCTGGTCGTGGGTGACGGCGAGCACGGTCGTCCCCAGTTCGCCGAAGACCCGGCGCAGTTCGACGACCAGGCGCTCACGGAGGCCGCGGTCGAGTTGGCCGAGCGGCTCGTCCAGCATCAGCAGCCGGGGCCGGGGCGCGAGCGCGCGGGCCAGCGCGACCCGCTGCTGTTCGCCGCCGGACAGCGCCGCCACGGCGCGCCGCTGCGCACCCGGCAGGCCGACCAGGTCCAGCAGTTCGGCGACCGTACGTTCCTGGTCGGCGCGCGAGGCGCCGCGCATCCGCAGCCCGAAGGCGACATTGCCGCCGACATCGCGCTGCGGAAAGAGCTGGTGGTCCTGGAACATCAGTCCGACACCCCGCCGGTGGGTGGGCACTCCCGACTGGTCCCGGCCTTCGAGGAAGACCCGTCCCTCGTCAGCCGGTTGCAGGCCCGCCACGACCCGCAGCAGTGTGGACTTGCCGCTGCCGCTCGGCCCCAGGACGCATACGATCTCGTGCGCGGCAACGTCCAGATCCAGCGCGTCCAGCGCAGGACGCGCGCCTGACCTGCCGAAACGGACGGTGACCTGCTCCAGCCGCAGCAGCGCCATCTCCTTGTTCCCCTCCCCGCCCCTTCCGGCAGGGCCTTCGGCGGCCTTTCCGGTTCCGGTCACCGTCATCTAGAACTCCCCCGACTGGTCGGTACGCATCCGCTCCAGCACCAGCAGGGCGCCCGCGCACACCACCATCAAGATGGTCGACAGGGCCATCGCCTGCCCGTAATTGAGTTCCCCGGCGCGCCCCAGCAGCCGTGCCACGGCCACCGGCAGGGTCGGCGCGTCCGGCCGGGCGATGAACACGGTCGCCCCGAACTCCCCGAGTGAGACCGCGAAGGCGAAGCCCGCCGCGATGAGCAGGGCCCGCCGTACCAGCGGCAGATCGACCTCCCGCCACACGCGCCACGGCGAGGCGCCCAGCACCGCCGCCGCCTCCCGCAGGCGGTCGTCCACCGCGCGCAGTACGGGAAGCATGGTCCGTACGACGAACGGCACGCCCACCAGGGCCTGCGCCAGTGGCACCAGCCACCATGAAGAGCGCAGATCCAGCGGTGGCTTGTCGAGAGTGATCAAAAAACCAAAGCCGACGGTCACAGCCGAAACGCCGAGTGGCAGCATCAGCAGCGCATCGAAACCTCGTACGAGCCGTCCGGCCGTACGGGAGCCGTCGTCCGAGGCCGTACGGGGCCAGCGGAGCGTCAGCGCCGCTGCCGCCAGGCCGCCCACGGTCAGCGCGATCACCGTCGCCACGGCCCCATAGGCCAGTGAGTTGCCCACGGCTTCCAGTGGTGCCACGGCGAAGGTGCTGTCGGCGGACGCGGCGGAGCGCAGCGCCTGGTAGAAGTCTAGGCCGTACCCGTCAGGACCGGCGAAGGACCGCTCGATCAGCACCGCCAGGGGCAGCAGGAGCAGCACCGCGATGACCGCGAGTGTGCCCCACAGCAGCGTCCACTGGCCGGTGCCCCTGGGTCGCCGCGCGGTGCCGGCCGCGTCGACGAGTTTCAGGGTCGCTTCCCGTCTGCGTACGGTCCATGCGTGCAGCGCCAGCAGGGCCAGCACCGCCGCGAACTGGAGCAGCGTCAGCACTGCCGCGGTCGGCAGGTCCAGGAAGTCGGCGGTCTGCCGGTAGATCTCCACCTCCAGTGTGGAGAAGGCCGGGCCGCCCAGGATCTGCACCACGCCGAAGGAGGTGAAGGTGAACAGGAACACCATCAGGGCGGCGGCGGCCACGGCAGGTCCGAGGGCGGGCAGGGTCACCCGCCGCCAGGCCGCGAACCGCCCGGCGCCCAGGACCCGCGCCGCCTCCTCCTGCCGTGGGTCCAACTGGCTCCACAGCCCGCCGACGGTCCGTACGACCACCGCGTAGTTGAAGAAGACGTGCGCCAGCAGAATCGCCCATACGGAGGTGTCCAGGCGCAGACCCCATAGGTCGTCCAGGACCCCGCCGCGCCCGACCAGCGCCAGGAAGGCCGAGCCCACGACCACGGTCGGCAGGACGAACGGGATCGTCACCACCGCCCGCAGCAGATGCTTTCCGGGGAAATCGAAGCGCGCGAAGACATACGCGCCGGGGAGTGCGATCAGGAGCGTGAGTCCGGTGGAGGCCGCCGCCTGCCAGATCGTGAACCACAGCACGTGCAGTACGTCCGGGTCGCCGAGCACGGTGGCGATCCGGCCGAGTTGCCACTGCCCGCCGTCCTTCAATCCACGGCCGACGATCGCCAGGACCGGGTAGGCGAAGAAGACGGCGAAGAAGAGGAGCGGCAGGGCCATCAGGGCCAGCCGTACGGCCGTGGTCCGGGAGGGCAGCAGGCGCCGCCGGGCGGTTCGGGCGGGGTGGCTCCCCCCGCCGGTCCCGCGCTGCTGATCGCGCTCCCCGGCGGGGCGGGCGGCCGTTACTTCAGGACGAGGGAGGACCACTGCTTGATCCACTGTTCACGGTGGTCGGTGATGTCCTGCGGAGCCACCGTCCACGGCTTGTCGATCTTCTCGCCGTACTTGGTGAACAACGGCGGCACCTTGGCGTCCGTACGCGCGGGGTTGACGAACATCTTCAGCGGCACGTCCTCCTGGAACTTCTTGCTCAGCAGGAAGTCCAGCAGCGCCTTGCCGCCCTTCTCGTTCTTCGCGCCCTTGAGCAGGCCCGCGAATTCCACCTGCCGGAAGCACGTCCCGGCCGCGACCCCGGTCGGCGCCTGCTCGGGCCGGGGCTTCTTGTCCAGCACCTCGGAGGGCGGGCTGGAGGCGTACGACACCACCAGGGGCTTGTCGCCCTTGCCCTTCCCCGCCGCCGTGCCCGAGAAACGCTCGGTGTACGCCTGCTCCCAGCCGTCGACGACCTCGACACCGTTGGCCTTGAGCTTCTTCCAGTAGTCCTGCCACTTGCCCTCGCCGTAGGCGGCGATGGTGCCGAGCTGGAAGGCCAGTCCGGGCGAGGAGGTGGCGGAGTTCTCGGTGACCAGCAGGTTCTTGTACTCGGGCTTGATCAGGTCCTCGAAGGTCTTCGGCGGCGCGATCTTGTGCCGGGTGAAGTAGGCGCGGTCGTAGTTGACGCAGACGTCACCGTAGTCGACCGGAGTGACCCTCTTGTGCGCCGCGTCCAGTTGCAGCTCCTGGGGAACGTTCTCCAGGCCCTTGGCCTTGTAGGGGCTGAAGATGTCCTCCTTCAGGCCACGCGAGAGCAGGATGTTGTCGATCCCGAAGAACACATCGCCCTGCGGGTTCGCCTTGGAGAGGATCGCCTGGTTGACGGCCTTGCCGGCGTCCCCGCCCTTGAGCTCGCGGACCTTGTACCCGGTCTGCCGGGTGAACTCCTCCAGGACGGATTGGGAGACGTTGAAGGAGTCATGGCTGACGAGGGTGACGGTCTTGGCGTCCGTACCGCCGCCGTCACCGCTGGAACCGCCGCATGCGGTGAGCATGGCCATGCCGAGTGCCGCGGCGAGCGCGGTGGCGGCGATCCTGCTGGTGGTGGTCACTGATTCCTCCTGGCTGGCCAGGAAGAGACGCGGCCCCGCGCCGGGCCCGTACTGCGATGGTCGGCGTACGGGCCCCGCACGGGGCGCAACAGCATGAGTGATGACCGAACTTCCTACCCGGAATGACCCGGGCGAGGTTCAAGGGTCTGCGGCCGTCGTGCTCGGTGACGAGCGGTTGCCGCACTCTCAGCGCTGTGGCGCTCCCCTGTCGGAATGTGCATTCGTTCGATCACACGGTACCAGCGCGGAGCGTCAGCGCTCGGAGGCCGCGAGCTGGCCGCAGGCACCATCGATCTCCTGGCCACGGGTGTCCCGTACCGTCACCGGCACGCCGTGCGACTCGATGGCCTTCACGAACGCCTTCTCGTCCTCGGGCCGCGAAGCCGTCCACTTCGAGCCCGGGGTCGGGTTCAGCGGGATGAGGTTGACATGGACGCGCTTGCCCTTGAGCAGCCGGCCCAGCAGGTCACCGCGCCACGCCTGATCGTTGATGTCCCGGATCAGCGCGTACTCGATGGAGATCCGGCGGCCGGACTTCTCCGCGTACCCCCACGCCGCGTCCAGGACCTCGCGCACCTTCCAGCGCGTGTTGACCGGTACGAGCGTGTCGCGCAGCTCGTCGTCGGGGGCGTGCAGCGACACCGCGAGCCGGCACTTGAAGCCCTCGTCCGCGAACCGCAGCATCGCCGGGACCAGACCGACCGTCGAGACGGTGATGCCGCGCTGGGAGAGACCCAGCCCGTCCGGCTCGGGATCGGTGAGCCGACGGATCGCGCCCACGACCCGCTTGTAGTTCGCCAGCGGCTCGCCCATGCCCATGAAGACGATGTTGGACAGTCGCGCCGGTCCGCCCGGTACCTCCCCGTCCCGCAGCGCCCGCATGCCGTCGACAATCTGATGAACGATCTCGGCGGTCGAGAGGTTACGGTCCAGCCCCGCCTGACCGGTCGCGCAGAACGGGCAGTTCATACCGCATCCGGCCTGCGAGCTGATGCACATCGTCACCCGGTCCGGGTAGCGCATCAGCACGGACTCCACGAGCGTGCCGTCGTGCAGCTTCCACAGCGTCTTACGGGTGGTGTCGTCGTCGCACGAGATGTGCCGCACCACACTCATCAGGTCCGGCAGCAGCTCCGCCGCCAGCTTCTCGCGCGCCGCGGCCGGGATGTCGGTCCACTGCGCCGGGTCGTGCGCGTAGCGGGCGAAGTAGTGCTGCGACAGTTGCTTGGCGCGGAAGGGCTTCTCACCGATCGCGGCCACCGCTTCACGGCGCTCGGCGGGGGCGAGATCGGCAAGGTGCCGCGGGGGCTTCTTGGCCCCGCGCGGCGCGACGAAAGTGAGTTCTCCGGGTGCAGGCATGGTCCTTCCAGTGTCGCAGACGTACGAACAGGGGCCCGCCACTTCTTGCGGCGGGCCCCTTGGCCGTACATAAGCGCTGGTCAGGCGGTCATCCGGTACCGACGAAGATCACGTACAGCAGCCAGACCACCGGAGCGGTCGGCAGGAGCGAGTCCAGCCGGTCCATGATCCCGCCGTGGCCGGGCAGCAACGTGCCCATGTCCTTGATGCCCAGGTCCCGCTTGATCATGGACTCGCCGAGATCGCCGAGAGTCGCGCTGGCCGCGACCGCGAGTCCCAGAAGCAGACCCTGCCACCAGGCACCGCCCTTGATCAGCAGTTCCATGGAGACGGCGCCGGCGGCCATGGCGAACAGCACCGCGCCGAACAGCCCCTCGCGGGTCTTGCCGGGGCTGATGCGCGGGGCGAGCTTGTGCTTGCCGAAGCGCCAGCCGATCGCGTACGCGCCGGTGTCGCTGACCACCGTCAGCAGCAGAAACGTCAGCACCCGCTGCGGGCCGTCGTCCTTCGCGGCGAGCATCAGGGCCACGAACGTCGCCAGGAACGGCACGTAGAAGGCCGCGAAGACACCGGCCGTGACGTCCCGCAGATAGTTCTCCGGGGATTCCGTCATGCGCCATACAAGGGCGGCCAGCGCGGTGAGCGCCATCGCCACCCATGCGCCCTCGGCGCCGCGTACGTAGCCCGCGACGACCATGGCCGTACCGCCGACCGCGAGCGGAACCAGCGGCACGCTGATGCCCTTGCGCTCCGACAGCCGTGAGGTCAGTTCCCACAGTCCGACGACCACCGCGACCGCTATCACGCCCAGGAAGACGGGCTTGTAGACGAAGAGCGAGGCGAGGATGACCGCGCCGAGGCCGACGCCGACCCCTATCGCGGCCCGCAGGTTCCGTCCCGCGCTCTTCTTCTGCGGCCTGTCGGTGCGCTGCGAGCCGTCCGGCCCTGGTGCGGAGGTGGGCATGGGCTCCTGCGGCTGTTCGTCGCGGAAGAGGGGGCCGCTCAGCCGAGCGGCCCCCCGGTCGTCCCGGTGGTTCCGGTCTTCCCGGTGGTCTTCCTGGTGTCCGCCCGCGTCGGGCACGATGGGCATGGGCCGAGTCTGCGCCGCCTCGGCCCACTCGTGCGCGGGACCCGCCGGGACGGGTGGCGCCTCCCCACGGAGTGAGGGGGTCGGTCCCTGGTCGGGCGGCCCCCAACGACCGGCGCGACCGGCCGGGTCGGCATGGCCGGCGCCGGGCGGGGCCCCCCAGGATGACTGGTTCATCAGACCTCGAGGAGCTCGGATTCCTTGTGCTTGAGGAGCTCGTCCACCTGCGCGACGTACTTCGCGGTGGTGTCGTCGAGCTCCTTCTCGGCGCGGCGCACCTCGTCCTCGCCGGACTCCTTGTCCTTGACGAGCTTGTCGAGGGTCTCCTTGGCCTTGCGCCGGACGCTGCGGATCGAGATCTTCGAGTCCTCGGCCTTGCTCCGGGCGACCTTGATGTACTCCCGGCGGCGCTGCTCGGTCAGCTCCGGGAAGTTCACCCGGATGATATTGCCGTCGTTGCTCGGGTTGACGCCGAGGTCGGAGTCGCGGATCGCCTGCTCGATGTTGCGCAGCGCGCTCTTGTCGAACGGCGTCACGACGGCCATCCGCGGTTCGGGCACCGAGAACGATGCCAACTGGTTGATCGGCGTCATGGCACCGTAGTAGTCCGCCACGATCTTGTTGAACATCGCCGGGTGCGCACGCCCGGTGCGGATCGCGGCGAAGTCCTCCTTGGCGACCACGACGGCCTTCTCCATCTTCTCCTCGGCCTCGAGGAGGATCTCTTCGATCACCACTTGCTCCTGGTCTTTTCGGTAAGAAGCAGAGCCTCGCCCCTGCCGCGCGTCTTCTCCTGCACGGTGTCCGACCGGCAGGCCGTTGTCCATCCCCGTGCCGAGGTCATCCCCCGGTCCGGAGTTGCCGCCCGTACGGTCCGATGCCCGTACGGCAATACGGCAGTTGGGGCCGTCAGGCCCGGGTGCCCTGATCGCTGACGAGCGTGCCGATCTTCTCACCCTTCACCGCGCGCGCGATGTTGCCCTCGGCGAGCAGTTCGAAGACGAGGATCGGAAGCTTGTTGTCACGGCACAGGGTGATGGCGGTGGCATCGGCGACCTTCAGGTCGCGCGTGATGACCTCGCCGTATTCGAGGGCGTCGAACTTCACCGCGTCGGGGTTCTTCTTGGGGTCGGAGTCATAGACGCCGTCCACCCCGTTCTTGCCCATCAGCATGGCCTGGGCGTCGATCTCCAGGGCGCGCTGGGCGGCGGTGGTGTCGGTGGAGAAGTACGGCATGCCCATACCGGCACCGAAGATGACGACGCGTCCCTTCTCCAGGTGGCGCACCGCACGCAGCGGAATGTACGGCTCCGCGACCTGGCCCATGGTGATGGCGGTCTGGACGCGGGAGACGATGCCTTCCTTCTCCAGGAAGTCCTGGAGGGCCAGGCAGTTCATGACCGTACCGAGCATGCCCATGTAGTCCGAGCGGGCCCGGTCCATGCCGCGCTGCTGGAGCTCGGCACCGCGGAAGAAGTTGCCGCCGCCGATCACGATGGCGATCTCGTAGCCGTCGCGCACCACGGCGGCGATTTCCCGTGCGATGGCGTGCACGACATCGGGGTCGACGCCCAGCGCACCACCGCCGGCGAACGCCTCGCCTGACAGCTTCAGCAGGAAGCGTCCCTTCCCGCCGGGGTCGGCATTGTGGGCTTTGTCCGCGCCGTCGGCACCGTGATTCATTGAGCTCTCCTCGTGCACATACGAAGAAGGCCATTGCCGTGGGTCCGGGTCAGATCCCTGTGCGGCAATGGCCTCCTCGTCACATCTGCGGCCGGCCGGTGAGCGGCCGACTGCGTACGACCCTAGCGGGGTCGCAGGTCATTCGCTGCCTTCGCGGCAGGCTCAGGCGCCGACGCGGATGCGCGCGAAGCGCTTGAGCGTGACACCGGCCTCGTCCAGAACCTTCTGGACGGTCTTCTTGTTGTCCTTGGCGAACGGCTGCGCGAGCAGCGTGTTCTCCTTGAAGAAGCCGTTGACGCGGCCCTCGACGATCTTCGGCAGGGCGGCCTCGGGCTTGCCCTCCTCGCGCGAGGTGGCCTCGGCGACGCGGCGCTCGTTCTCGACGACGTCGGCCGGAACGTCCTCACGGCTGAGGTACTTCGGCGCGAAGGCGGCGATGTGCTGCGCGACGTCCTTGGCGACCTCGGCGTTCTCCTTGTCCAGCTCGACCAGGACGCCGACCTGCGGCGGGAGGTCGGGCATGGTGCGGTGCATGTAGGCGGCCACGTAGCCACCGGAGAACTGCGCGAAGCGGTCCAGGACGATCTTCTCGCCCAGGGTGGCGTTGGCCTCGTCGACGTACGCCTGGACGGTCTTGCCGGCCTCGATCTCGGACGCGAGCAGCGCCTCGACGTCGGCCGGGGAGGTCGCGGCGACGTGCGCGGCGAGCGCGTTGGCGACGGCCAGGAACTTCTCGCCCTTGGCGACGAAGTCGGTCTCGCACTTCAGCTCAAGCAGGACGCCGGAGGTCTTGTCGTCCGCGATGAGGGAGACGACGGCGCCGTTCTCGGCGGAGCGGCTCTCGCGCTTGGCGACGCCCTTCTGGCCCTTGACGCGGAGGATCTCCACGGCCTTGTCGACGTTGCCCTCGGCCTCGTCGAGCGCCTTCTTGCAGTCCATCATGCCGGCGCCGGTGAGCTCGCGGAGCTTCTTGACGTCCGCGGCGGTGTAGTTCGCCATGGTCTGTGAATCTCTTCTCGAATTCTCGAAAGTCGAAAGATCTACGGGTGGACGGCGGGGGCGGCGCCGTTGGCGCCCTCCCCCGCCGTCATCAGCCGGTCCTGATCGGGTGTCAGGCCTGCTCGGCGTCCGCGGCCGGCTTCTCGGCCTCGGCGGCGGGGGCCTCGGCGGGCTGCTCGGTGACGGCCTCGGCCTCAGCCTTCTTCTCGCCACCTTCGAGCAGGTCGCGCTCCCACTCGGCGAGCGGCTCGCCGGCCTTCTCGCCCGGCTTCTGGTCGCCGGTGGCGACGCCGGAGCGGGCGATGAGGCCCTCGGCGACGGCGTCGGCGATCACGCGGGTGAGCAGGGTGACGGAGCGGATCGCGTCGTCGTTACCCGGGATCTTGTAGTCGACCTCGTCCGGGTCGCAGTTGGTGTCGAGGATCGCGACAACCGGGATGTTGAGCTTGCGCGCCTCACCGACGGCGATGTGCTCCTTCTTGGTGTCCACGATCCAGACGGCGCTGGGCACCTTCTGCATCTCGCGGATACCGCCGAGGGTCTTCTCCAGCTTGGCCTTCTCGCGGGAGAGGACGAGGAGCTCCTTCTTGGTGAGGCCGGAGGCGGCCACATCCTCGAAGTCGATCTGCTCAAGCTCCTTCAGGCGCTGCAGGCGCTTGTAGACGGTCGAGAAGTTGGTCAGCATGCCGCCGAGCCAGCGCTGGTTCACGTAGGGCATGCCCACGCGGGTCGCCTGCTCGGCAATGGCCTCCTGGGCCTGCTTCTTGGTGCCGACGAACATGACCGAGCCACCGTGGGCCACGGTCTCCTTGACGAACTCGTAGGCGCGGTCGATGTACGACAGCGACTGGAGCAGGTCGATGATGTAGATGCCGTTGCGCTCGGTGAAGATGAAACGCTTCATCTTCGGGTTCCAGCGGCGGGTCTGGTGCCCGAAGTGGACGCCGCTCTCCAGCAGCTCCCGCATCGTGACGACGGCCATGGCCGTACTCCTTGTGTTACTCGGTTCCACCGCGACCGGTCGGCCGTGGTGCCTGACGCCCCGGCGCGCCTGCCGGGGAAGGAACCTTTCGGGACCTTCCGGGGACCGAGGGGCGCGGCCACCTGCTGCCCTGACGGGACTGTCGTGCTGGTGGCGGGGCGTGCGAAGTCGACCCGGTGACCCGGATCGCCACAAGAAGTGTACGGGACCGCCGACGCGCCGGGCGACATGCGTCTTTCGGTCACGTACGGGTGACGCAGTTACCCACAACCCGTCGGTAATCCCCAGATCCGTTCCAAGATCCCCACGGCGGGGCGAACTGCGCCACGGTCGTGGCGTGCGACGACGAGCGATGCGGCGCGGCCCGGACGGCCGGGCGGGAGTCGACCGGGCCGAGGAACGTCGGCCGAGGACCGACCGGGCCGAGGAACGAGCGGCGCCGACGACGGAAGGGGGCAGAAGTGCGGCTGGAGGCGGACACGAGAGGACGGCGACGGAAGGCGGCAGCACGCGGCCCACGGGCCGGGGAGCAGGCGCGGGGCTTGTCCAGGGGCCGGACGCGGACGCTGATCAAGCTGATCAAGCTGATCAAGCTGATCGAGGGGCTGCCGATCACCATGTCACTCACCATGCTGATCATCACGGCGGCCGGCCTGAGCGGTTTCGCCTGGGCCGTGACCACGGCCGCCGGTCCAGGCACAGCCGACGGACCCGGTACGGCCACCGGACGCCTGGCAACGGTGCGACCGGACCGGATGAACGGAACAACCGATCAACCCGCGCGGCTTACCTCCATGGTCTCCGCGGCGAGCCCCCGCACCCCCATAACCCCGCATCGAAGATCACATCTCTGGACGACATCGGAGCTGTCGGAGGCGACCGGGACGGCGAAGCCGAAGAGAGAGCCGAAGAGGGAGATGTCAAAGCCGGAGCCGGAACCTGGCGGGAGCGCCGAGCGAGCCTGGCCGGTTACGGGACCGGCGGGTGCGCGCCCCTCCATCGAGCGCGGCTGGGAACCACCGCCCTCCCCGTGGGCGGCGGGTCACCGTGGGGTGGACCTGGGCACCTCTTCGGGAGCCACGGTACGGGCGGCAGCAGCGGGCCGGGTGTCCTTCGCGGGGCGTGTGGCCGGCCGCGGCGTCCTCTCCATCGAGCTGTCCGACAGCCGTACGCAGCCCACGGCGGCACAGCAGCCCCTACGCATCACGTACGAACCCGTCCGGCCCATCGCCCACAAGGGCGACCGGGTCGCCGCCGGCCAGCCGGTCGCCGTACTCGCCCCGGGGCCGTACCACTGCCGCGCTCCATGCCTCCACTGGGGCCTGCTGAGAGGAAAGACCTACCTGGACCCCCTCTCGCTACTTCCCACATCCATGCTCCACCCAGGCCCCTCCCGCCTCCTCCCCGTCTTCGGCGTCCCGCCACCGCGCTCCCACGGCCTCTCTCCCCTCAGCGAGCCCCTGCCCCTGCCCCACAAAAGCCCCCCACCCAGCCCGCTCTCCAGCACCACGTCCCTGACCTACACGACACTCCTGGCAGCCACCACCCTCTGGGCCACCAACCGCCTCCGCTCCCACCGTCCAAGCCCCCAACCCCTAAGGAGTCACCCAAGGTCCAGCCCCACCCCGCTCAGCCAACAACCACCCGGCGAGGACCTCCCCGGCCCCCTTACCTGATTCCCGAAGCTGACCACGACATCGACAAGCCCGCTGCCCGATAGCGCATGTGCCCGCACGGGAGGAGGTGGCGCTCAACCGACCGACCACGACCGCACCCGCCCAGCCTGCCTGGATGAACCTCGGACCCCGGCAACCGTGGGCTCGGGACCGGGCACACCGGACCGCCCCGCCGGGCCATGACGCCGCGTGACCTCACAAAACGGACAGCAGTCATGAGAGCAGCAGAAAGGGAGGGCGTCACTTTTCACTCACAACCACTACAAGGAAGCCACGGAGCCGCTCAACGCGGCCCGGTGCAATGGTCGCCGCCATACACGAGTGCACTCGGCGTGGCCGTCGGCCGGTCCACACGACGAGACACGTACTCGTGTCCCCGTACCCGCGTTGCGCCGTGCGGCAGGACAGGAACGGGAGGAGAAGCCGGCGCAGCCCACACATCGGCACATTGCGGCTGCGGCGCGACGGATCCCGCGCACCTCGTGGACGCACGAGGTCGCAGCGGAAGAACGCCCCGGAAGGCGAGACCGGGCACCCCTCACAAGGGCACGCCGTTCGCGAAGATGCGCCGTCCGCAAAGGTGCGCCGTCCACGAAGGTGCGCGTCGGCAAGGGCACACCTTCGGCAAGGGCGCCCGTACGCAGGTGTACGCCGTCCATGACGGTAGCCGCTGGTGAGGGCGCGCGGCGGCGAGGGCACGCGGTTGGCAAGGGTGCCCGTATGCAAAGGCACGCCGTCCGAAAGGATGCGCCGCCTGACAGGGCGCGCCGCCCGGATGGAGTGCGCCGTCCGGATGCGGTTCGCCGTCCGGATGTGGCCCGCCGCCCGGATGGAGTGCGCCGCCCGGATGTGGCCCGCCGCCCGGATGGAGTGCGCCGCCCGGATGTGGCCCGCCGCCCGGATGGAGTGCGCCGCCCGGATGTGGCTCGCCGCCCGGATGGGGTGCGCCGCCCGGATGGGCGCATCGGGAGAGGCGGAGGCGGGAGGCCAGGGTGGGAGGTGGGGTGGGGGCGGGAGGGGGCGGGGGGAGAGGGGGAAGTCAGCGGACGCCGTGGAGGACCATGGCGACTGCCGCCTCCGTGATGTCCGAGGGGTCCTCCGCAGCACCGAGTTCGATGCGGCGGACCGCGGCGTCCACGACGCCCTGAAGCAGCATCGCGGCAAGCCGTGGCTGCTCGTGGCCCAGTGCGCCGAGAGCCTCCACGATCATGGCGATCAGGCCCCCGTGCGCCGCCCGGATCTTCTCGCGGGCCCCGGCATCCAGCTCGCCGGCCGAGATGGCGACGACGGCGCGGTGACGGCGGTCTCCGACCAGTGCCAGTTGTCGGCGTACGTACGCCTCGATCTTGGCCTCGGGCGTATCGACCCGCTCCATGGCGGCCTCGACCTCGGCGGCCCATACGGGAAAGTCGACGGCGCACAGTTCCTCGACCACGGCCGCGCGGGAGCGGAAGTACTCGTAGACGGAAGAGCGCGCGAGACCGGTGCGCTCGGCGAGGGCGGGGAACGTCAGCGCTTCCGTACCGCCTTCGGACAGCAGGGATCGGGCGGCGTCCAAGAGGGCGCCGCGCTGCATCGTCCGGTGCTCGGCCACGGAGGCCGCTCGAATCCTGGGCACGTCACCACTGTACGGATGGCGCCCACGCCACGGCACTGCGCACCACGACGTAGTCCGGTACGCGGCAAAGGTGCAGGAGGAGCGGAAGGGGGAAGGGAGGACGAGGGAGGAGGCTGTGGGCCTTCGGGGGTGGTCGGGCGGCCCGGGCGGGTGCCGGGCGGCATCAGCGGCCGACGTCGGCGAGCTTCGCTCTCAGTTGCAGGACGGACTTGGTGTGGATCTGGCTGACCCGGCTCTCGGTGACCCCGAGGACATTGCCGATCTCGGCGAGCGTGAGTCCTTCGTAGTAGTAGAGCGTGACCACGGTCTTCTCCCGTTCGGGGAGAGTGTTGATGGCGCGGGCGAGCAGCCGGCGGAGCTCCCGGTCCTCGGCGACCTCGACCGGGTTGTCGGCGGCGGTGTCCTCCAGGGTGTCCATCAGGCTCAGCCGGTCGCCGCCCTCGCCACCGACGTGCAGCAGTTCCTCCAGCGCCACCACATTGGCGAGCGAGAGCTGGCTGAACACCCCGTGCAGTTCCTCCAGTGGGATGCCCATCTCCTCGGCCACCTCGGCTTCGGACGGTGTGCGCCGGAGCTGCGCCTCCAGCGTCGCGTACGCCCGTTCGACCGCGCGGGCCTTCTGCCGTACGGACCGGGGGATCCAGTCCAGGGCCCGCAGCTCGTCGATCATGGCTCCCCGGATGCGGGTGATCGCGTACGTCTCGAACTTGATGGAGCGCTCGGGTTCGAACTTCTCGATGGCGTCGATGAGCCCGAAGATTCCGGAGGAGACGAAGTCAGCCTGCTCGACGTTGGGGGGCAGACCGACGCTGACCCGGCCGGCCACGTACTTCACCAGCGGCGAGTAGTGCAGGATCAACTGCTCGCGCAGCCGCCCGTCGCCTGATGCCTTGTAGGAGCTCCACAGCTCTTCTAGTGAGGTGGGCGCGGCGGGGCGCACGCTGCCGCGCGCGGCGGGGGGCGCTGCCGCGCGGTCAGACCCGGAGGTGTGCTGGGGCATTCGTCGCCTTGAGCCGTTCTGCCGAAACGCTGGTGAATACGTGCGTGAGGGTTGAATTCGGTGTGAGCGTAGCGTGACCGCAGTGTCGCGGTGTGCGATGAAGAGTGGTTCGGATGTACGCAGATACGTTCCTCTGCCCGCACGCCCGGGTTAGCGGGACAAGGATTCCGATGGCGGTCAGGACGATTTGCAACCGCTGAGAGAACCCTTGAGAGAACCCCTGAGAAAGGGTGACGGCGCGGCTTCATCTGCTGCCCCTGAGAGTGAGGACCCGGCGTACGGCACCGCTCCGGCACGGCTCCCCACGGATCGGGGACAGGACCAGGGCGCTACGGAACGGACGTCCCGCGCGCGTCCGGCCTCGACTTGTCACCCGTTCGCCCCAGGTCACGGACCACCTCACCGCGATCCTGCGGTGGCCGTGGCAGTGCGCACCAACTCCCAGCGACCGCCACTCCTTTGAACGAATCCCAGCGACTGCAGCTCGAAGAGCTTGCCTTGCGCCACATCGCCGACCGTGCCCGAGTCCCTGGCCACCTGCCGGGCGTCCGCGCCGCCTCGCGCGGGGAGCGCTTCGAGCACCCGGGCGGCCACGGGGTCCAACAGGTCACGGGCGAGGAGCGGGCCGCGCCGCTCGGGCGCCAGTTCGCCGATGCTGCCGACCAGTTCGACGACCTCGGCGGCGTCCGTCACCACCGTCGCCCCACCGCGCAGCAGTTGGTGGACGCCCGCGGACAGCCCGCTGGTGACCGGTCCCGGCATTCCCATCGTGAACCGGCCCAGTTCCATGGCCCGCCGGGCGGTGACCAGCGACCCACTGCGCAGCTCGGCCTCCACGACGACCGTTCCCCTGGTGAGCGCCGCGATGACACGGTTGCGCAGGATGAACCGGCTGCGGGTGGGATGGTCACCGGGTGGCAACTCCGCGATGACCAGCCCCTGTTCCGCCATCCGTCCGATCAACTCGGTGTGACCTCGCGGATAGGCGAAGTCGACGCCGGAGGCCAGCACGGCGATGGTGGCGCCGTCCGCGGCCAGTGCGCCTCTGTGCGTGGCGCCGTCGACCCCGTACGCGGCTCCGGACACCACCGTCCAGCCGCGGTCGGCCAGGCCCGCTCCGAGTACGGCCGCCATGTGCGCGCCGTAGTCCGTACAGGCTCTCGCCCCCACGACGGCGACGGAGCGCAGCGCCCACAGCCGCAGATTCGCCGGTCCCCGTACCCACAGGCCGATGGGTCTGCCGTCCCCCAGGTCGTCCAGTTGCCCGGGCCACTCCTCGTCGCCGGGGCAGAGGAACCTGCCGCCGATCGCGGCCACGGCGGCCAGATCGGCCGCGGTGTCCTGGCGTGCGGCGCGGAGCCGCAGTCCGGCGAATTTCTGCTCGCACGCTCCCTCGGGCGCGTCCCGCTCGCCCTTCAGGGCCCGGAGGAGTTCCACCGGACCCATCTGCCGGAGCCATCGCCCGACCGTCTCATCACCCGGCTCGGCGATACGGGTCAACGCGGCGCGTGCCCGTCGCTCCGTGTCCCCCACATCGGTCATACCTCGGCTCTCCCCCGCTCGCCGTGCTCCGCTGTGTCACGCTGTCCGATGCCTGACCTCATATGGCACGCACCGCCGCCACACCCCGTTTGATGCCCGTACGCAGTTCCAGGGCCCACAGGACGTCCTCCTCGGCGGGACGGTCGCGACCCGCCAGGTCGGCGGCGGTCCAGGCGACGCGCAGCACCCGGTCCAGGCCACGGGCCGTGAGCAGACCGCTCTCCAGGTCGCTCTCCGCCTGCCGCAGCGCGCCGGGCGCAGCCTGCCAGCGGGTTCGCAGTTCGTGGCCGGGCACCTCACTGTTGGTGGTCCATGGGGTGCCCGCGTACCGGGCGGCGGCGCGTTCGCGGGCGGCTCGCACCCGCTCGGCCACCACGGCGGTGGTTTCGGCTCCCTTGCCGAGCGAGACCAGCTCACGGCGCGCGACGGGCTCGACGGCGACCCGTAGGTCCACCCGGTCCATCAGCGGCCCGGACAGACGGGCGCGGTAGCGGGTGATCGAGGAAGGCCGGCATTCGCAGCCGCCTCCCGTGGTCCCATGGCGCCCACAAGGACAGGGATTGGCCGCCAGCGCCAGCAGGAACCGCGCCGGCATCCGCATCATGCCGGCGGCTCGCGCGACCACGACGTGCCCCGACTCCAGCGGCTGACGCAACGCGTCGAGCACCCGCACACTGCACTCCGCGGCCTCGTCGACGAACAGCACTCCATGATGGGCCAGGGAGACCGCTCCGGGGCGCGGCAGTCCGGTGCCCCCGCCCACCAGTGAGGCCATCGTGGCGGAGTGGTGGGGCGCGCAGTAGGGCGGCCGGTCCACCAGTGGCTGGCCCGGCGGTAGCGTCCCCGCGACCGAGTGCACCGCTGTGACTTCGAGGGACTCTTTTTGCGACAGGGGTGGCAGCAGACCCGGAAGACGTTCGGCCAGCATGGTCTTGCCTGCGCCCGGCGGGCCCTTGAAGAAGATGTGGTGCCGCCCCGCCGCGGCCACCTCCAGCGCTCTGCGGGGCCCCGGCTGTCCGGCGACATCCGCGAGGTCCGGCGGCCGGTCTCCTCCGAGCGGGCTCGCGCCGGCCCCGGAGCCGGGCACGGCCAGTCCCGCCAGGAGGGGGTCGGGCGCGCCTTCCGGAGGCTCGTCCTCCTCGGGGACGGGTTCGTCCGTGAGTACGGCGACGAGTTGCCGCAGGCTTCGTACGCCCAGGACGGACATTCCCGGTACGAGCGCTGCCTCGGCCGCCGTGCGCTCGGGCACGACGACCTGGCGGTAGCCGGCGTCGGCGGCGGCCAGGACGGCCGGAAGCACTCCGCGTACGGGCCGGACCCGGCCGTCCAGCCCCAGTTCGCCGATCATGACCAGCTCCGTCAGCTCACGGGGGTCGATGCGCTCGGCGGCACCGAGGACGGCGCAGGCGACGGCGAGGTCGAAGCCGCTGCCGCTTTTGGGTACCGATGCCGGGCTGAGCCCCACCGTGAGCTTTTTCTGGGGCCACTCGTCCCCCGAATTGACCACCGCGGCGCGAACCCTGTCCCGGGACTCGATCAGGCTCTTGTCGGGGAGTCCGACCAGCGTGAAGGCCGCGACACCCGGTTCGAGGTCCGCCTGGACCTCCACGACCACGCCCTCGACGCCCACCAGGGCGACCGAGCACGTACGGGCGAATCCCATCAGGACACCCCCCGGGCGTGTTCGACGACCGGCGCCCCGCGGGAGGGCAGCAGGACTCCGACGACGTCGATCCGCACTCCTCCCGGGGGCGGCCCGCCGTGCTGCTCCATCCAGCGTTCGGCCAGCAGCCGCAGCCGGTCGGTCTTCGCGGCCCGTACGGCTGCCATCGGATGTTCGTACGGTCCGGCGCGCCGGGTCTTGACCTCGCAGACGACCAGTGCGTCACCGTCCGAGGCCACGATGTCGATCTCGCCGTCCCGGCACCGCCAGTTGCGGGCGACGATCCTCATCCCGGCGGCGGCCAGCCGCCGGGCCGCCAGGTCCTCCCCGTACCGGCCCAGTGCGCGCCGGGTGTCGTCCCCGGGGCGCGACTCCGTGGCCTGCTGTACGGCCTTGGGAGCGCCGCCGGGGCGTCGCGCGCCGCGCCCCTTCCCTGCCGGTTCGGCGCGTCCTGGCTCCGCGGTTGCCGCGGCCTTGTCGCACTCGGCCGTCCGAGTCGTCCTGACGGCCTCGGTTACCTCGGCTGCCTCGGCCCCTGCTGCTTCTGTCGCTGCTGCCTCTGTGGCTTCCGCGACCTGCGCGTGGTGCGCAGAGCTCGCGGCCTGCGGCCCGTTCGTGGCGTTCATTCGGCACCACCTCCGGCACCGACTGTGACGGCTCCGGCCGAATCCATTGGATCTTGGTGGATTACTGGCCGGTTGTGGAAAACTCCGTCACCCGCGCGCACCGGGCGCCGGCGGCTCCGGTGCCGCCCCGCCTCGGCCGAACCCCAGGTCAGCTACCCGGAAGGTCGAGGTCACTCTTGTTCAGCTCCTCGATGTTCACGTCCTTGAACGTGAGAACGCGCACCTGCTTGACGAAGCGAGCCGGCCGGTACATGTCCCAGACCCAGGCGTCGGCCATCGAGACCTCGAAGAACACCTCGCCCTGAACGGAGTGCACCTGCATCTCGTAGTCGTTCGTGAGGTAAAAGCGACGTTCCGTCTCGATCACATACTTGAACAGCCCGACGACATCGCGGTACTCCCGGTAGAGCTTCAGCTCCATCTCGGTCTCGTACTTTTCGAGGTCCTCGGCGCTCATGGCAGATCCCCTTCAGCCGTGCGTCCCCCTATTGTGCGTCAGGCACTCTCGGTCTCCAGGACCACCGGCGCACTAGGGGGCCCTTCGTCGAGCAGCGTGCGCAGCAGCTCGGCGAGTCTGGTCGGATACACCGTCTCATGCGACGCGGAGAGTTCCTCCGAAGTCCACCACCTCAGTCCCGAGACACTGCGTCGCTCCAGCTCTGTCTGCCCAGCGGTTTCGGTGCTAGTCCCTTTCGTACGTGCCAGGTAGTACCACTCGTCCTGGTTCCAGCGCCGCCCGTCAAAGGGAAAGGAGCAGTGGCGCTTCCACAGCACCGGGCCCAGTTCGATCCCGGTGATACCCGTCTCCTCCGCCACCTCCCGGCGTGCCGCCTCTTCCCGGCTCTCCGCCCCCTCCAGTCCGCCGCCCGGCGTGAACCACCAGGTGTGGGTGGGATCGCCCGGCTCGTAGCCGTGCAGCAGCAGGATCCGGTCGTCGGGACCGAGCAGGACGACGCGGGAGACCTGCCGGGTCACGACCTCCTCCCCCATAGGCGTGACCGTCACCGACTCGCCTCCGGCAGGCTCACTGCTCACGGGAACTGCACTCATAGGTTCGGTCCGCTCGCTCATAGGCCGGCGCCCTGCTCTCCGGTACGGGCACGTCGTTCCCGGCCGCGGCCCCACCGGTCGGCGATCGGCCCGTACGCCGCGCCTCCCAGGATCAGCACGGCGCCGACCACCACCGAGATCGTTATGAGCCGCAGCGGCCCGGGGTGGAGGTGCCGCCGGGCAGCGCCGCGAAGCTCGCCGGCCGCTGCACCATTCCGAGCTCGCCCGGGGGCCACGCCCGGGCGTCCACCCGCGCGCTCACCGCGCTGCTCGGCACGGAGCCGTGACTGCTGTCCTCAAGGTGCACCCGTGAGTCCATGGAGCCCAGGCGGCGGTCGCCGAGGAGAAACAGTTCTCCCGGAGGGACCTGGGCGGAGAATCGGGTCGGTGAGGCCGGACCTTTGGCGTGCAGATACGGTTCGTCGACCGGTTTGCCGTTGACGGTGAGCCGGCCGTCCTTGCCGCAGCAGGCGATCTTGTCGCCGCCGACGCCGACGACCCGCTTGACCATGGGGCTGTTGCCCCACGTCTTGTCCGAGAACACCACCACGTCGCCGCGGCGCACCTCCGCGCCGTCCACTTTCTGGGCCAGAACCCGGTCTCCCGCCCCGATCGTCGGCTCCATCGAGTCGGTCGGCACGGTGTACGGGCGGTAGAGCAGTGCCCCCCATACGAACCCGCCCAGGAACAGCACACAGCCGACGGCCACGGCCAGACCGGACAGCACCCTGCCCCGGGTCCGTCCGCGACCGCCGCTTCCGCGCTCCTTGTTGCCGCTCATCCCAGCGCTCCCGCCCCGCGGGGCGAGCCCGCGTCGAAGATCTGGGACGGCACCCTACCGGGGGCTGCCTCCACCGGTCAGCCTGCAGGAGAGCGGATCGGCTGCCAGTGATCGGCTTCTGCTGATCAGCTCCTACTGATCGACCTGCACCGATCCCGCCTTACCGACGGCCCTTGCCCATCGGCCCTCACCGATCAGCCCCTGCCGGCCGTTCGGCCCCGCTCCGGGCCACGTCCTCACACGAGAGCCGCGCCAGGATCCGCCGACGGCGCCACAGCACGATCGGCACCGCACCCACCAGACCCAGCGACACCGGGGCCGCCGCCATCGCCTGGCTCAGTCCTGGCTGGTCGAAGGTGTCGGGCACCGGCAGCGTCGACCAGCGGTCGATCGGCCAGGCGATGGTGAAGGCACGGCCCACGACCTCGTTCACCGAGACCGTGCCGCCCCCTTCCAGGTCCTGGTGGTAGCGGGAGTCACGCGAGTCCTGACGGTGGTCACCCATCACCCAGATACGGTCCTTGGGCACCTTGATCGCTTCAAAGGGCTTGTCCCCGCAGGGGCTGTTGCCGGGGAAGAGGTAGGAGCTCTCCGAGAGCGCCTTGCCGTTGACCTTCACCGGTCCGGCGCCTTCGCACTCCACGGTGTCCCCGCCGACCGCGATGACCCGCTTGATCAGGTCTTTCTCTTCGGCGGACGGCATCAGCCCGATGAAGCTGAGCACCTTCTGGACGACATTGGGCTCAGGGGTGGGGGTGCCCTCCAGCCAGTGTCCCGGGTCGTGGAAGACCACGACCTCGCCGCGCTCCGGCTTCGCGCCGAACCAGGGGGTGAGCTTGTCCACCAGCACCCGGTCCCCGCGCTGCAGCGTGTTCTGCATCGAGTCGGACGGGATGGAGAACGCCTGCACCAGGAAGGTCTTGATCAGCAGGGCCAGCAGCAGCGCGATGCCGATGAGGATCGGCAGCTCTTTCCAGAAGGCACGCGGCTTCTTGCCCTTCTTCACGCTGCCGCTCTCCTCCTCGCCGACCGGGCCGGACTGCTCCGATGCACCCGAATAACCCGATGCACCCGAATGATCTGATGCACCTGAATGACCCGCTGTCCCTGATCGGCCCGACACGGCCCCAGGACCTGACGCAGCCGATCGATCCGCTCCGTACGGCAGGCCGGCCGCCTGCTCCGGTTGTGCGGCGTTCGCCGCCGGATCCGGGGACTTACCGCGCCTCTCCGGCTCCTCGGGCTCTTCGGTTCCGGACCGCGCGCCGACCGCCAAGTCCCCCACATCCACTCCTCACTCCACGCCGCCGCCTGCCCGATAGCCGGTGCAGGCCCACCACTCCCATAACGAGCGGGAGTTCCGCAGGGGTCGGGAGTACGGACAAACTCTCGGGGGACACACTATGCGGCGCCCTGCCCGCCGTCGTCCTGGCACCCGGCGCGTCGCCCACCGTCGCGTAGGTGTCCGGCACCTCCAAGCGGCGCCAGTGCTTGACCGGCCAGGCGATGACCACGGCCCGCCCCACGACGTTCTCCTCCGAGACCGTCCCACGATAGGGCTCGTCCAGGTGGTACCGCGAGTCGCCGGAATCGGAGCGGTGGTCCCCCATGACGAAGATCCGCCCGGCGGGAACGTTGACCGTGAATTTGATCAGCGAGGGCGGGTTTCCGGGATGGACGTACGGCTCCTGGAGCGGCGTGCCGTTGACGGTGACCTTGCCCGCCTTGTCACAGCACTTGACGGTGTCCCCGCCGACCGCGACGACCCGCTTGATCAGATCCTGCTCGTCGTCCGACGGCAGCAGCCCGATGAAGGTCATGACCTCCTTGAACTGCTTGACGACCACCGGATCGTCCTTGCTCTTGGCCTGCTCGCCTTCGAGCCAGTGTCCGGGGTCCTTGAAGACGACGACATCGCCGCGCTCCGGCTTGGAGCCGAACCAGGGGGTGAGCTTGTCGACCAGCACCCGGTCGCCGATCCGGATCGTCTGCTCCATAGAGCCCGAAGGGATTACGAACGCCTGTACGAGGAAGGTCTTGAGCACCAAGGCGATGGCCAGCGCCACACCGATGAGGATCGGTATCTCTTTCAGGTAGGACCGGCGCCGACGGCGTTTGATGCGCCGCGCCTGGCGCCGCCGCTCGGCGCGTCCTCCGGTGGCACGCCTGGTCGTCGGCGCGGGTCCGCTGTCGGCCGACGCGTCGACCGGAGCGTCGGCCACGGCGCCGGTCACGGCGCCGGTCCGGGTATCGGACGCCAGGGCGTCTACGGGCGTGTCCGCCCCGTACGCTCCCGCTTCGTACCTGCCGGACCCGTAGGCGCCCGCCTCATCACCATCGGTTCCATACGCGCCGGCCTCGTACCCACCGGTTCTGTACGCGCCCGCCCCGTACCCACCCGATGCGTGCGCCCCGGCCTCATACCCACCGGTTCCGTACGCCCCCGCCTCATACACACCGATCCCGGGTGTTCCCACCTCATACGCGCCCGCCCCGTACGCACCCGCGCCGTCACCGTACGTCTCCCCATACGCCCCGCCCCCGTAGGCGTACTCCTGAGGGCCGCGCTCCCCAGGGCCGTACGAACTCGCGCCCGTCCTTGCCCCCGTCCCAGGACCTGCCCCCGCCGCCTCCCGCGCTCCCGGCGACGCGCCCCCCACCGCCTCCGCATCCGCCGCGTCCGCTGCCCTGACCCGGCCCGGGGGCCGCCGCCCACGCCCCCTGTTACCCATGGGAGCCTGCCGGGTCCGGGCTCCGTATGCCGTCGAAGGACCGCGGCCGGTCCAGCGTCGTCCAGCGGCTCACCGGCCAGCCGATCCAGTCGGCCCGTCCGATCACTTTGTCGACCGGGACCACACCGCCTCCTGGTTCGCCGAGATGGTCACGGGAATCCCTGGACTTCGCCCGGTGGTCCCCCATGACCCACAGCTTCCCCGGTGGCACCACGATGTCGAACTTCACCGAGGACGGTGCGTCCCCCGGAAACAGATAGCCCTCGTCCACGGGCTCGCCGTTCACCTTGATCCGCCCCCGTTCGTCGCAGCAGGTCACCCGGTCCCCGCCGACCCCGATCACCCGCTTGACGAAGACGTCGTCGGCGGGCCGGGCCAGTCCCAGCGCCGCGCCGGCCCCGCGCAGCAGCCCCGTCACCGGATTCCCCTCCGGCTCGTTCTGCACGAAGGACTCCGTCCCGTCGAACACGATGACGTCGCCCCGGCGCGGTTCACCGCCGAATCGGTACGCCAGCTTGTTGACCAGGACCCGGTCGCCGACCCGCAGCGTGTTCTCCATGGAGGAGCTGGGGATCAGGAAGGGCTGCACGACGAAGGTGCTGAGCAGCACGACGAAGGCCAGGCAGACCGCGAGAAGCAGTACGGGTCTGCGCCAGGGGCGGGGTATGCGCGCGGAAAAACGCGCGGAGCGCGACCGCCGCTCCGGCCCCTCGTCGGGGGCGGGGCAGCGATCGCGCTCCGAAAGCTGTGCGTCGGTGTCCATCGGGCCCTGAGCCTATCCGGCCGGGCCCGGACGCCGGACGGGTGTCAGTTGTCGCGCTTCTCCTTGATCTTCGCGGCCTTGCCACGGAGGTCACGGAGGTAGTACAGCTTGGCGCGACGGACGTCACCGCGGGTCACGAGCTCGATCTTCTCGACGATCGGCGTGTGCACGGGGAAGGTGCGCTCGACGCCGACGGAGAAGCTGACCTTGCGGACCGTGAAGGTCTCGCGGACGCCCGAGCCCTGACGACGGATGACGACGCCCTTGAACTGCTGCACACGGGAGCGGTTGCCCTCGATGACGCGCACGTGGACGTTGACGGTGTCACCCGGACGGAAGGCCGGGATGTCGCTGCGCAGCGATGCGGCGTCGACGCTGTCAAGAAGGTGCATGACCTGCTGCTTTCTTCGTTGATGCCACAGGTCATCAACGGAAATAGGGGGTGTTGTTTCGGATGCCGTGCTGTCGGACGGGCGTCGTTCCCCCTGTGGCAGGGGCGCGCGTCGAACGCACACAGCAGCGGCTCATTCTTCCACGGCCTCGCCCGTACGCCCAAATCGGCCGTCCGGTCCCTGGCCCACGGTCCAGCCGAGGGCCGCGAGGATCGCCCGGTCGTGCTTGTCGAAGGCGGCCGGGTCGGTGCGTTCGATGAGGTCGGGACGGTTGCGATCCGTACGGCGAAACGCTTCGTCACGGCGCCAGCGGGCGATCTTCCCGTGGTGGCCGCTGATCAGGACCTCGGGGATGGAGCGGCCACGCCACTCGGGGGCTTGGTGTACACCGGGCCCTCCAGAAGGTCGGCCATCGCTCCGGGGGCGAAGGAGTCGTCCTGGTGGGAGGCGGAATTGCCCAGGACGCCGGGCAGCAGGCGGGCGATGGCCTCGACCATCACCAGTACGGGGGCCTCGCCGCCGGCCAGGACGTAGTCACCGATGGACACCTCCCGTACGTCCACGCGGTCGCTGTACTCCTCGATGACGCGGCGGTCGATGCCCTCATAGCGTGCCGGGGTGAAGATCAGCCAGGGCTTCTCGGAGAGTTCGACGGCGAGCTGCTGGGTGAAGGGTTTGCCGCTGGGAGTGGGTACGACGATCACCGGATCGCCGTCCCCGGAGGCGAGGATCTCGTCCAGCGCCTCACCCCACGGCTCGGGCTTCATGACCATGCCGGGACCGCCGCCGTAGGGCGTGTCGTCGACGGTGTTGTGCTTGTCGTGCGTCCAGTCGCGCAGGTCGTGGACCCGTACGTCGAGCCGGCCGCGGGCGCGGGCCTTGCCGACGAGGGAGACGTTCAGCGGTTCCAGGTACTCGGGGAAGATCGTGACGACGTCGAGGCGCATTACGAGTCCTCGCGGCCGGGCTCGTCGGCAGCCCCGCCGACGGCACCGGCGGACTTATCGGTCTCAGCGGTCCCACCAGCGGCTTCACGGCTGGAGGCGATCTCGGCCTCGCGGTCGTCGAGCAGGCCGGGCGGCGGGTCGATGACCGCTTTCTGCTCCTTCAGGTCGATCTCGGGCACGATCTCGGAGACGAACGGGATCATGACCTCGCTGCCGTCGGGCCGCTCGACGACCAGAAGGTCCTGATAGGGCAGGTGGGAGACCTCACTGATGCGTCCGACCTCGATGCCCTCGACGGTGACCACGTCGAGGTCGACGAGCTGGTGGTCGTAGAACTCCTCGGGGTCCTCGGGGACCTCTTCGGGGTCGACCTCGGCGATCAGGAGCGTGTTGCGCAGGGCTTCGGCGCCCGTACGGTCCTTGATGCCCTCGAAGCGCAGCAGCAGCCTTCCGCTGTGCACCCGGCCGGTCTCGATCGTCAGCGGGCCCGTGGACGCCGGGTCCGTGGCGAGCACGGCTCCGGGCGCGAGCCGCAGTTCGGGCTCGTCCGTGCGCACCTCAACGGTGACCTCACCCTTGATGCCGTGTGCGCGGCCGATCCGCGCCACTACGAGCTGCACAGTGGCTGTTCCTTCTCTCGTACGAAGACGACAACGGGCCGGGGCGGGCCGAAGCCCTCCCCGGCCCGTGCCGGTGATTCGGTTCTCAGCGGACCTGGTCCACGTCGACGAGGTCGACACGGATGCCACGGCCGCCGATGGCGCCCACGACCGTCCGCAGAGCGCGCGCGGTGCGGCCGTTGCGGCCGATCACCTTGCCGAGGTCGTCCGGGTGGACCCGGACTTCCAGGACGCGCCCGCGACGCAGGGTGCGCGAGGCGACCTGCACGTCGTCGGGGTTGTCGACGATGCCCTTGACGAGGTGCTCGAGGGCCTCCTCGAGCATGCTCAGGCCTCGGTCGACTCAGAGGTGGACTCGGCCGCCGGCTCGGCAGCCTCGTCCGCCTTCTTGTCAGCCTTCTTCGCCTTCGGAGTGATGGCCTCACCCTTGGGCTCGTCGCCGGCGTCCTTGGCAGCGGCCTCGAACAGGGCGCGCTTGTCGGCCTTCGGCTCGGCGACCTTCATCGGCGCCGGGGCGGGCAGGCCCTTGAACTTCTGCCAGTCGCCGGTGACCTTGAGGATGGCCAGAACGGGCTCGGTCGGCTGCGCGCCGACACCCAGCCAGTACTGGACACGCTCGGAGTTGACCTCGATGCGCGAGGGGTTCTGCACCGGGTGGTACAGACCGATCTCCTCGATGGCCCGGCCGTCACGGCGGGTACGGGAGTCGGCGATGACGATGCGGTAGTGAGGCGCGCGGATCTTGCCCAGACGCTTCAGCTTGATCTTGACTGCCACGGGAGTGGTGTCTCCTGGTCTTGACGTGGTTGGGCACAACGAGATGCCACGTGGGGTTGCGGTACTCGGGTGCCCGATGGACGCGTCAGCCGGAGGAGAGAGGGGTCCTGTTCGGCTGTCGAGTACAGCTAGCCATTGTGCCACACCGCACCACGTCAGCCGACCGCAGCCACCTCGGGAATGCGGAACGGCTTCCCGCAGCCGCCACAGACGATGGGCGCCTGAGCGAGCACGGACGGAACAACCCGGACATTACGCCCACAATCGCATACGGCCTTCACCCGTACGCCGCCACCGGAGGAGCCGTGCCGCGCGGCCGGCCCCCGGAAGCTGCGGGCGGTGTCCGCGGCGGTCGCCGCGGTGTGCGCCTTGAGGGCTCTGGCCAGCCGCTCGATGGTGGGGCGGTATCGCCTCCTGGCTTCGGTGTTGAGCGTGACCAGGGAAAAGCCGCTGCTGGGGTGCGGCTCGTCCACGTGGTCCAGCCCCAACTCCTCGGCGATCGCCAGGAATCGGCGGTTGTGATAGCGGCCGGCCCGCGAGGTGTCACGGACACCGCGGGCGGCGGCGATGCCGTGGACTGCCTCGTGAAGCAGCCGTTCGAAGGAGAGCTCCGCGCCGCATGCGGACGAGGACTCTCCGATCAGGGACTCGGGCGCGGCCAGGTCCGGCAGCTCGGGGTGGTGCCGTTGAATATCGGCCCACGCGAGCGCCAGTTCGGCGGCGAGAACAGGCGGTGTCGTGCTCACGTCGTGACAACGAGCCGGGACCGCCCGGTGTTCCGATTCCGGGGCATCCCAAATAATTTGCACGTACCGGTCAGTTTCTGGTCATGGGTTTCGAGGACGGCGTGTGCGCAGAACTGCGGAGAAGGCGCGCGACAGGCATCAAGCCGGTACGTACCCGCGCGTACGCCGCGACGCGTAGCGCCGGTCCACACGCCGGATCGCACCGGGCTTTCGTCAGGCTTCTCGCCAGGGGGAGCAGGGCCTTGGACGGCGGGAAAAGCCGTCGTGGAACGGTGCGGCGCCGGCGCGACGGCAGCCCGGGAGCGCCGCAACCGCGATGTTACTGGCGCGTCATTCCCGTTGGGTGACGGGCGGGCACCGATGGTCGGAATCCGGACACCCGAAGACGCTCATCACCCGTGGTCACCGGTACGAGTTCCCTGGACCGGTCCCCCTACGAGCCCCCGGCCCGGTACGAACCCCCCGCTTCTGTCGGGCAGCCAGGGGAGCGAACCCGGCGCATTCGGGGGCGCGCGGGAGCCAACCCCGGCGCACCCCTGGACTCCGCACCGGATGCGGAGTTGTCTGGAACGTGGGGGGCGCGCGACGCGTACACGGGGGCGATCAACCACTGAACAGCTTCGGGTTCTCGGCGGATTGGGGCGCTTTCGATGACACCCTCGCTCGTACGGCAACACCTTGCGCGATCCGGGCCTTCCCGGTCACACGGCTCTCACCAACCCGCCGACTCCTGCACGCGGGCGCGTGACTGGGCGGAGATCCAGGAACGGATGCTGGTGCCGCTGTACGAAGCCGTGTACGACCGGCTGGACGTAGGGCCCGGCACCCGGTTGCTCGGGCTGGGCTGCGGCTCCGGGCTCGCCCTGCTGATCGCCGCCGCGCGCGGCGCCGAGGTCAGCGGTGTCGACTCGGACGACGAGAGGCTGGACCTCGCGCGGGAGCGGCTCGCCCCTCATACACCACAGGAGACGCGAGAGGGCGCACCGCACTCCGCGCGCTTGGCCCACGGCGGCCCGGAACGCACGGTCGCCCCCGAAGAGCCCGCTTTCAATTTGGTGACGGCCTTTCACCCCGTTGGCTGTGTAAGCAGTGTGGAGGGGCTGACGACCTCTCTGGTGACCGCGGGCAGGCTTGCCGAGCGCGGCAGCCCGGTCGTCCTGGGCGGCTGGGGGCCGGCGGAACGGTGCAGCACGGCAGGGGTGCTGCGGGTGGCGCAGCGGCTGGCCGACCCCCTGCGGACGACCGGCGGCTGGCGGCCGAGCGGCCGTGACGATCTGGAAGAACTGGCGGACAGGGCGGGTTTGCGGCCCGACGGCTCGGGACGGGTCGCCTGCCCCTTCGGCTACAGCGACCTCACGAGCGCGGTGCGCGGCTTGCTCTCGACGGGACTTTTCGACGCGGCTCTGGAGGTCACCGACCAGGCGCAGGTGGAAAAGGAACTGTCCGAGGCGCTGCATCCCCACCAACGCGGGGACGGCACCGTCTGGATGCCGAACGTCTTCCGTTACCTCGTCGCACGCACGTGAAGTCCGCCGCCTTCACACGGGCCTGACGCCGCTTCACTTCTGTCGTACGCGCGCAGCACCACGCACGCTTGCGCCGTACGCGGTCGGGTGCCCAGTCGTACGGCGCCGCCTCGCGTCGGGCGCCGGTGACCGGCATGTGAGCGTTCCCTTCCACTCCGCGCGCGTGCGCATGCCGATTCAGCAGGTGGCAAGAGTCCGCGCGAAAGTCTTGCCGATTCCCGGTCGCCGAGCTGACCTGCCGGGACATGAGGTCTCTGGCTGTCTCTGGCCCGTATCTCCCGGGGGGACGGTGAGACGTCGAGCGAGCCGGAGAGCCGTACGCGGACCGCGGCTGCGCGGGCCTCCGTGGTGACAGGGCTCTCGGTGGCCACCCCTGCCCGGCTCGGGCGAGGCGGTAGGGCTCGGCTGGACCTGCTGACAGCGGCCGGGCCGGGGCCGGGAGCGGGAAGAACAAACCCCCGGTCGCGGGCGGCCGGGGGTTTGGAGGTAGGGGACGTCAGCCCATGAACTTCTTGAACTCCTCGGGGAGTTCGAAGTTCTGCGGGTCCTGGCCCTGCGGGAGCCCCAGGGGGTTGCCGGACTGGGCGGCCTCGCGGCGGGCGGCGGCGGCCTCCTCGTCGGCCTTGCGCTTCATCGGGTTACCGCTGCGCTGCTTGCCCTTGACCTTCTTCTGCTGCTTCTTCTTCTTGGCCGCGCCACCGCCCATGCCCGGGATACCCGGCATGCCCGGCATCCCGCCGCCCTGGGCCACCTTCGACATCATCTTGCGGGCCTCGAAGAAGCGCTCGACCAGGTTCTTCACGGCGCTGACGTCGACGCCGGACCCCTTGGCGATACGGGCGCGCCGGGAGCCGTTGATGATGGTGGGGTCCTGGCGTTCGGCCGGGGTCATCGACTTGATGATCGCGGCCGTGCGGTCGACCTCGCGCTCGTCGAGGTTGTTGATCTGCTCCTTCATCTGCGCCATACCGGGCAGCATGCCGAGCAGCTTGGAGATGGAGCCCATCTTGCGGACCTGCTCCATCTGGGCCAGGAAGTCATCGAGCGTGAAGTCCTTGCCCTTGCTGCTCGCCAGCTTGGAGGCCATCTTCTCGGCCTCTTGCTGGCTGAAGGTCTGCTCGGCCTTCTCGATCAGCGTGAGCACGTCGCCCATGCCGAGGATGCGGGACGCCATGCGGTCCGGGTGGAACGCGTCGAAGTCGTCCAGCTTCTCGCCGTTGGAGGCGAACATGATCTGCTTGCCGGTGACGTGCGCGATCGAGAGCGCGGCACCACCGCGGGCGTCACCGTCGAGCTTGGAGAGCACCACGCCGTCGAAGCCGACGCCGTCGCGGAACGCCTCGGCGGTGTTGACGGCGTCCTGGCCGATCATCGCGTCGACGACGAAGAGGACCTCGTCGGGCTTGACCGCGTCGCGGATGTCCGCGGCCTGCTGCATCAGTTCCTGGTCGATGCCCAGGCGGCCGGCGGTGTCGACGATGACGACGTCGTGCTGCTTGGCGCGGGCGTACTCGATCGAGTCCTGAGCGACCTTGACCGGGTCACCGACACCGTTGCCCGGTTCGGGGGCGTAGATGGCGACGTTCGCGCGCTCGGCGACCACCGAGAGCTGGTTGACGGCGTTGGGGCGCTGGAGGTCACAGGCGACGAGCAGCGGGGCGTGACCCTGCTGCTTGAGCCAGTGGCCGAGCTTTCCGGCGAGCGTGGTCTTACCGGCACCCTGGAGACCGGCGAGCATGATGACGGTCGGCGGGGTCTTGGCGAAGCGCAGCCGGCGGGTCTCGCCACCAAGGATGCCCACGAGCTCATCGTTGACGATCTTGATGACCTGCTGGGCGGGGTTCAGCGCCTGGGAGACCTCGGAGCCCAGCGCCCGTTCCTTGACCTGCTTGATGAAGGCGCGGACGACGGGCAGTGCGACATCGGCCTCAAGGAGGGCGATACGGATCTCGCGCGCCGTGGCGTCGATGTCCGCCTCGGAAAGGCGGCCCTTGCCCCGGAGGTTTTTGAAAGTACTCGCCAGGCGGTCGGAAAGCGTATCGAACACGGCGGTCGTCGATCCTCGGGGTCGGGGGCAGGGTCAAGTCGGCTTCTAGGGTATCCGGCCGTGCAAGCAACCCGCCCCTGCCTGCCGGAAAGCGGGACTGAGGGCGGCTCCCGGTTCAGCGGGAGACTGCCTGCCCTCTGCCCGGCGGTCTTCGGCCGGGAGCCCGAGGGGCAGAGATCATCGCAGTGCGGTCTCGACCGTGCGGGCCACCTCCAGGGCCGCGGTCTCCGTCAGCGGCTCGCCTTTCGGGTCCGTGACGTAGAAGGCGTCCACGGCGTTGGCTCCCAGGGTGCTCACGTGCGCGCTGCGCACCTGGACCCCGGCGTCCTCCAGGGCGCGCCCGATCCGGTGCAGCAGACCCTGGGCGTCCTGGGCGCGCACTTCAATCACGGTCGCGGTCCGGGAGCCGTCCGCCGCGACCGTCACGCGGGGCGGCGGGGCCTGCGCCCCGCGGGAGCGCCGCGCGTACGCCCGTTCCCGTTCCGCGAGCCGGGCCGGGATGTCCAGCGAGCCGTCCAGGGCCCGTACGAGGTCCGCACGCAGTCGTACGGCCTGTGGGAGCGAGCCGTACTCCGCGGCGACCCGCCAGCTCAGGAGCAGCACCGCACCCTCCCCGAGGGGATCGAGAACGCACAGGTCGGCGGCGCGGACGGTGAGCCGGTGCACGGCCAGCACGCCCGCGGCGGCGGGCAGTACGCCGGGCTGTTCCGGGACGGCCATCAGCAGTTCGACGCCCACCGGCTCAGGGCCGGGGGCTTCCTGCGGCATCTCGGCCGGGGACCCGGTCAGGGGCTCGGCCAGGGGCCCGGTCGGAGGCTCGAAGCGCGCGTGGTGTGAGTGGAGGGTCAGGACGGGACCGGCTGTGCGCCATGCCTCGATGGCCAGGCGCTCCTGTTCGGCGGTCGGCTTCTGTGCCGTACGCCGCTGGGGCGTGGGCCGGCCCGCCAGCCATGCCGTGACGCGTTTCACGAGGTCGGCGACGAGGGCGCCGCGCCATGCGCTCCAGGCGGCGGGGCCGGTCGCCAGCGCGTCGGCTTCGGTGAGGGCATGCAGCAGCTCCAGCATGCCGGCGTCGACACCGGACGTGATGCCGGGGCCGCCGGCCGCGACATCGGCGCCGCTGGTCATGTCGTCGGTGCCGCTGGTTGTGACGCCGAGGCCGCCGGCGATGTCGTCGGTCGTGGCGGCGGTCCCGGGAGCGACGGACGCAGGGGGCGGGGCGGGTGCAGGGGCCAGGACGGCGGGTGGGCCGCTGCCGGCCAGGGCGGAGATGACCGAGGTGACGGTGGCGGGGTCGTCCAGGTCCCGGCGGGTGGCCGTGTCGACCAGGAGGAGGTGGTGCCGTACGAGTGTGGAGATCACCGCCACGTCCTCGGCGCCGAAGCCGAGGCGGGCCGCGACGTCACGGGCGACGGCCTCCCCCGCCACCGAGTGATCGCCGGGCTGTCCCTTGCCGATGTCGTGCAGCAGCGCCGCGACGAGCAGCAGATCGGGGCGGTGGACGCGCCGGGTCAGCGCGGCGGCCCGGACGGCCGTCTCGATCAGGTGACGGTCCACGGTCCAGCGGTGCACGGGGTTGCGCTGCGGACGGCAGCGGACCCGCTCCCATTCGGGCAGCAGCCGCGAGACGATTCCCTCCGCTTCCAGCGCCTCCCATACGGGGACGGTGTGGGCGCCCGCACCGAGCAGGGTGACCAGCGCTTCGCGCGCCTCGGCGGGCCAGGGGGACGGCAGCGGGTGCGCATCGGCGGCCAGCCGCCGGGCGGCGTGCGGGGACAGCGGCAGTCCGGCCTGCGCCGCGGCTGCCGCGGCGCGCAGTACCAGGACCGGATCGCGCTCGGGACGCGCGGTACGTGCCAGCACCACCTCGCCCTCGTGCTCGACCACGCCCTCGGCGAGCGGCGAGCGCTCCGTCCTGCCCCGCCCCGCCCTGCCCGCCGTGCGGCCGGTCAGCAGACCTCGGAGCACGGGGCGTACGGACCGGGCGCGCAGCACCTGTCCCACCTCGCGCCAGGTCACCTCTCCCGCGTAGGAGATCGTGCGTGCGGACTCGTACACCTGCCGCAGCAGCACATCGGCGTCCGGCAGGCCCAAGGCCGCGGCCACCTGGTCCTGTTCCTGGAGCGCAAGCCGGTCGGTGGCACGGCCGGTCGCCAGGTGCAGCGCGTCCCGTACGTCCAGCAGGTGGGAGCGGGCCGCTTCCAGGCCCTCGCGTGGCGCGTCGGCGAGCCACGAGGCGGCCACCGCCCGCAGGGCCGCCGCGTCCCGCAGCCCGCCGCCGGCCTCCTTCACATCCGGTTCCAGGAGGTAGCGCAACTCGCCTTGGCGGACGGCTCGTTCCCGGCACAGTTCACCCAGTTCAGGCAGCCGCCCGGGGGCCTGCGCACGCCAGTCGGCGAAGACGGTGGTGCGCAGCGCGGCCGTCAGCTCCGGGTCGCCCGCCAGGTGCCGGGCGTCCAGCAGCCCCAGGTGGACCTTGAGGTCCTCACGGGCGGTCCGGCGGGCTTCGGCGGGTGTGCGCACCGAGTGGTCCAGCGCCAGGCCGAGGTCCCAGACCGGGTACCAGAGGTGGTCGGCGAGTGCGGCGATGTGGTGCGGGCGGGCCCGGCCGTCGTGCAGCAGAAGCAGGTCCAGGTCGCTGCGCGGAGAGAGTTCGCCGCGCCCGTAGCCGCCTACGGCGACCAGCGCGGCGCCCCGTACTCCTGTGGCGGCGAGCCCGCCCGCGAACAGGGCCGCCAGCCAGTGATCGGTCAGCCGGGCCAGGGCGGTGCGGCGGGGCGCGCCGACGGGGCCGTCCTGCTGGAGGAGCCGCAGCCGCGCCGCCGCGTAACCGCCTTCTCCCGCCGCGCACCCGCCGTCCGCAGCGGCCACGGCCGGTACGGCGACGGCGGGCGTGACGCCGGCCGGGACGACACCGGCGACCGTGTCGTCCGGGCCGGGGCGGCCCGGTGTCTGCGGTCCTTCGGTGTCCTTGGCTTCCCCGGCGCTCTCCGCCAACTCTGCTGCTCCCTGGTCGCGTTGTGGGTGATGGTTCTGCTGTGTCACGTGCGTTCCGCAGGGCAGGAGAGACGGTCCCGGCCCCGTGTCTCAGAGCGCGTCCGGACCGCGCTCCCCCGTCCGTACGCGCACCACGTCCTCGACCGGGACCATCCACACCTTCCCGTCGCCGATCTTGCCGGTGCGGGCCGCCTTGACGACGATGTCCACCAGCTCCGTCGCGTCCGCGTCCTCGACGAGCACCTCGATACGGACCTTGGGCACCAGGTCGACGGTGTACTCCGCGCCCCGGTACACCTCTGTGTGGCCGCGCTGCCTGCCGTAGCCGCTGGCTTCGGTGACGGTCAGACCGTGTACGCCGAACGACTGCAGGGCCTCCTTGACCTCGTCCAGCCGATACGGCTTGATCACTGCCGTGATGAGCTTCACGCGTCCACCTTCTTCGTCGTGCCGGTCGTGCCGGTGCTGCCGGCCGTACCAGTAGTGCCGGCCGTGTCAGTCGTACCGGTGGGGCCGGTCGAATGGGGAGGGCCGGTCGTACGGGCGGCGCCGGCCGTTCCGCTTCCTTCCTCGCCCGCGCGCGGCCCCTGGGACCTGCTGTGCGCCGACGCCCCGGTCCCGCCCCCGCCCCCGGCTCCGGACCCGACGCCCACCCCGATACCGGCGCCTGCCCCGGCCGTACGGATCGCGGCGCCGCCGCCCGCGCCCGTGAAGTCGTACGCCGTTTCCGCGTGTGCCGCCTGGTCGATGCCCGCGATCTCCTCGTCCTCGCCGACCCGCAGGCCCATCACCAGGTCGATGGCCTTGGCCAGCAGGAAGGAGACGACCAGGGAGTACAGCAGGACGCAGACGACTCCGACGGCCTGCTTGCCGAGCTGTCCGAGGCCACCGCCGTAGAAGAGCCCCTTGGCCTCGCTCTGTACGCCGCCCGTGGCGAACAGCCCGACGAGCAGCGAGCCGGCCACGCCGCCCACCAGGTGGACGCCGACGACGTCCAGCGAGTCGTCGTAGCCGAACCGGTACTTCAGGCCGACGGCCATGGCGCACAGCACCCCGGCGATGACGCCCACGGCGATGGCGCCCAGGGGGCTGACCGCCCCGCACGCGGGTGTGATCGCCACGAGTCCGGCGACTGCCCCGGAGGCCGCGCCCAGGGTCGTGAAGGACCCGTGCCGGAACTTCTCGTACGTCAGCCAGCCGAGCATCGCCGCGGCCGTGGCGACCTGGGTGTTGACGAAGGCGACCGCGGCCACGCCGTCGTCGTTGCCCAGCCACGACCCGGCGTTGAAACCGAACCAGCCGAACCACAGCAGCCCGGCGCCGAGCATCACCAGCGGCAGGCTGTGCGGTCGCATCGGGTCCTTCTTGAAGCCGATGCGCTTGCCGACCACCAGGATCACCCCGAGCGCCGCGGCTCCCGCGTTGATGTGGACGGCCGTGCCGCCGGCGAAGTCGATGACGCCCAGGTCGAAGAGCCAGCCGCCCTCGGCCCACACCCAGTGCGCCACGGGGAAGTAGACGATGCTGGCCCACAGGACGATGAACAGGGCCCAGGCGCTGAACTTCACCCGGTCCGCGAGGGCGCCGCTGATCAGGGCGGGTGTGATGACCGCGAACATCAACTGGAAGACGGCGAAGACGTAGACGGGGACGCTGGAGGCCCCCCACAGCTCCGTCAGACCGATGCCGCTCAGCCCCGCGAAGTGGCCGTCCCAGCCGATGATTCCGCCGTTGTCGGAGCCGAAGGCGAGGCCGAAGCCGTACAGGACCCACAGGAGCGTGACCAGTCCCAGGCTGATGAAGCTCATCATCAGCATGTTCAGCACGCTCTTGACCCGGACCATGCCGCCGTAGAAGAAGGCGAGGCCGGGAGTCATGATCATCACCAGTGCGGAGCTGATCAGCATGAACCCGGTGTTGGCCGGGCTGAGCGTGACCTTGTCCGCAGCCAGAGGCAGGATGCCAGGGGGCATCGGCGTCTCCTCGTCGTCGATGCGGCCCGTGCGGGTGTGGAGCTGGGTGGGCCGGCTTTCGCCACGAGGCTGTCGCAGCACGGTTTCAGCCAGAACCCGTCGATGTTTCACCGCAGTGACGAAGAAGGCGTGTGTGTTACGCCCCTATGAATTACGGGATCGGCCCGCCGCCCCACGCCTGGCGCCCCACCGCTCCCCTCGCCCTACTCTGGCCGCCGCTTCCGGCCCCACGCATGGCCCGGCCGCGACTGCCGCCCGCAGGACCTGGCGTGGGGGAGCCGAGTCGGGCTGTTGGGGCGGTGGCCGCGGCCGGGGGCTGGGGCGCCGTCAGACGGAGTCACGTTCCGGCGGAGACCGGATCCAGGGGCGAAGTCCAGAGGTCGGGGGCCGAAGAGCGGAGGTCAGGGCGCGAACGATCAGAGGCGCAGGCCATCAGATGGCCTCCGCGGCGGTTTCCGGCAGTTCGCGCGCCAGCTCGTCACTGAGCTGGATCACCTCGGCGACGTTGTCGTAATGCCGCGAGGCGATGTCCACGGTCTTGCGCAGCCGGGTGTTGACCCGCTCCGAGCGCACCTTTCTGGCCAGCGGGATGGCCTGCCGCGCCAGCACCGCACACTGTTCCGGCTCCTGTTCCAGCAGATGGACCGTCGCCATGCCGATCAGGTTGAGGGCGTACGAGCGCTGGTGCTCATCGTCCTCGCCGAAGAGCTGGACCGCCCGCTCCATCACGGGGCGGGCCAGCGAGGCGTAGGTCGGGCTGCGTCCGGCGACATAGGCCAGGTCGCGGTAGGAGTGGGCGTTCTCCGCGTTCAGCTCGGCCTCCGAGAAGAAGCGGATCCAGTCCGGCTCGGGCTCGCCCGTCTGGACGTCGGCGAAGGTGTCCTCGGCCATCCGCACGGCCCGTTTGACCTTGCCGGGCTGGCCCATGCCCGCGTACGCCCGCGCCTCCATCGCATACAGCATCGCCTGCGTACGCGGCGTCGCGGTCTCCCGGCTGCCGTACTGCGCGAGGTGGATCAGTTCCAGGGCGTCGTCCGGACGGTCCAGATGGATCATCTGGCGGCTCATGCTGGACAGGACGTACGAGCCGAGCGGGCGGTCGCCGGCTTCCTTGGAGGCGTGCAGCGCGAGGACGAAGTACTTCTGGGCGGTGGGCTGGAGGCCGACGTCGTAGCTCATCCACCCGGCCAGCTCGGCCAGTTCGGCGGCGACCCTGAACAGCCGTCTGGAGACCTCTTCGGGGTGGGGCTCCTGGAGCAGGTCGGTGACCTCGTGCAGTTGGCCGACCACCGCCTTGCGGCGCAGTCCGCCGCCGCACTGGGCGTCCCACTGCCGGAACATCACGGTCGTCTCCTCCAGCAGGTCCAGCTCCGGCCCGGACAGTTGCGAGGCGCGCCGGCTCCGGTCGAGGGAGACCGGCTGTGCCTCCCCGCCGGGCCCCGCGCTCACCGGCACCAGCCAGCGCTGCATCGGCTCGATCAGGGCGGGTCCCGCGGAGAGCCCCAGCGACGTCCCCAGGAAGCCGCGCCGGGCCAGCATCAGGTCGCTGCGGGAGAATTCGCTGATCAGGGAGACCGTCTGGGGGCCGGCCCAGGGCAGGTCCACGCCGGAGACGGACGGTGACTGGTGGGCGGAGCGCAGTCCCAGCTCCTCGACGCCGACCACACAGCCGAAGCGCTCGGAGAACAGCTCGGACAGGATGCGCGGGATGGGCTCGCGCGGCTGCTCGCCGTCCAGCCAGCGCCGTACGCGGGAGGTGTCCGTACTGACGTGGTGGGCGCCCATCTGCCGGGCGCGGCGGTTGACCTGGCGCGCCAGTTCGCCCTTGGACCAGCCGCTGCGCACGAACCACGAGCGCAGTTGCTCGTTGGGGCGCTTGTCAGCACCGGTGCCGCCATTGCCGCCCATTGGGAACGCCCCCATCCCGAATCACCGCTCTGCCCGCGAACCGACGGGCCGGATGCCGTCCGCCGGGACGGGTCCGTCCGGGAGTTCGTCTACCCGATCACGGAAACCGGTCAACCACGTTCGCCCGCGAGGACGGACTGTGGCTTGCCTCCGGCATACCCGTACGACTGACGTTTCTCCGAGGTTCGTGCACTGAAAGTAATCCTACGATCACGGCTCCGGCGAGGGCGATCCCGGAAACGCCACCATTCGCCACCCCTTCGAATGAACTCACGAGGCAGTAGGCGCGATTGACTTGACACTGGTCGCGGAGGGTTGGGCGGACAGAAGCGCGCGAAGGCGCACACCCTTCTTCGCACCACCCATCACACCACCACACGCCTTTGGGGGGCCTCGAACGTCAACGGAGTGTAACGATGGCGCTCCGGCTCGTAACCACCGGCACACACCACCCGTTGGAGGGGGTATGGGCTTCACGATCGGCGGCATCCGGGACATGCGGTCCACTACGCGGCGCCGAACCCGCTCGTCCGAGAGCACGGCGGTGGCGGAGTACACCGGCCTGTGGGGCTGGGACGTGGTGCCCGGCGCCCGTGCGCTGCGCGGCGGCAACGGCCGTACGGAATGCTCGTGCGGCGCGCCCGGCTGTCCGGCGCCGGGAGCGCACCCCTTGGAGTTCGCGCGGGAACTGCCGGCCGGCGCCACTCTCGAAGAGGCCGCGGCGGCCTGGGCCCGCACCCCGGGCGCGGCCGTCCTGCTCCCGGTGGGGCGCTCGTTCGACATCCTGGAGGTACTGGAGGCGGCGGGCCGCAGCGCGCTGGTACGGCTGGAGAGGATGGGCCTGCCGCTGGGCCCGGTGGCCGCCACGCCGACCGGGCGGGCACTGTTCTTCGTGGCCCCGGGGGCCGCCGCCGGCCTCCCCGGGCTGCTGTACCGGATGGGCTGGGACGACGCCGCCCTGGATCTCGGCTGCCTGGGGCCCGGCGATTACATCACCGCCCCGCCGTGCGACCTCGGCGGCCTCGGACCCATGCGCTGGCTGCGCCCGCCGACCCTGGAGGCGGCCGGCCGGCCCCCGCAGGCCCGTCTGCTGCTGGGCACCCTGGCGTACGTCTGCCACCGGTCCGCGCACCAAGGGGGCCGGCGGAGCGGCGCCTGACGGCGACGTGAGCGGCACAGCGATACGCGGAACACGCTAAAGCACGCATAAGCACGTAAAGGCACGTGGGGCACGTGGCGCACATAGACACACGCGGCGAGACGCGAAAGCGCCCCACCGCGTCTCCGTGACGCGGCGGGGCGCTCCTTGAGCCCTTCAGCCCTTCAGGCCCTGTCGGGCGGGCAGCCGTGCGGCTGTCAGTCGCCGATGAGCGCGTCGACGAACGCCTCCGGCTCGAACGGCGCCAGGTCGTCCGCGCCCTCGCCCAGGCCCACGAGCTTGACCGGTACGCCCAGTTCACGCTGGACCGCGACGATGATGCCGCCCTTGGCCGTGCCGTCCAGCTTGGTGAGCACGACACCGGTGATGTCCACGACCTCCGCGAAGACCCGCGCCTGCACCAGGCCGTTCTGTCCGGTGGTGGCGTCCAGGACGAGCAGCACCTCGCCGACCGGCCCGTGCTTCTCCACGACGCGCTTGACCTTGCCGAGCTCGTCCATCAGCCCGGTCTTGGTGTGCAGCCGGCCCGCGGTGTCGATGAGGACGACGTCCGCGCTCTCGGCGATACCTTCCTTCACCGCGTCGAAGGCGATCGACGCCGGGTCGCCGCCCTCGGGTCCGCGGACCGTACGGGCGCCGACCCGCTCACCCCAGGTCTGGAGCTGGTCGGCGGCGGCGGCACGGAAGGTGTCGGCGGCGCCGAGCACCACGGACTTGCCGTCGGCGACCAGGACCCGGGCGAGCTTGCCGGTGGTGGTGGTCTTGCCGGTGCCGTTGACGCCGACGACCATGACGACCCCGGGGATCTCCTGGCCGTCCTTGCCGATGCCGTTCCCGGTGGCGACCGTGCGGTCCGCGTCCGTACCGATCAGAGTGAGCAGCTCTTCGCGCAGCAGCGCCCGCAGCTCTTCGGGCGTACGGGTGCCGAGCACCTTCACGCGCTCGCGCAGCCGCTCCACGAGCTCCTGCGTGGGCGCGACGCCGACGTCGGCGGTCAGCAGCGTGTCCTCGATCTCCTCCCAGGTGTCCTCGTCGAGGTGTTCCCGGGACAGGAGGGTCAGCAGGCCCCTGCCCAGGGAGTTCTGCGAGCGGGAGAGCCGGGCCCGCAGGCGTACGAGACGGCCGGCGGTGGGCTCGGGGACCTCCACCGCCGGCGCGGCGGGCGCCTCCGGTTCGACGGCCGGAGCCGGGGCCTCGGCCTCCGGGGCCGGGGCCGTGGCCGGCGGCAGGTCGACTTCTTCGATGGTGCGACGGGGTTCGTCGCGGGGGGTCTCGGCGTCCTCACCGACCCGCGGTTCCGCGGGAGGCGCGGTGACGGACGGAGTGGTCGGCGGGCCGGCGGCAACTGCTTTTTCTTGCGGCTGCTGACGACGAGCCCGCTGATCGCGCCGAGCGCGACCACAGCGATGACTACAGCAAGGATGACGAATTCCATAACGCACCCAGTATCGGGCACTCCCGGCTTCCAGGAGCTGCACCGACGACTTCCGCGCGCTGCACCGACAGCTTCCGGGCGCCGCACCGGCGGCTTCCGGAAGCCGTACGGCAGAACCTGGAGGCTGTACGCGCGAACCTGGACGTGTACTATCCAGGTTAATTCTGCGGGACGGCCCGCGGAGCGATGGAAGGGGAATCTGGATGTTTGACGTCCTGGTTTTGGGGGCGGGTTCGCCGGTACCTGGAGCGCGGCGGCGGCCACCCGCGTCCTGCGGGACCACGGCTCCTCCCGCACGGTCGCCCTGCTCGCCCCCAACGACGCCCTGACGATCCGGCCCCGCCTCTATGAGGCGGACCCGGCCGCCTACAGCGTCCCCTTCGACCGCGTCCTGGACCCGATCGGCGTCCGGCGGATCGCCGCCACCGCCACCGCCGTCGACACCACCCGGCGGCGGGTCACCGCCACCGCCGCCGACGGCACGACCACCGAGGTCGGCTACGAACGGCTGGTGCTGGCCACCGGCAGTCAGGTGATCCGCCCGGAACTTCCCGGTGCCGAGCACCTCCACGACATCGACACCATGGCCGGCGCGGTCGCCCTGGAGGAACACCTCGGCGCCCTGCGCACCCGGCCCGCGGCTCCGGGTCGCTTCACCGCCGTGGTCGTCGGCGCGGGTTTCACCGGCCTGGAGATCGCCACCGAGCTGGTGGACCGGCTGCGCACGGCGGCGGCCCCGGTGAGCGCGGCACACGAGGTCGAAGTGGTGCTGGTGGAGCGGGCCGCGCTGGTCGGCCCCGAGCTGGGCGACGCGGCCCGGCCGGTCATCGAGGACGCCCTGGACCTCCTGTCCGTCCGGCGCCGTCTGGGCGTCACGCTGGAGAGCCTGGACGGATCATCGGCGCTTCTCTCGGACGGCACCCGCATACCGGCCCATACGGTCGTGTGGACCGCCGGGATGCAGGCCAGCCCCCTGACCGCGCAGATCCCCGCCGGGCGCGACCGGCTGGGGCGGCTGGCCGTCGACGCCTGTCTGCGGGTGTCCGGCGTGCCCCGGGTGTACGCCGCCGGGGACACCGCGGCGGCCCCGGCCGAGGACGGCCACACGGTCATGCAGAGCTGCCAGCACGCCGTACCGCTGGGCAAGACCGCAGGTCACAACGCCGCCGCCGACCTGCTGGGGCTCCCCCCGACGCCCTTCGCCCCCGACCCGTACTCCACCTGCCTGGACCTCGGCAGCGCGGGCGCGGTGTCCACCGTGGGCTGGGACCGGGCGCTGCGCGAGGCCCCCCGGGGGTTCGCCAAGACCCTCAAGCGCGACATCAACCGGAACTGGATCTACCCACCGGTCGACGACAGCGAGGAGCTGCTGCGCCAGGCGGACCCCGGCGTCTCGCAGCGGCGGCCCGTCCTGGACCTCGCGACCACCGGCGACCGCCCTTCCCACCAGGGCATCTGACCCGTTCCAGGATGCTTTGACGGCTCCGCGTGCGGGGCGGAGCCGTCAGGGGATCCAATAGGACGTACGGCACGAAGTTGGATCAAAGTACGATGGAGTTCGGCTGCGCAACGCGCGTAGAGTCCCTGGCAACACTTGCAACACCCCTCCCCCCGCCAGGCACCACAGCCGCTGCCTGAACCCGCACGGAGACACCTGCACCATGGGCACCACGTCCACTCCTGAAACCGAAGGCGCCGTCGAGACACGGGGCATCGAACCCGTCCCCGACAACGAACGTCACGGCCGGGTCCGGGAACTCTTCCCGACCTGGGTCGCCGCCAACATCAGCGTGTTGCTGCTCACCATGGGGGCCTCCCTGGTGATCACCAACGGTCTGAACTTCTGGCAGGTTCTGATCGTCGCCGCCATCGCCTCCGTCATCTCCTTCGGCCTGGTGGGCGTACTGTCCGTCTCCGGCAAGTGGGGCGGCGCGCCGGGCGCACTGCTCTCCCGCGCCGCCTTCGGCGTCCGCGGCAACTACTTCCCCGGCGCGATCCTGTGGGTCGCCCGCTTCGGCTGGGAGACCATCAACGCGGTCAGCGGCGCGTACGCCGTACTGACCGTGCTCGACCTGCTCTTCGGCATCAAGAGCAACAACGTGCTGGTCGTCGTCACCCTGCTCGGCTTCGTGGCCACGACATTCCTGGTCAGCGGCATGGGCCGCAAGGCCCTGAACCTCTGCAACAAGTACTCCACGTACCTGTTCAGCATCTTCAGCGTGATGGTGCTGGTCTACCTGATCGTCAAGACGCCCTGGCACGAGGTCTTCTCCCGGTCGGCGGGCAGCACCGCCCTGATGATCGCCGGTATCGGCACGATCGCGGCCGGCGGCATCAGTTGGGTCCCCACCGGGCCGGACTTCGCCCGCTACCTGCCGCACTCCGCCTCCGGCAAGAAGATCGTCGGTACGACCGTCTCCGGCGCGGCCCTGGTGCTGCTGCCGATGGTCCTGATGGGCGGCATCATGGCCGTCTCCAAGCCGGAACTGGCCAGCCAGAACACCGACCCGATGTCCTTCCTGGGCGAGGCCCTCCCGGGCTGGATCGCGATTCCCTACCTCATCACCGCGCTGGTAGGCATGCTGCTGATCAACAGCCTGTCGATGTACTCGGCCGGCTTCACCGCCCAGACCATGGGCGTCAAGCTGCCGCGCGCCATGGCCGTGAGCATCAACGCCGTCATCAGCCTGGTCGGCGGCCTGTTCATGATGCTGGTGGCCAAGGACTTCATCGGCCAGTTCATCACCTTCCTCACGCTGCTGGCGGTCTCCTTCTCCGCCTGGATCGGCGTCTACGCCGTGGACATGGCACGCCGCTACCGCCGTACGGTCCGCTACGACGCCAAGAGCCTGATGGACACCGGGCGCACCAGCCGCTACTGGTACGCCGGCGGCTTCTGCTGGCAGGCGATGAGCGCCTGGGCCGCCGCCCTGGTCGTGGGGCTGTGCCTGACCAAGGTGGAGTGGTTCACCGGTCCGCTGGCCACGACCTGGCTCGGCGAGCACGGCCTGGGCTGGGCGGCGACGATCGTGATCGCCGCGGTGGTCTTCGCGGTGCTGCCCAAGCCCAAGGAGACGGTGCCGGCGCAGGAGCCGGTGCCGACCGAGCCCGCGCCCGCCCCGGTCGCCTGAGCACCTTCCGTACGGCCGGCCGTCCGGTCGGCCGTACGCCTTGCGGAGGCGCCCACCCCCTGGTGACCTGAGTCCGACTGCGCCTCGGCCCGCGTCCCCTTCGCCATCATCCCGGCGGAGGGGGCGTTTTCATGTCCGATGCATTCTTTTATGACCGATACATGCCCGATTCCTGCCCGGCGAGGCACCCGGCGGGGACCGGTGGTGGCGCGGCACGCTCCGGGGCATCCCTGTCCCGGTTCGCATCCATCGAAGCCGACGGCGTACTCCTGCGTGCGGCGCGGCGTACGGGGCGAGGGCCGCTCCCTTCCTGCCGAACCAGACGTGTCCGTACGCCTCCCGGAAGCCGGCCGGCGGGCGGGCGCTCCTTGGCGCCGTATCCGCTGTGCGGCGGGCCGCCCGCGCAAGACGTACGGGGATGTGCGAGCACACGGAGGAAGAGTGGTGCGCGTCGCGGCCGGCCCGCCGGCATATGCGTACTGCCCCGGCTCGGAGGCGAGCCGGGGCAGTACGGGGGGCTGAGGAGAGAGGCTGGCGGGGGGGTGTTAGCCCATCTCCTCCAACGCCTTGCCCTTGGTCTCCTTGACGTACTTCAGCACGAAGGGGATCGAGAGCAGGGCGAAGACCGCGTAGATCACGTACGTACCCGAGAGGTTCCAGTCCGACAGGCTCGGGAAGCTGGCGGTGATGGCCCAGTTGGCGATCCACTGCGCGCTGGCGGCGACGCCCAGGGCGGCGGCACGGATGCGGTTGGGGAACATCTCGCCGAGGAAGACCCAGACCACCACGCCCCAGGACAGGGCGAAGAAGAGGACGAAGGCGTGCGCGGCGATCAGCGCGACGGTGCCCTGAGCGGTCGGCAGGGTGCCGGCGGCGGACTTGGACGCGAAGGCCCAGGCTTCCAGGGCGAGCGCGATGGCCATGCCGGCCGAGCCGATGAGCGCCAGCGGGCGGCGGCCGATCTTGTCCACGAAGATCATCGCGATGACGGTGCCGATGATGTTGATGATCGAGGTGGTGAAGCTGTAGAAGAACGAGCTGCTCGGGTTGATGCCGACCGACTGCCACAGCGTCGAGGAGTAGTAGAACGCCACGTTGATGCCGACGAGCTGCTGGAAGACCGACAGGCCGATGCCGACCCAGACGATCGGCAGGAAGCCGCCCTTGCCGCCCAGCAGGTCCTTGAAGCTCGACTTGTGCTCACGGCGCATCGCGTCCTTGATCTCGGCGACGCGCACGTCCAGGTCCACGCCGTGGCCCTCGACCTCGGACAGCACTTCCTTGGCCTTGTCGGTCTTGCCGACGGAGATCAGGAAGCGGGGGGACTCGGGGATGGCGAAGGAGAGCAGGCCGTACAGGAGGGCCGGGACGACCATGACGCCGAGCATCCACTGCCATGCCTCCAGGCCGGCCAGCTTGCCGCGCTGGTCGCCGTCGGCGAGGTTGAGGATGCCCCAGTTCACGAGCTGGGAGATGGCGATGCCGATGACGATCGCGGCCTGCTGGAAGGAGCCGAGCCGGCCGCGGTAGGCGGGCGGCGCGACCTCGGCGATGTAGGCGGGGCCGATGACCGAGGCCATACCGATGGCGATGCCGCCCAGGACGCGCCACATGGCCAGGTCCCACAGGGCGAAGGGCAGGGCGGAGCCGACCGCGCTGACGGTGAACAGCGCCGCGGCGATCTGCATCACACGGATGCGGCCGATGCGGTCCGCGAGCCGGCCCGCGGTCGCGGCGCCGATGGCGCAGCCGATCAGCGCAATGGCGATCACCTGGGCGAGGCCGGCCGAGCCGACGTCGTAACGGCCGCGGATCGCCTCGACGGCGCCGTTGATCACGGAGCTGTCGTAGCCGAAGAGGAAGCCGCCCATCGCGGCAGCCGCGGTGATGAAGATGACATGGCCGAGGTGGTCGGGCTGGGCCTTTCGGCCTTCCGAGACCGTCGGCTGCGCGGTGCTGGTCAACGTGTACTCCAGTGGCCCGGCTGCGCTGCCGGGCGTAGGGGGCTGGCCCTTCTAGTGGCGCATAGGTTGGGGGTAACCACCACTTGAAGGTAAAAGCAACGTTGCCGAGACTATGCCTTCAAGTTTCGAAGTCAATAGTGCGTGATGAATTTGTTTCACCGGGGCCGTTAGGGCAGTTCGTTCAAGTTGTGAACTGATCTTGGGCGGTTTCAGTGAAGCCGCTGGCTGATGACCTTGGAAACGCCGTCGCCCTGCATCGAGACGCCGTACAGCGCGTCGGCGACCTCCATCGTCCGCTTCTGATGCGTGATCACGATGAGCTGCGAGCTCTCCTTGAGCTCCGCCATGATCCCGATCAGCCGCTGGAGATTGGTGTCGTCCAGCGCCGCCTCCACCTCGTCCATCACATAGAACGGACTGGGGCGGGCCTTGAAGATCGACACCAGCAGCGCCACCGCGGTCAGCGACCGCTCGCCGCCCGACAGCAGCGACAGCCGCTTGACCTTCTTGCCCGGCGGACGGGCCTCGACGTCCACGCCGGTCGCCAGCATGTCCGAGGGGTCCGTCAGGACCAGCCGGCCCTCACCTCCCGGGAACAGCCGCGCGAACACACCCTCGAACTGCCGCGCGGTGTCCTGGAACGCCTCGGTGAACACCTGCTCCACCCGCGCGTCGACCTCCTTGACCACCCGCATCAGGTCGGCCCGGGTCTTCTTCAAGTCTTCAAGCTGCTCTCCCAGGAACTTGTGCCTCTCTTCGAGCGCCGCAAACTCCTCAAGTGCCAGCGGGTTCACCTTCCCGAGCTGCTGGTACGCCCGCTCGGCGGCCTTGAGCCGCTTCTCCTGTTCGGCGCGCACATAGGGCACCGGCCGGTTCCGGGGGTCCTCCGGGTCCTCGGGCAGCTCCTCGCCCGGGGCGGGCGGGGACGGCGGTACGGGCTGGTCCGGGCCGTACTCCGCCATCAGACCGGCCGGCTCCACCCCCAGCTCCTCCAGCGCCTTGGTCTCCAACTGCTCGATCTTCATACGCTTCTCGGCACCGAGCACCTCGCCCCGGTGCACCGAGTCCGTCAGCTTGTCCAGCTCCTCCTTCAGCTCCCGCGCCTGATTGCGCTCGGCCACCAGCGCCGCTTCCCGTTCGGCCCTGGCCTCCTCCGCCGCGGCCCGCTCCTCCTGCGTCCGTACGAGCGAGACCTCGACGTGCGCCAGGAGCTGCTGGGCGCCCGAGGCGACCGCCGCGGCCACCTTCGCTTCCCGGCGCAGCCGGGCGCGCCGCCGTTCGGCCCGCGCCCGCGCCTCGCGCTCGGCCCGCGCGGCCCGGTCCAGTGACTCCGCCCGTCCGGCGAGTCCCTTGACCCGCTCCTCGTGCGTACGGGCCTGGAGGCGGGCCTCCATCTCGGTCTGGCGCGCGTTGGCGCCGTCCGCGGCGAGCCGGTCGCGCAGGGAGGTGTCCGGCTCCTCCTCCCCGGCGACTCCTGGGCCACGGCCAGCCGTTCGGCCAGTTCCTCGGCCTCCTCGGTGGCCCGCACCAGTGCCTCCTCGGCCCGCGCGGCGGCGGCATCCGCCCGCTGCGCCTCTTCGGCCGCCGCCCGCGCCTGCCCGCCGAGCCGTCCCAGCGTCTCCGCGGCCCGCGACTTCTCCCCGTCCGCGGCGCGCCGGCGCTCCGCCAACTCCTCGACCAGCGCGGCACGTTCCGCGCGCCGCTGCCGGGCGTCCTGCTGTTCCGCCGCCAGGCGGGCGCACCGGGTGTCCAGTTCGGCGAGCTGGGCGGCGGCCTCGTCCACGGACGCCCGTACCTCCAGCAGGCTCGGCGCGCCGGCCGACCCGCCCTGCGCGAAGTGCGCGCCCAGCACGTCGCCTTCGGCGGTCACCGCCGTCAACTCCGGCCGTGCTGCGACCAGTTGCTGCGCCTCTTCGAGCGTCGCGACCACCACCACATCGCGCAGCAGCCACCGTGCGGCGGCCTCGATGCCGCTCGGCCCGCCGACGAGTCCGGCCGCCCACGGCGCGTCGCCGGGCGGCGCGGGACGTACGGGTGCGGGGGAAGACGCAGGGGCCGCAGCGCCGTCCGCGCCGGGCCCGCCGCTCAGGAGCAGCGCCGCGCGGCCCCCGTCCTGCTCGCGCAGCAGCCGGATCGCCTCGGCCGCGGCGGCCGGGCCGTCGACCGCCACCGCGTCCGCCGCGGCCCCCAGCGCCGCCGCCACCGGGATCTCGTACCCGGGAGTCACCTCCAGCAGCTCCGCCGCCGGGCCCAGCACACCGCCGAGCCGGCCGGCCGCGCCGAGCAGCGTGTCCGTGCCGTCCTTGCGCCGCAGGCCCAGCGCGAGCGTCTCGTGCCGGGCGGCGAGCGCGGCCCGCCGGCGTTCCGCGGCGGTCAGCTCCTCGGAGGCGGTATACAGCGCCGTCTCGGCCTCGGCCAGCTCGCGCCGGGCGTCCTCGTGGCGCCGCGCCAGCTCCTCGTCGTCCGTGGCCGCCCCGTCGGCCTGCGCCCGCAGCCGCTCGTACTCCTCCTGAGCGGTGGCCGCGCGCTCCCGGGCCTCGTCCCGGGCCGCGGCGAGCCGGCCGATCTCGGCCTGGGCGGAGGCGGCCCGGCCGCGCGCGGCGGTGACCTGCCCGTGCAGCCGGGCCAGCCCCTCGCGCCGGTCGGCGATGGCCCGGGCGGCGTCCCGCAGCCGCCGCTCCTCCTCCATCAGCCGCCGCTCCAGCTCGGCCCGGTGCGCGACGGTGTCCTCCAGCGCCCGGCTCGCCGCCTCCAGCGCGGCTTCCAGCTCCGCCTCCTGCTCCCGGATACGGGCCGCCTCGCGCTCCAGCTCTTCGGGGTCCCGGCCCCGCCGCTCCTCCTCGGGGCGTTGCGGGCGCTGTTGACCCGCGCCTGGGCCAGCGAGACCGTGCCGCGTACGCGCTCCGCGAGCTGCGCCAGCTCGTGCCAGGTGTGCTGGGCCCGCTGGAGGCGCGGGGTCAGTGTCCGCACCTCCTCCTCCAGGTCGCTCTCCCGGCGCAGCGCCTCGCGCAGCCGGGCCTCGGCGGTCTCCTTGCGCTGCCTGAGCGCCGCCTCGTCCGCGATCTCCGCCCGCAGCGCCGCCCGCAGGGCACTCAGGTCGTCGGCGAGCAGCCGCAGCTTCGCGTCGCGCAGATCGGCCTGGATGACGGCGGCCCGCCGGGCGACCGCGGCCTGCCGCCCCAGCGGCTTGAGCTGCCGGCGCAGCTCGTCGGTCAGGTCCTGTACGCGGGCCAGGTTCGCCCGCATCGCCTCCAGCTTCCGCAGCGCCTTCTCCTTGCGCTTGCGGTGCTTGAGGACGCCGGCCGCCTCCTCGATGAAGGCCCGGCGTCCCATCGGGTCGGCGTGCAGGACGGAGTCGAGCTGTCCCTGTCCGACGATGACGTGCATCTCACGGCCGATGCCGGAGTCGGAGAGCAGTTCCTGGATGTCCAGCAGCCGGCAGGTGTCACCGTTGATCTGGTACTCGCTGCCGCCGTTGCGGAACATCGTGCGGGTGAGGGTGACCTCGGTGTACTCGATGGGCAGCGCCCCGTCGGAGTTGTCGATGGTCAGCGAGACCTCGGCGCGGCCCAGCGGCGGACGGCCGGTCGTCCCGGCGAAGATCACGTCCTCCATCTTGCCGCCGCGCAGGGTCTTGGCGCCCTGCTCGCCCATGACCCAGGACAGCGCGTCCACGACGTTGGACTTGCCGGATCCGTTGGGGCCCACGACACAGGTGATACCGGGCTCGAAACGCAGTGTCGTGGCGGAGGCGAAGGACTTGAAGCCCCGCAGGGTCAGGCTCTTGAGATGCACGTCTTCGGACTCTACCGGCCGTCCCCGCCCGGCCCGCCCCCCGGCGCGGGCTCCCGCGCGGGCCCCCGGCGCGGGGGGCGTCCGGCGGGGCTGCGACCGCTCCTCCGCTGGTGTTTTCGGTTTCACCGGGGAAGGTGCAGGGCACATCAGACGTGAGGGAAACGGCCTGGAGCCGAAGCCGGGCACACGGGAAGAACAACGGACGACAACAACGGCGAGACGCGGAAAGAGGCGGAAACGACGAAGGGACGCCGAAGCGTCCCTTGCAGATCTCGCTGAGATGGTGCCTCAAGCGGCCGACGGAGCAGCCCGGCAACCCCCCGGGGGCGGGGGTCAGGAATACGCGGGCTCCGCCTGGGGTACGTCGATGCCGTCGAGCATCGAGTCGTCGTGACGTGCGGCAGCGGACAGCATGTCGTTCTCGGCCTGGATCCGGATGAGTTCGGATTCGAGGTCCTGGACGCGCTGCTGAAGCCGTCGCATCTCGGAGAGGACTCGGGGATCGGAGCCGCCGACGTAACCGAGAAGCGCCTTTGCCATGATGGATGGTCCTCCACACTGAGTGACCGACCGAAGCGGTGTGGGTCGTGAGGGATTCGCACCCGCGGTGCTTGTCATCACTTGTGCGATCAATGCCAAACAGCTAAGGTGCGCGGGGCTTCCAGAGTCTCACCAAAAAGTTTGAGGGTCAACACGATCACGCCCCGTATCGTCGGGTACCTGCGAGTGCGCGGCCACCAGGCTCTGCGCCGAACTCGCCGGAAAGGTCCCGACGGGGCGTGGAGATCATCCTTACTGCCGCAGCCTTCCATGGGTCGGCCGAGTTGGCAACCACCAGGTCATGTCTGCTGTATGCATCTGACGCCGGCGCGGGCGCGGGGTGTACGGAGCGCGAGCACGGGCCGCGCCGGAAGCCCTCCTACCGGATCGCGAAGCCGTCGTAGCCGCCGCGCGGTGTGTCCCAGATCTCGGTGACGCCCTCGGCCTTCCCGGGCGTGTCACCCGTACGCAGCCACTCCAGCAGTTCTTCGCAAGCCTCGCGCGGGCCCTCGGCGACGACCTGCACCCTGCCGTCCTCAAGGTTCGAGGCGAAGCCGGTGAGGTCACCGATGCGCAGGGCGTTGGCTCGCGTGAACCAGCGGAAGCCGACACCCTGGACACGACCCCGCACCCATGCGGTCAAACGGACATCATCGTTCATGCTTGTACGCTAACCGGCCAATTGCACCAGCGGCACTTCGGCCTCTTGCGCCATGCCGTACAGTCGCCCGGCAACAAGGATCACCCTTACGAGTGAGGCGCGTTGACGCCGATGACGGAAGGAAGGCAGCGAATGGGCCGCCATCGACGCGTCGTTCCCCAAGTGCCCACCGGGACCGGGCCGGTGGGCGAGGGGCCCGCCGAGGCGCCCGGCGGCCGGCACCGCGCCCACCGTACGGCGGGTGGCCGGCGGGCCGCGGACGGCCGCCGTTCCGCGCCGGTGCGCACCGGACTGCTCGGGGCCTCCGCCGCCGTGGCGATGGGCGCGGTGGCGGTCGCCTCGGGGCTGGTGCCCGGCGGGGGCCGGTACGACGTGGCGACCGACGGCCCCGGCGAGCGGATACGGGCCGGGGCGGCGGCCGGCGTCCAGGCGCAGAACCCGCGGACCGGCGCCGCCGGCGAGCGCGCCACACAGCCGGCCAGCCGCGGCACGGCGCGCGGCCCGCTGCCGGACCGTACCGGCCACGCCGGCTCCTCCACCGGGCCGTCCACCGCTCCCGCGCCCCGGGGGACCGCCGGGCCCTCGCGGATACCCGGCGCGCAGGAGCCGCGGGACAAGCCCGGGGCGCCGGACCCCGAGGACCCCGGCAACCGGGACGGCCAGGCGGACCCCAAGGCTCCGCGGAGCCCGGACGTTCCCCGGGAACCGCGGGACCCGCAGACCCCGAAGCAGACGGCCGGCGCGACCCGGGCCCCCGACGCGCCGTCCTCCTCCGTCGTCTCGCAGGTGCTGACGCTGGTGAACCAGGAGCGCGCGAAGGCCGGGGTGCCGCCGCTCACCGCCGACCCCCAACTGGACCGGCAGGCGCAGGACTTCAGCGAGGACATGGCCCGCCGCGGGTTCTTCTCCCACACCGACCCGGACGGCCGCAGCCCGTGGGACCGCGCACGCGCGGCGGGCGTGGAGAACCTGGGCGGGGAGAACATCGCCCGCGGCCAGGCCGACGCCCGGGCCGTCATGGAGACGTGGATGAACAGCCCTGGGCACCGCGCCAACATCCTCAACCGCGACTACAAGACGCTGGGGGTCGGCGTCCACTTCGGTCCGGGCGGCCCTTGGTGGGTGCAGAGCTTCGGCTTCTGAGCCGTGGCCCGGAGCGCGGCCGTCACACGTACGGACGTGCGGCCGTCACTCGTACGCACGCACGAGGGCCGGCGGATTTCAGGAAGCCTGAGCGGCGGCCAGCGCGGCACGGCCCGCGGTGAAGACGGCGGTCTGCTCCGCGATCCGGCGGCCGAGGTGCTCGGCGGTGGCGATGTCGGACTTGTGGACGCCCTCGGCACCCTGGTCGTTGTTGGACTGCGCCGCGGCGCCGAGGAAGAAGCCCAGGCGGTTGAGGTCGTTCTCGGAGGCCGTCGAGGAGTTCCAGCCCGGCATCAGGTTCAGGCTGACCCAGCTCATGCCGTGCTGGGCGGCCAGCACCGTGAAGAACTGGAGCGTGTGCAGCTTGTCGCCGCTCTTGGAGGCGGAGTTGGTGAAGCCGGCGGCGAGCTTGTCCTGCCAGGCGCGGGTGGCCCAGCGGGCGGCGGTGGCCTCGGCGAAGGTGTGGAAGGCGCCGGAGGCGGTGCCCATGTAGGTCGGCGAGCCGAAGACGATCGCGTCGGAGGCGTCGAGCAGCTCCCACTGGTCGTCGGTGATCTTGTCGACCTCTATGAAGTGGACGGTGACACCCGCTTCGGCGGCGCCGGTGCGGACCGCCTCGGCGATGACGGCGGTGTGGCCGTAACCCGAGTGGAAGGCGATCGAGACGACGGGGGCGGCAGAGGACATCAGGGTGCTCCTTCGGGACGTGCACGGATGGGCGGCGCCGCGCGGCGGAGTGCCGGTGCGGCGTGGCGAGATCCAGAGAAGCACTAACTTTTGGAAAGCGCAACCCGTCGGTTAGCGCTGTGCGGGAGTATGGTGAACGCATGGCCACCCAGAACCACAGCACTCCCGAGGAAGAGAAGTGCCGGGCCGGCAGCACGGACGACCTGGCCTTCGACGTCTTCGCCCGCACCTGTCCGTCCCGCGACACGCTCAAGCACGTCACCGACCGCTGGGGCGGCCTGACCCTGGGCGCGCTGCACGACGGCACGTTCCGGTTCAACGAGCTGCGGCGCCGGGTGGACGGGGTGAGCGAGAAGATGCTCGCGCAGACCCTGCACGCGCTGGAGCGCGACGGGCTCGTACGGCGCGAGGCGCAGCCCACCAACCCGCCGCGGGTGGACTACGAGCTGACGCCGCTGGGCCGGGAGGTCGCCGAGCGGCTCCTGTCGCTGATCGGGCTGGTGGAGGACCGGATGCCGGCGGTCCTGGCCGCGCGCGAGCGCTACGACGCCGAGCACTCCTGACGCCTAGGTGTATTGCCCTGTGAGGTTGGGGACGCGGCTGGCGGGGGGTTGGCCTGCGAGCGCGGTGTGTCCGCGGTGGTGATTGTAGGTGTGCAGCCAGCGGGGGAATGCTTCGCGTCGTTGGGTCTCTGAGCGGTAGGGCTGGGCGTAGGCCCACTCCTCCAGCAGGGTGCGGTTGAGGCGCTCGACCTTGCCGTTCGTCTGTGGCCGGTAGGGCCGGGTTCGCCTATGGGAGATCCCGGCTCCCGCCAGGGCGTCACGCCAGTCGCGTGAGCGGTAGCAGGCCCCGTTGTCGGTCAGGACCCGTTCGACGGTGATGCCGCTGGAGGCGAAGAATGCGTGGGCCCGCTTCCAGAAGGCGGTGGCGGTCTCCTTCTTCTCGTCGCCGAGGATCTCGCTGTAGGCCAGGCGGGAGTGGTCGTCGACGGCGGTGTGGATGTAGCTGTAGCCGGTGCCTGAGCGGTTCTTGCGGCCCGCCGGGCGGCCCAGGGCCTTGTGTCCGCCGCCGTCGGGGATGTTGCCGAGCTTCTTGATGTCCACGTGGACCAGTTCGCCGGGCTTGTCGCGTTCGTAGCGGCGGATGACGCGGCCTGTGGCCCGGTCCAGATGGGCGAGGCGGGCCAGGCCGTAGCGGGTCAGTACGCGGTGGACGGTCGAGGGCACCAGCCGGAGGAGGCCAGCGATGCGGGCCGGTCCCCAGCGGCGCAGGATGCGGACCTTGATGATGCGGCGTTCGGTACGGCTCGGAGTCTGGCGCGGGCTGGAGTGCGGGCGGCTGGAGCGGTCGGTCATGCCTGCCTCGCCGAGCCGGCGGTAGCGATCGGCCCACCGCTGGGCGGTGGTCGGCGAGACCTGGAAACGTTCCGCGGCCCGGCGCAGAGGCCAGCCGTCCTCGACCACGCAGCGGGCCAGACGCAGGCGGCCTGTCTCGGTCAGGGGTGCATTACGGTGGACCACGAGGGCCTTTCTGTTGCTGGTGCAGATGTCGCAATCCACACCAGGCCAGAAGGCCCTCACCCATTTCAAGATCGATCAGCCGTGAACCCTGTCACCGTCCACAACCTCCCCGGACAGAACACCTAGGGCCCACCGGCCCCCACGCGCTCAGGGGCGCGGCGGTCGCTGGCAGCGCGGGCAGAAGTAGCTGGAGCGGTTCATCCAGGGGCGCCGGCGCACGGCGGTGCCGCAGCGGCGGCACGGCTCGTCCTCGCGCCCGTACGCGTCCAGCGACCGCTCGAAGTACCCCGACTCGCCGTTGACGTTGACGTACAGGCTGTCGAAGCTGGTGCCGCCGACCGCCAGCGCGGCGTTCATCACGTCCCTGATGTGCCCGAGGAGCTCGGCGGTACGGGGCCGGGTGAAGGTGGCGGTCGGGCGCTCGTAGTGCAGCCGGGAGCGCCACAGCGCCTCGTCGGCGTAGATGTTGCCGACACCGCTGATGAGCGACTGGTCCAGCAGGGCACGCTTGATCGTCGTACGGCGGCGGCGCAGCGCCTCGTGGAAGGCGGCGTCGTCGAAGGCCGGGTCGAGCGGGTCGCGGGCGATGTGCGCGATGACGTCCGGGAGGCCGTCGGGATCGCCGGGAACGGTGTCGTGCAGGGACAGCCCGCCGAAGGTGCGCTGGTCGACGAAGCGCAGTTCGGTGCCGGCCGCTGCCGCCGGGTCTTCGGGGCCGGGGCCGGTGACGGCCTGACCGAGGCCCATGACTGCCTGATCGGGACCGGTGACGGCCTGGCCGCTGCCGGTGCCGGCCTGATCGCCGCCGGTGAAACGGATGCGGACGCGCAGGTGCTTCTCGTCGGGCGCGTCCTGCGGCTGGACCAGGAGCTGCCCGCTCATGCCCAGGTGTGCCAGGACCGCCAGGCCGTCCGAGACCGGCAACCACAGGTACTTGCCGCGCCGCCGGGGCGTGCCGATGCGCCGGCCGGCCAGCCGGGCGGCGAAGTCGACGGCGCCCGCGGTGTGCCGCCGCACGGCGCGCGGGTGCAGCACCTCGACGGAGTCGACCGTACGGCCCTGGACCCAGCGCTGAAGTCCGCGGCGGACGACCTCGACCTCGGGCAGTTCGGGCACGGTCGGCTCTCCTCCACAAGATGTGCCCGCGCGGCGGGCGCGCACAGTGATGCCCCGGCCACCCGCACCCCTTCGGGGCGGATGGCCGGGAGGATCCCACGCCACGGCGCGGGGACATGCCGTCGGGCTCTGTTGCGGAGCCCTCAGCCGACGGTCGGCTCTCCGGCGGCCGGCTCACCGGCCGGCGGCACCACCGGGGATGCCGAAGAGGCCGGGGAAGCCGGGGGAACCGGTGAGCCGGTGCCGGCCTCGGTCGCCGGCGCCGCCTGCTTCGTGGCCTCCTCGGCCGCGGAGCGGATGGCGCGCCAGGCGGACTCGGCCGCCTGCTGCTCGGCTTCCTTCTTGCTGCGGCCGGTGCCGGTGCCGTACGAGACACCACCGACGCGGGCGGCAGCGGTGAAGGTCTTCTCGTGGTCCGGACCGGTCTCGCTGACCAGGTACTCCGGTACCCCGAGACCTTCGGTTGCGGTCAGTTCCTGAAGGCTGGTCTTCCAGTCCAGGCCGGCACCCAGGCCGGCGGACTTCTCGATCAGCGGGTCGAAGAGCCGGTGCACCAGCTCGCCCGCCGCCTCCAGTCCCCGGTCCAGGTACACCGCGCCGATCACCGCTTCCAGGGTGTCGGCGAGGATGGATGCCTTGTCCCGGCCGCCCGTGCCCTCCTCGCCCCGGCCGAGCCGGATGAAGGCACCGAGGTCCAGGCCGCGGCCCACCTCGGCGAGGGCGCGCGAGTTGACCACCGCGGCCCGCAGTTTGGCCAACTGCCCCTCGGGCAGGTCCGGATGCGTGCGGTAGAGCGTGTCGGTGACCACCAGGCCGAGTACGGAGTCCCCGAGGAACTCCAGCCGCTCGTTGGTGGGCAGACCGCCGTTCTCGTACGCGTACGAGCGGTGCGTCAGCGCACGCACCAGAAGGGCGGACTCGAGCTGGTACCCGAGCCGCCCTTCCAGAAGCGTGTGGGACGAGGCCGTGTCCGCCGGTGTCGTTTCACCCCCGCGCTTGCGGGGAGACGTATTGGCGTCCGACATAGAGCCTGTCACCAGCCGATCAGACCTCGAGGACCTGTCGCTTGTTGTAGGTGCCGCAGCTCGGGCACGCGATGTGCTGCTGCTTCGGCTCGTGGCAGCGCTCGCACGCCACCAGGGGGGTGACCGCAGCCTTCCACTGCGACCGGCGGTGGCGCGTGTTGCTGCGCGACATCTTCCGCTTCGGAACAGCCACGGCTACTTCTCCTGCTTCTCGTCGACGGGCGCTGATCGAGGCGCGTCGCCGCTCATGTTGTCCTTCTCGCCGTCCTGGTTGGTCCCGGCGAGTCCCTGCAGTGCCGCCCAACGGATGTCGACGGCGTCGTGGTGGTGGTCCGGGTCGTCAGCGAGCCGCTCTCCGCATTCGGAGCACAGGCCCGGGCAGTCGTCCTGGCACACCGGCTGCATCGGCAGTGCGAGCACCACCGCGTCCCGCAGCACGGGTTCGAGGTCGAACAGGTCGTCCTCAAGGAAGAGGATGTCCTCCTCGTCCTCGGCGTCGTCGCCGGATTCCGCGTCGGTGCGGGTCCGGGCGTCGGCGTCGGGGTAGGAGAACATCTCCTGGAAGTCCGCGTCCAGCTCACGCTCGACGGGCTCCAGACACCTTACGCACTCGCCCTTGACGGTCGCACGGGCGGTACCGGTGACCAGCACCCCGTCCATGACCGACTCCAGGCGCAGTACGAGTCCCATCGGCGCGCCCTCCGGCACCCCGATGACCTCGTTGCCGAGGTCCCGGGGGGCCTCGACGGAGCGGGAGAGCCGCTGGAGCGCGCCGGGACGACGGCCCAGCTCGCGCGTGTCGAACACGAGCGGGGAACGGTGGTCGAGGCGGGCGTTGATGGCTTCCTGCTTTCTACGCTGCGGTACGCACTGCCCCGTCACCGGACGGTAACCGGGCAGCACCGATCGCGGACGTACACGCGACCGAAGAGCCAGGATACTGGACGGGCCCCGATAGGCCCAATCCGCTACTGACGCCCCTCCTCGTACCGGCGCAGCGTGTCCAGGTCGATCATGCTCGTGTCGAAGAGGCTGGTCTCGTCGAGGGCCGCGGCCGGAGTCCGGTGCGGGGTCCGGGAGGTGTCCGGGGCGTGGGGGGCGTGTGAGGGGGTCTGCGCGGGCGAGGACGGCTGCGCGGGCGGCGCCGGGTGGCCGGCGCCGTCCGGGCCGTAGCCCGGCGAGGAGTGCTGCTGGGGCTGCTGCCAGCCGTAGGCGTATGGGTCCTGCTGCCCGTACGGATCCTGCTGGGCGTAGGTGTCGTGTTGTGCGTACGCGCCCTGCTGCCCGTAGGTGTCCTGCTGATAGCTGTACGCGTCCCCGGTCGCGGCCGGGGCGCCCGGGGCGGACGCCATGGGCTGGTACGCGGGCTCCGCGTAGGGGTCCGGGGTCTGCTGCTCGCCCCCGGGCCCGGGCCCGGGGTCGGCGAGCCCGGCCAGGAACTCCGCATCGCCGGTGTGCCGCGGGGGCTGCGAGCCGTCCTGGGCGGCGAGGTGCGCGCCCAGTTCGTCCGTGGGCCGGGCCCCCTGGAGCTTGAGCCGGCCGCGCCCGACCGCCTCCAGCGTCTTGGTCAGTACGGCCTCGAAGGCGCCGAACTTGGCGTCCACGTACGCGTCGGCGCGCTGCCTGAGCGTCTCGGGGTCGGCGCTGCGCTCCGGGGCGTCGGGATCCTCCCCCTCGCCGTACGCCGGACCGTGCCCGCCGGGAGCGCGGCCGAGCAGCTTCTCGCGGCCCCGGTCCACCGACCCGATGGTCTTGGTGAGGACGACCTCGAAGTTGGCGAGCTTGCTGTCGACGTAGTCGTCCGCCTCGGCGCGGATCTCCTCGGCCTCGCGGCGGGCCTCGGCCAGGATGCGGTCGGCCTCGTCCTGGGAGCGGCGGGCGACCTCGGTGTCGGAGATCAGCGAGCCGCGGTGGGCGCGCGCGGACTCGATGATCCGGTCGGCCTCGGCGCGGGCCTCCTGGACCATCTGCTCCCGCCCGCCGAGCAGCTCCTGGGCCTGGGCCAGCGAGCCGGGCAGCGCGGCGCGCAGCTCCTCCAGCCCGGCGAGCAGTTCGGCGCGGTTGACCACGCACGAGGCCGACATGGGCATGGACCGGGCGCTGCCGACGATTGCGACGATCTCGTCGAGCTTCTTCTGCACGTCCACCTTGGACTCGCCACTCTCTGAAGGGATGAACCGAGCACACAACGCGTAACAACGCGGGACCGCGCGGGGATGGCGCGATACCGGGGACGACTGTACGGGCATCGGCGTCCGCGGCGTCGCCTTCCGGGGAACCCGGGCCGGAGGCGGCCGGGACCGGTCCGGTCCGGCCCGGGTCCCCGCCCGGCGCTCTCCCGGCGCTACTTCTTCTTCAGGCGCTCGGTCAGGGCTTCCAGCACGACCGGGGGAACCAGGTGGGAGACGTCGCCGCCCCAGGCCGCGACCTCCTTGACCAGGCTGGAGGACAGGAAGCTGTAGGCGGGGTTGGTGGGGACGAAAAGGGTCTCCACGCCGGACAGCCCGTTGTTCATCTGGGCCATCTGGAGCTCGTAGTCGAAGTCGCTGACCGCCCGCAGGCCCTTGACGATGGCAGGGATGTCGCGCTGCTTGCAGAAGTCGACGAGCAGGCCGTGGAAGGACTCGACCTCGACGTTGCCGTACTCGGCGGTGGCCCGGCGGATCAGGTCGATCCGCTCCTCGACCGTGAACAGCCCCTGCTTGGCCTGGTTGATCATCACGGCGACATGGACGGTGTCGTAGAGCTTGGAGGCCCGGGCGATGATGTCCACGTGCCCATTGGTGATGGGGTCGAACGACCCCGGACAGACGGCACGGTGCACTTGAGGTTCCTCGCTCTCCGGTCCGGTCATGACGCGCTTGAGGACGTGCCGGTGCTGCACGTCGAAGCGGCGCGACCGTACCAAAGCGTCCCCTCGCCGTAACGACGGGCCCGGATCGGTTCAAAACTCCCCGGCCAGGGGAAGGTGCCGCCTCTGGTGCTGCGCTCTACGGTGACCAGTGCTTCGGGCGCAAGCCAGCCCCGGTCCAGGAGTGTGAGGAGGATCTCGCCAAGATCGTCGTTGGAGACGGCGTAGGGCGGGTCCAGGAAGACGGTGTCGTACGGGCCGGCCGGCGGCGGTCCGGCGATGACCTGCTCGGCCTTGCCCACCCGGACCTCCGCGCCGGGCAGTCCCACGGCCCGTACGTTCTCCTTGACCGTACGGGCGGCGCGGGCGTCGGCCTCGACCAGCAGGACGTGCGCGGCGCCCCGGGACAGCGCCTCCAGGCCGACGGCGCCGGAGCCCGCGTACAGGTCCAGCACCCGGGCGCCGGTCATCGGGCCGTCCAGCGACTCCCAGGTGGAGAACAGGCCCTCACGTGCCCGGTCGGAGGTCGGACGGGTGCCGTTGCCCGGCGGCACGGCCAGGCGCCGGCCGCCGGCCGTACCGGCGATCACGCGGGTCATGGGGAGGGCTGTCCTTACGTCGTACGGGCCGCCGCGCGGGTCTCGCGGCGCGACGGGGCGGGAGCCGGCCTTTGGGCCCCGCCTTCCCACGATATGGCGTCCGGCGGGGCCCCGGGGCGGCGGCCGTCCGAGGTCAGGGCCCGGCGGCCGTCCGGGCGCCGGACCGGCTCTCACCTCTCGGTGGTGTCCTGCGCCGTGCCGACCAGCGCCGCCGAGGCATAGGGCGCTTCTGACGGATCTCCGCGGCCTCGCGACGCCCGGCACGCACCCTCGCCGCACGGCGCAAAGGGACAGGTGGCTCCGCCACATGACCCTTCACACCGCACGCCGAGCGCACGCACCGAACACCGCTCCGTCTTCCACGGAGATCCATCAGAAACGCCCTAGCGCGACCAGGACAGACAGCCGTCCGGCGGGCAGTACTCCGGGCGGCGCGGGTCGTGGCCCAGCTCGCGCAGCTTGGTGCGCACCGAGTCCGGGGTACGGCCGAAGCGGGCGGCTATCCGGGCGATGGTGGTGCCCTCGTGGAAGCGGTGCACCAGGTCCTCCTCGTGCTGCGGCACCCACGGGGCGCCGTGCCCGGGGAACAGCTCGCGCAGCACGTCGCGGTCCGGGATCGGCTCGGCGACATCGGCGACCAGGGCGAGCGCGCGCAGGGCGCGGTTGAGCGCGATGCGCAGCGGCGGAACCTCGGCCGGCGGCAGGGTCAGGGCGCCGGAGGCCAGCAGTGTTTCCGGGGTGTCCTCCTGCCAGCCGGTGAGGGTGAGGGTGACGGTGGAGTCGTCGTCGCTGGTCAGTTCGATCCGGAAGACCTTGTCGCCCAGCGGCAGTTCGTTCAGGTGCCTGAAAGCCATGGAAGCAGCCCCCCAGGGGTCCAAGTACGGCCGGTGGCACGGCGGTTGGCCCGTCGGCCCGGACTGTTTCCATTGTCCCCGGGGGTCTGACATCGCGCCGGGCCGCATCACGCCGGGCCACACCCGCGAGGCCCGGCGCAGGGGCACGGCTCACAGGCCCGGCTCAGCCCTTGTCGAGGTACTGCTCGCGCTCGGCGTCCAGGAGGGCGGCGAGCGCGACCCGCAGCTCGGGATAGCGCTCCAGCTCCGGGTCGGCGGCGACGACCGCGGTGGCCTCCTCGCGGGCGGCGGCGATGACCTCCTCGTCCTCGATGACGGCCAGCATCCGCAGGGAGGAGCGGACGCCGGACTGGGCCTGGCCGAGCACATCGCCCTCGCGCCGCTGCTCCAGGTCGATCCGGGACAGTTCGAAGCCGTCCAGGGTGCCGGCCACCGCGCCGAGCCGGGCGCGCGCCGGGGAGCCCTCCGGCATCTCACTGACCAGCAGGCACAGGCCCGGCGCGGCGCCCCGGCCGACCCGTCCGCGGAGCTGGTGCAACTGCGAGACGCCGAAGCGGTCCGCGTCCATGATCACCATGGCGGTGGCGTTGGGGACGTTCACCCCGACCTCGATGACGGTCGTGGCGACCAGCACCTGCACCTCGCCGGCCGCGAACCGGCGCATCACCTCGTCCTTGTCGTCCGGGTGCATCCGGCCGTGCAGCACCTCCACCCGCAGGCCGGCCAGCGGCCCCTTGGTGAGCTGTTCGGCGACCTCCAGCACCGCCAGCGGCGGCCGTTTGTCCTGCGCGTCGTCCCCGGGCGGCTCCTCCCCGTCCCCGGCCTTCTTCTTGGCGCCCTTGGCCTTCGGCGCCTCCTCCTCGTCCCCGATCCGCGGGCAGACCACGTACGCCTGGTGTCCGGACCCGACCTCCTCGCGCACCCGCTCCCAGGCCCGGGCCAGGAAGTGCGGCTTGTCCTTGGCGGGCACGACATGGCTGGCGATCGGCGAGCGCCCGGCGGGGAGCTGGTCCAGTACGGAGGTCTCCAGGTCGCCGAAGACGGTCATCGCGACCGTACGGGGAATGGGGGTGGCCGTCATGACCAGGAGGTGCGGCGGCTGTGTGCCCTTGCCGCGCAGCGCGTCGCGCTGCTCGACCCCGAAGCGGTGCTGCTCGTCGACCACGACCAGGCCCAGGTCGTGGAAGCGCACCTTGTCCTCGATCAGCGCGTGGGTGCCGATGACGATGCCGGCCTCGCCGGTGACCAGGTCCAGCAGGGCCTGGCGGCGGGCGGCGGCGCCCATCGAACCCGTCAGCAGCACCACTTTCGTGCCGTGCTCGGACCCGCCCAGCATCCCGCCCTCGGCCAGCTCCCCCATCATCTCGGTGACCGAGCGGTGGTGCTGCTGGGCCAGCACCTCGGTCGGCGCGAGCATGGCCGCCTGGCCGCCGGTGTCCACGACGCCGAGCATGGCGCGCAGCGCCACCAGCGTCTTGCCGGAGCCGACCTCGCCCTGGAGGAGGCGGTGCATGGGGTGGGCGGTGGCCAGGTCCTCGAAGATCTCCCGGCTGACCTTCTGCTGCCCCTCGGTGAGGGTGAAGGGCAGCTTGGCATCGAAGGCGTCCAGCAGCCCGCCCTTCTTCAAGGGGCGTGGTACGGCGGGCAGTTGGGTCTCGGCCAGGCGGCGCCGGGCCAGCGCCACCTGGAGGACGAACGCCTCGTCCCACTTCAGGCGGGAGCGGGCGTCGGCGATGTCGGCCTTCGTACGCGGCCGGTGGACCTTGTGCAGCGCCTCGGGCAGCGGGAGCAGCGCCCGGCCCTCGCGCAGCGCCGTCGGCAGCGGGTCCAGTGCCTCGCGGGCGCCGGGCAGCACCGCGTCGACGGCCTTGGCGATCTTCCAGGAGGCCATCTGCTGGCAGGCCGGGTAGATCGGCATGAGCCGGCCGGCGAAGGCGTCCACGGCCTCGTCGCCGCCCGCGCCGTCCAGCAGCTCGTATTCGGGGTGGGCCAGTTGCAGCTTGCGGTTGAAGACCGAGACCTTGCCCGCGAACATCGCCCGGCGGCCCGGCAGCAGGTCCTTGTGCGGTTTGTGGATGCCCTTGCCGAAGAAGACGAGCTGGAGCCGCCCGCTGCCGTCGGTGAGGGTGACCTCCAGCCGCTGCCCGCGGCCGTTGTTGAACTTCAGTACGCGGGCGTCGGCGACCTGCGCGACGACCGTGACGTGTTCGTCCAGCGGCAGGTCGGAGAGCCGGGTCAGCTCACCGCGCTCCGCGTACCGCCGTGGGTAGTGGTGCAGCAGGTCGCCGACCGTGTGCAGGTCCAGGTGCTCGGCCAGCACCTTGGCGGTGGTGCCACCGAGCGTCTTCTTCAGGGGTTCGTCGAGCGCGGACACGCCCTCCATTGCACACCACGCCACTGACATCCGGCCGCCGCCACCGGCTTTCGCGCCTGTCACCCGCCCCGGGGGCGCCGCAAGCGCTGTCCGGCAGCGCTATTCGACGCCGATGAGCAGGGGCGGCGAGCCCTGGCCGCCTTCGTAGACGACCGTGTCCACCGCGAGGTGGTGCTCGCGTACGTACTTCTCCAGGTGCCCGGCCAGGTCGTCGGGGCGGTCCCCGCCGAGCACGAAGGTGACCATCTCCCCGCCCGCGGAGAGCATCCGGTCCAGCACCGTCCTCGCGGTACCGGCCAGGTCGGAGCCGATCACCGCCACGTCGCCGTCGATCAGCCCCAGGACGTCACCGGCCTGGCAGATCCCGGCCATCGTCCAGGACTGCCGCTCGGCGACGGCCAGCTCCGCGTAGCGGGTGGCGCCCGCGGCGGCGGTCATCGCGACCACGTCCTCGTCGAAGCTGCGGGCCGGTTCGTGGACGGCCAGCGCCGCGATGCCCTGGACGGCTGCCCGGGTGGGGATGAGCGCGACCCGTACGCCTTCGGTGCGGGCCTGCTCCGCCGCCGCGGCGGCGGTGTGCCGCAGGCCGGGGTCGTTGGGCAGCAGCATCACCTCGCGGGCCCGGGCCTGCCGGATCGCCTGGACCAGTTCGCCGCTGGCGGGCGGCTCCCCGGGGCGTACGGACACCACGGTCGCGCCGGCCTCGGCGCACAGCCCGGCCAGCCCCTCCCCCGGCACCACCGCGACCACCGCGCGCGCCGCCTGCTCGGGCGCCGGTTCCCGCTCCCGGCCGCCGTCCCCGAAGTGGGTGATGCGGATGCGGTGCGGGCGGCCCGCCTCGATGCCCGCCTCGACTGCCGCCCCGGCGTCGTCCACATGGACGTGGACGTGCCACAGCCCGTCGCCGCCGACGACGACCAGGGAGTCGCCCAGGCCGTCCAGCCGTGTGCGCAGCCGTGCCACGGCACGGTCGTCGGCCTCCAGGAGATAGATCACCTCGAACGCGGGGCCCGGGCCCGGGTGGGCGCCCCGGTGGCCAGCACCTTCCTGGCAGGAGCCCTGGTGCCCGGCGTCCCCGTGGCCCGTGCGGTGCGTACCGCACGCTTCCAGGGCGGGGGCGTCGGCCCGTACGGGGAGCGCCGCCGAGGAGACCTTCCCGCCGAGCGCGTCGGCGAGCGCCCCGAGGAGCACGACCAGGCCGCAGCCGCCCGCGTCCACGACGCCCGCCCGCCCGAGGACCGCAAGCTGCCCGGGGGTCGCTTCCAGGGCCTTGCGCGCGCCGGTGTGCGCCGCCCGCGCCACCTCCCCCACGCCCCCTCGGACTCCTGCGCGGCCTCGGCGGCGGCCGTGGCGACCGTCAGCACCGTGCCCGGCGCGGGGTGCGCCACGGCCTCGTACGCCGACTCCGCCGCCCGCCGCAGCGCCCGTTTGAGCGCTCCGGCGTCCGCCCCGCCGCCGTCCGTCAGCTTTTCGGTCATGCCCCGCAGGAGCTGGGCCACGATCGTCCCGGAGTTGCCCCGGGCCCCGATCAGGGCGCCGTGGGCCATCGCGCCCATGACGTCGGCCGGCGTGGGCGCGGTCCCCGAGGCGGCGTGCCCGTCGAAGGCGGCCTCCACCGCGCGGGCCGCGGACTCCAGCGTCAGGTAGAGGTTGGTGCCGGTGTCGCCGTCCGCCACGGGATAGACGTTGATCGCGTCGATCCGCTCGCGGTCCCGGCCGAGCGCCTCCAGGGCCAGGGCGCACCACGTACGCACCGCTTCGGCGTCGAGCGTGTGCGGCACCGTCGTCCTCCTTGGGCCAAAGGTCCGGATCATGAGCCCCCGGTCCGGCCCGGCGGCGGCCCCGCACACGGGCCCTGGCCCGGGCCCGGTCGGTGAATGCACCGCACAGTAGTCGCGGGCGGGCGCCGGCGGGGCGGCGGGCCCGGGCGGGAGCCGGAGCGCTCATGGTAGTTTCGTTCTACGGGAGCGGTCGTTGTATGCTGCTCCGGTTGCCCGATGCGAATCGGGCCATTCCTCGCCCTGGCGAAGCCGGTCGGTCAATGCACTCGGCTCGTCGGGATTTACCGTAAGTGCATCTGAAGTCTTTGGAGTGACCCGTGGCTGCCAACTGCGACGTCTGCGGCAAGGGGCCGGGCTTCGGCAAGAGTGTCTCGCACTCGCACCGCCGTACCAACCGTCGTTGGAACCCCAACATCCAGACGGTGCGTGCAGTGGTCGAGCGCACGCCGAAGCGGCTCAATGTCTGCACCTCGTGCATCAAGGCCGGCAAGGTCTCGCGCTGACGCTCGTCGTAGCGCAGCCCAGCCGGTTGCTTCGAAGGCCGGTCCATCTCGGGATGGACCGGCCTTCTTGGCTTTCCGGCGCGTACGGGCCCGAGGTGCCCGCCCGGCCCCCCGTACGGGCTCCCCTCAGCCCAGCCGCCACCCGTGGTGCACCGGACCGATGCCCGCCCCCAGCCGGAAGCCGGCCGCGATGGCGCCCGTGACGTAGTCCTTCGCCGCCGCGACGGCCGCCGGGACCGAGTCGCCCTTGGCGAGCTGCGCGGCGATCGCGCTCGCCAGGGTGCAGCCCGTTCCGTGGGTGTGCCGGTTGTCCTGGCGCGCCGCCCGCAGCCAGTGCTCCTCGGTGCCGTCGGTGAGCAGGTCGACCGCGTCTCCCTTGAGGTGGCCGCCCTTGATCAGCGCCCAGCGCGGGCCGTACTCCAGGACCGCGGCGGCGGCCCGCCGCAGGCCGGCCTCCTCCTGGACCCGTACGCCCGTCAGCCAGGCCACCTCGTCCAGGTTGGGGGTGGCGACGGTGGCCGTCGGCAGCAGCTTGGTACGGACCGCCTCCAGCGCGGCGGCGGACAGCAGCGCGTCGCCGTGCTTGGAGACCCCGACCGGGTCGATCACGACCGGCGCCCGCACCCCGGCGAGCAGGTCCGCGACGGTCTCCACCAGTTCCGGCGAGGCGAGCATGCCGGTTTTCACGGCCTGCACGCCGATGTCGTCCACGACGCTGCGGAACTGGGCGTACACGGCCTCGGCGGGCAGCTCCCAGACGCCCTGCACGCCCAGCGAGTTCTGGGCGGTGACGGCGGTCAGCACGCTCATGCCGTGGGTGCCCAGCGCCAGCATCGTCTTCAGGTCGGCCTGGATGCCGGCGCCGCCGCCGGAGTCGGACCCGGCGACGGTCAGGACGCGGGGCGGCGCGGACGGCGACGGCTGTGGTGAAGGCGGTGCAGGCTGTGCGGGCGAGGCGGATGTCGGCATGCCGATGAATCTACTCGGCGGCGCCCGCCGGGCAGCCGGCGCCCGCCGGGCAGCCGGCGCCCGCCGGATACGCGGCGCCCGGAAGCCGGGCGCCGGGCGGTTACTCCTCGCCCTCGCCGTTGTCCCCGAAGTGGTCCCACCCGGCCGCGATCCACGGCGCCCCGTCCACCGTGACCTGCGGCAGCGCCGAGGGGTTGAGCACCTCGCCGATCACCTTCCAGCGGGCGGGCAGCTTCACCTCGGGCGGGAAGGTCGCCACGATCGCGTGGTCCTCCCCGCCGTTGAGCACCCACTGCATCGGGTCCACGCCCACCGCCGTACCGATGTCCGACATCTGTGTGGGGATGTCGATGCTCGCGGACCGCAGGTCGATACGGACCTTGCTGGCCTCGGCGATGTGCCCGAGGTCGGCGACCAGCCCGTCGCTGACGTCCGTCATGGCGGTGGCGCCGAGCCCGGCGGCGGCGGGGCCCGCGTGGTACGGCGGTTCCGGGCGGCGGTGGGCCTCCACGAAGGCGCGCGGGGAGCGGAAGCCGCGGGAGAGGACGGCGTGGCCGGCGGCGGACCAGCCGAGCCAGCCGGTGACCGCGACGACGTCCCCGGGCTGGGCGCCGGAACGGGTGACCGGCTCCTGGTTGCGCAGGTCCCCCAGGGCGGTGATGGCGACGGTGATCAGCTCGCCCCGTACGACGTCGCCGCCGACCACGGCCGCGCCCGCCACCTGGCACTCGTCGCGCAGCCCGTCCATCAGCTCCGTGGCCCAGGTCGCGGGCAGTTCGGCGGGGACGACCAGGCCCAGCAGGATCGCGGTCGGGACGGCGCCCATGGCCGCGATGTCGGCGAGGTTCTGGGCCGCGGCCTTGCGGCCCACGTCGTAGGCGGTGGACCAGTCGCGGCGGAAGTGCCGCCCCTCCAGGAGTACGTCCGTGCTGGCCACGACCCGCCGGTCCGGCGCGGTGATCACCGCGGCGTCGTCCCCCGGACCGATGCGTACGGCCGGGTGGAGGTGAGCCGGGAGGTGAGCTCCCTGATCAGCCCGAACTCCCCCAACTCGCCCACGGTGCCCTTCATGCTGTTGCCCTTCCGATGCGTACGGAGGATCCGTACTCCGCTGACCACTGCGCCGTTCCCGCCGCGTTCACCGCGCGGGTCTCCCCGCTCCGCCCGGTGACGCGGTACCGTGGCGTCCCTTCTTCCCACATGATCCTCGTAGCCGCCCTGGAGGTCCCGTGGTACAGGCGTACATCCTGATCCAGACCGAGGTCGGCAAGGCGTCGGCCGTAGCGGAGGTGATCGGCAAGCTCCCCGGCGTGATCCAGGCCGAGGACGTCACCGGTCCGTACGACGTCATCGTGCGCGCGCAGGCCGACACGGTGGACGAGCTCGGCCGCATGGTGGTCGCCAAGGTCCAGCAGGTGGACGGCATCACGCGCACCCTGACCTGCCCGGTGGTCCATCTCTAGCTCCCCCGTATGCTCGGCCGGGTGACCTCTGCGCCTCGCCGGACCCTGACACTGCCGCTGCTCGCCGTGCTGTTCACCGCGGTGGGGTGCGCGGCACAGCGCCCGGCGGTGCCGGTTCCGACACCGCGGGGCGACTCCGTACGGCACTGCCGGGCACTCCACAAGGAACTTCCCAAGACCCTCGACGGGGCCGGGCGGGGTACCGCCGAACCCGCCTCGGACTTCACCGCCGTGTGGGGCGATCCCGCGGTGCGGCTGCGCTGCGGGGTACCCAAGCCCGAGGTGCTGACGCCCGGGAGTGAACATTACAACCCCAATGCCGACGCGGCGGAAGTCAACGGCGTCGAGTGGCTCTTCGAGAAAGAGCGTGACCAGGACAAGAACGACATCGGTTACCGCTTCACGACCGTCCTGCGCAAGACGTACGTGGAGGTCACCGTGCCGAAGGAGCACGCCCCCGAGGTCAATGTGCTCACCGACCTCGCGGACGCGGTCAAGAAGACCATCCCGGCGGGCGTCTGAAGAGCCGCCTTTGGCCCCGGAGACCCGCGTACGGACCCGGTCCCGCGCCGCGGCGGTCCCAGGCCCGCACCTCCCCCTTACGGGCGGACGCCTCAGCGCAGGCCCGTTGACCGGCGCAGCGCCGCCTGCACGAGCCGGTCGATCAGCTCCGGGTAGCTCACGCCGCTCTCCTGCCACATCCGCGGGTACATGGAGATGGGCGTGAAGCCGGGCATCGTGTTGACCTCGTTGATGACGAACTCGCCGCTGTCCAGCAGGAAGAAGTCGGCGCGCGCCAGCCCCTCGCAGGACAGCGCCTCGAAGGCGCGTACCGCCAGTTCCTGGACGCGTGCGGTCTGCTCCGGCGTCACCGGGGCCGGCACGATGCCGGTGGCCGAGTCGATGTACTTGGCCTCGAAGTCGTAGAAGGCGTGGTCGGTGACGGGCGGGATCTCGGCCGGGACGCTGGCCCGCGGCCCGTCCTCGAACTCCAGGACGCCGCACTCGATCTCCCGGCCCCGCACCAGCGACTCCACCAGCACCTTGGGGTCGTGGCGGCGGGCCTCCTCCAGCGCCGCGTCCAGGTCCTCCACGCGGCCGACCTTGGTGATGCCCATGGAGGAGCCGGCCCGGGCGGGCTTGATGAACAGCGGCCAGCCGTGCTCCTCGGCGAAGGCCACGATCTTGGCGCGGGCGGCGGCGCCCTTCTCGCCCTCGGGGCCCTGCTCCCATTCGCGGGGGCGGATGACCTCGTACGGGCCGACCGGCAGCCCGTAGGAGAGGAAGACCCGCTTCATGTACTCCTTGTCCATGCCGACCGCCGAGGCCAGCACGCCCGAGCCCACATAGGGGACGCCGGAGAGCTCCAGCAGGCCCTGGAGGGTGCCGTCCTCGCCGTAGGGGCCGTGCAGCACGGGGAAGACGACGTCGACCTCGCCCAGCGCCTTGGGCACCGAGCCGGGCTCGGTGTAGACGATCTCGCGGCTGGTCGGGTCCACGGGCAGGACCACGCCGCCCTCGGTCGCGTCGGCCAGTTCGGCCACGCTCGGCAGCCGGCGGTCGGCGATGGCCATCCGCTCGGGCTCGTCCGCGATCAGCGCCCAGCGGCCGTCGGTGGTGATGCCGATCGGCAGCACGTCGTACTTCTCGCGGTCGATGGCGCGCAGGACGGCGCCCGCGGTCACCACGGAGACGGCGTGCTCGGAGCTGCGACCGCCGAACACGACGGCGACGCGGGGCTTGTGGGAAGAAGTCTCGCTGCTCATATCGCGATGAGGGTACCTGCTGGGCGGGGCGGACCGAACGCCGCGGCGGTCTCCGCGCCCTTGTGCGCCCCCGGGAGACCCGGTGAGCGCTTCGCAGGTGCTCCTGGAGTGCTCTCGCATGCTCGTGGAGGGCTTCGCGAGCACGCCGGAGCGTTCCTCGGGCGCCGTACGGGTGCGGCGGACACGCCGGGAGACGCCCCGTACGGCCCAAAGGGCGGCCCGGCAGCCCCCGCGGACAGCCCGCGTCCGCAGCGCTCAGTGGCGCTCGGGCTTGGCGCTGCGCGACATCAGTTCCTTCAGCGCCACCATCGGCGGCTTGCCTTCGTGCACGATGCCCACGACCGTCTCGGTGATCGGCATGTCGACCCCGTGCCGGCGGGCCAGATCCAGTACGGACTCACACGACTTGACGCCCTCGGCGGTCTGCTTGGTGACCGCGATGGTCTCCTGGAGCGTCATGCCGCGGCCGAGGTTCGTGCCGAAGGTGTTGTTGCGGGAGAGCGGCGAGGAGCAGGTGGCGACCAGGTCACCCATGCCGGCGAGCCCGGCGAAGGTGTGCGCGTCGGCGCCCATCGCCAGCCCCAGCCGGGTCGTTTCGGCCAGCCCGCGGGTGATCAGGGACGCCTTGGCGTTGTCGCCCAGCCCCATGCCGTCCGCGATGCCCACCGCCAGCGCGATGACGTTCTTGACCGCGCCGCCCAGCTCGCAGCCCACCACGTCGGTGTTGGTGTACGGGCGGAAGTAGGGGGTGTGGCAGGCGCTCTGGAGGCGCCGGGCCACCGACTCCTCGGCGCAGGCGACCACCGCGGCGGCGGGCTGCCGGGCGGCGATCTCCTTGGCGAGGTTGGGGCCGGTCAGCACGGCGACCCGCTCGGCGGGGGCCTTGGCGACCTCCTCGATCACCTCGCTCATCCGCTTGGCGGTGCCCAGTTCGACGCCCTTCATGAGCGAGACCAGGACCGTGTCGGCGGGCAGCAGCGGCGCCCATGCGGCGAGGTTGCCGCGCAGCGTCTGCGAGGGGACGGCCAGGACGGTGAATTCCGCCTCCCGCGCCGCCTCGGCCGGGTCGGTGGTGGCCCGTACGGACGCGGGGAGGAGGACACCCGGGAAGTAGTCCGGGTTGGAGCGGCTGTCGTTGACGGCGTCGACGACCTCCGCGCGGCGGCCCCACAGGGTCACCTCGCAGCCCGCGTCGGCGAGCACCATCGCGAAAGCGGTGCCCCAGGACCCCGTGCCGTACACGGCGCAGCGTGTCACTTGCCTTCATCCTCCTGTGCCTTCGGGTCCGGTCCGGGCGGTGTCCCGTTCGGGGCCTGCGAACCCTTGCTCTCACGGCGCCGGGCGGCGACGGCCTTGCGGTGGTCGTACGGCTCGGCGGGCGCCGGCTCCTGACGGACCTCGGCGAGCAGCCCGGTGATGTCGGCCATGATGCGGTCGGTCACCGCGCGCAGCACCTCGGCGGTGGGTTCCTTGCCGTAGAACTCGCTCAGGTCGACCGGCGGGCCGGCCTGGACCCGCAGGGTCTTGCGCGGGAAGAGCCGCAGCTTCTTCTCCTTGGCGTAGGGCGGCATCACCTCGTTGGCGCCCCACTGTGCCACGGGAATGACCGGCGCCTTGGTGAGCAGGGCCACCCGCGCGGCACCGGTCTTGCCCTGCATGGGCCACATGTCCGGGTCGCGGGTGAGGGTGCCCTCGGGGTAGAAGGCGACGCATTCGCCCTTGTTGATGGCCTCGACGGCGGCCCGGAAGGCGACGGCGGCGTCGGCCGATTCCCGGTACACGGGGATCTGGCCCGTACCGCGCATCATCAGACCGACAAAGCCGCCCTTGAAGAGGCCGGACTTGGCGAGGAATCGCGGGACCCGTCCGGTGTTGTACTGGTAGTGCGCATAGGACAGCGGATCGAGATACGAGTTGTGGTTGATGGCCGTGATGAATCCGCCGTCGGCCGGAATGTTCTCCATTCCCCGCCACTCCCGCTTGAACAGAACCAAGAGCGGCGGTTTACAGATGACCGCGGCCAAGCGGTACCAGAAGCCGATTCTGCGGCGGGACACTGGAACACCCTCCTTGTGGGACCTGCTGAGCTGCTGCGACCCGGCAGCCGCACAAGTGTCGCCCCAGGTACCCGCTATGTCGAGAACACCGTAACCCCGCGACTGCCGCACGGCGGTGATGGCGGGTGAGAATGAGACCGATGCGAAGAGACCGAGCGGACGTGGGCTGGAGCCTGGTGGTGCCGCTGAAACCGCTGGTGCGGGCCAAGAGCAGGCTGTCCCCGGCCGCCGGTGAGGAGTTCCGGCCCCGGTTGGCGCTGGCATTCGCCCTGGACACCGTGGCCGCCGCGCTGGCCTGCGGGTCCGTATGCGATGTGGCGGTTGTCACGGACGATCCGCTGGCCGCCGGGCACCTTTCGGCACTGGGGGCGCGTATTGTCCCGGACACTCCCGGCGAAGGTCTCAACGCCGCGCTGGCCCATGGGGCGGGCGCGGTGCGCGCCGAACGCCCCACGGCCCCCGTCGCGGCGCTGAACGCCGATCTTCCTGCGCTGCGGCCGGCGGAACTGGAACGCGTACTGGCCGCCGCCTCGGCATTTCCCCGCGCATTTCTCGCGGATGCGGCGGAAATCGGCACCACACTGCTGGCGGCGGCTTCCGGCGTGGAATTGGCACCGGCTTTCGGCGGGCCGTCCAGGGCCCGTCACCTGGCTTCCGGAGCGCACGAAATCATTTCGGCCCACGTGCCGTCGGTCCGCCGGGACGTGGACACCGCGGCGGATCTGCGGGCCGCGCTGGAACTGGGCGTGGGCCCGCACACCGCCCGGCACGCGGCCTTTCTGCGGGCCGGCGCGCTGCGGCCGGACGCGCCGGGAATCAGAACGTCTGGAGCGTGACGAGCACGATCCGGCGGCTTTCGGGGGTTTCCCCGGCGTTCTCGGCCGGGGCGACCTCGATCCGTACGCGCTGGCCGGGCCGCAGCAGCCGCAGGCCGCCCGCGTCGAAGGCCGCCGCGTCGAAGGGCAGCGGGGTGCCGTCGTCGAGCAGCACGCTGCCGGTGCGGGTCTGGGCGTCGTAGGTGTACGCGGTGGCCTGCATACGGCAAAGCCTAGGGCACCGTTGCGGACACCGGTTCGTACGGGACCGGGCCCGCGGGCTCCTGCGGGACGTCAATTCGTGCGAAATGCGGGCTGTGTATATGAACGCGCACCCGAAGAATATGAACAAGGGCCCGAACGCACCGCGGGCCGGGCTCCCCGGAGGGAGTCCGGCCCGGCGCGTGGCGTCGCCGCCGCCGATTACCGCTTGCGGGCGGTGGTCTTCTTGGCGGTGGTGGTCTTGCGCGCCGTGGTCTTCTTGGCGGGGGCCTTCTTGGCCGTCGCCTTCTTCGCGGGCGCGGTCTTCTTGGCGGTGGTGGCCTTCTTCGCCGCGGTGGTGGTGGCCTTCTTCGCCGGTGCGGCCTTCTTCGCGGCCGTCTTGGTGGCGGTCGCCGTCTTCTTCGCCGGCGTCGCCTTCTTGGCGGTGGTGGCCTTCTTCGCCGCCGTGGTCTTCGCCGCCGTCGTGGTCTTCTTCGCCGGCGTCGCCTTCTTGGCGGTGGTGGCCTTCTTCGCCGTGGCCTTCTTGGTGGCGGCCTTGGCGGTCGTACGGGTGGAAGAACCGCCCGACAGGCTGCCCTTGGGTGCCTTCTTGACGGCCACGTCGTTCTTCGGGAGCTTCTTGGAACCGCTCACCAGGTCCTTGAAGCCCTGACCCGCGCGGAAGCGGGGCACCGAGGTCTTCTTGACCCGCACGCGCTCACCCGTCTGCGGGTTGCGGGCGTACCGGGCCGGCCGGTCGACCTTCTCGAACGAACCGAAACCGGTGACCGATACGCGGTCGCCGCCGACAACGGCACGGACGATTGCGTCCAGTACCGCGTCCACCGCGTCCGCGGCGTTCTGGCGGCCACCGAGCTTGTCGGCAATGGCCTCTACGAGCTGCGCCTTGTTCACGTCTTCCCCTTCGGAGACATTGCTGGAACGAAAGTGTTCAAGCTTTTTCGCACGTTAGGCAGATATATACCGCAAATCAAACACGAAACGGGCTAATCACCCTTGTGCCGCAACGAACTCGACCTTCACGGACTTCCATCGGCATGCACGTCTTCGGGAAAGCGACCCGCGTCCAGGTCGTCCATGAAGCACTCCAGACGCCTTGCCGCGTCTGCCAGATCGTGTTTTGCCGCGGCCGTGATGACGAGCAGCTTCCGGGACAGCGCCATACGTACGCCCTCCGGGACTTGCAGTGTCCGCACCCGTGTGTGTGCGTCCTTGAGCCGGTCGGCGACGAGACCGTAGAGCTTGAGTTGGTCGTCGCGTTCCATGCGCTAATTGTGCCATCTGCGGCGAGTTGTCGCTTCACGGGGCCTCAACAGCGCCCTCCACACGCCGATGCGCCCCCTGCCAACTAGCCAGGGGGCGCATCGTACGCAATAAGGCTTTGAGCCAAAAGCCCGAGGTCAGACCACTACCGTACGCGGCTTGAAGGACGGCCTGCGCGCCTCGTACGCCGAGATGGCCGCCTCCTCCCGAAGAGTGAGGCTGATGTCGTCCAGGCCCTCCAGCAGCCGCCAACGGGCGTTCTCGTCCAGTTCGAAGCCGGCCGTCACGCCCGGGGCCCGCACCTGGCGCCCGACGAGGTCGACGGTCACCTCCGCCGTCGGGTCCTCCTCGGCCAGGTCCTGCAGCCGCTCCACGGTCTCCTGCGGCAGCACGACCGTCAGCAGGCCGTTCTTGAGGGAGTTGCCACGGAAGATGTCGGCGAAGCGCGAGGAGATGACGGCCTTGAAGCCGTAGTTCTGCAGCGCCCACACCGCGTGCTCGCGCGAGGAGCCCGTACCGAAGTCCGGCCCGGCGACCAGGACGGTGGCGCCCCGGTGCCGTGGCTGATTCAGGACGAAGGCGGGGTCCTTGCGCCACGCCTCGAAGAGCCCGTCCTCGAAGCCGTCGCGGGTGACCTTCTTGAGCCAGTGCGCCGGGATGATCTGGTCGGTGTCGACATTGCTGCGCCGCAGCGGGACCGCCCGGCCGGTGTGGGTGGTGAAGGCTTCCATCGTTCTCAGACTCCCGCGGGCTCGGTGACGTCGGCGGCGGACAGGTCGGCCGGCGAGGCCAGGTGTCCCAGGACGGCGGTGGCGGCGGCGACCTGCGGCGAGACCAGATGCGTACGGCCGCCCTTGCCCTGACGCCCCTCGAAGTTGCGGTTGGAGGTGGAGGCGGACCGCTCGCCGGGCGCGAGCCGGTCGGGGTTCATGCCCAGGCACATCGAGCAGCCGGCGTGCCGCCACTCGGCGCCCGCCGCGGTGAAGACCTTGTCCAGGCCCTCCTCGACGGCCTGGAGGGCGACCCGTACGGAGCCGGGGACCACCAGCATCCGTACGCCTTCGGCCACCCGGCGGCCCTGGAGGACGGCGGCGGACGCGCGCAGGTCCTCGATGCGCCCGTTGGTGCACGAGCCGACGAAAACGGTGTCCACCGCGATGTCGCGCAGCGGCTGACCCGCCGTCAGACCCATGTATTCCAAGGCCCTTTCGGCAGCCAGGCGCTCGGAGGTGTCCTGGTACGAAGCCGGGTCGGGAACCGCCGCCGAAAGGGGTGCGCCCTGCCCGGGGTTGGTGCCCCAGGTGACGAACGGGGCCAGCGAGGAGGCGTCGATGACGACCTCGTGGTCGAAGACCGCGTCCTCGTCCGTGCGCAGGGTCCTCCAGTACGCGAGCGCGGCGTCCCACTCGGCGCCCTCGGCCGGGGCGTGGTCGCGGCCCTTGAGGTAGGCGAAGGTGGTCTCGTCGGGGGCGATCATCCCGGCCCGGGCGCCCGCCTCGATGGACATGTTGCACACGGTCATCCGGGCTTCCATCGAGAGCTTCTCGATGGCCGGGCCGCGGTACTCGATGACGTACCCCTGGCCGCCGCCGGTGCCGATCTCGGCGATGACGGCCAGGATCAGGTCCTTGGCCGTGACGTCCTGGGGCAGTTCGCCCTCGACGGTGACGGCCATGGTCTTGAAGGGGGCCATCGGCAGCGTCTGGGTGGCGAGCACGTGCTCGACCTGGCTGGTGCCGATGCCGAAGGCCAGGGCACCGAAGGCGCCGTGGGTGGAGGTGTGGCTGTCGCCGCAGACGACGGTGGTGCCCGGCTGGGTCAGTCCCAACTGCGGTCCCACCACGTGGACCACACCCTGCTCCACATCGCCCAGCGGGTGCAGCCGGACGCCGAACTCCGCGCAGTTCTTGCGCAGCGTCTCCAGTTGCGTGCGCGAGACCGGGTCGGCGACGGGTTTGTCGATGTCCAGGGTCGGGGTGTTGTGGTCCTCGGTGGCGAGCGTCAGGTCCGTACGGCGCACCCGGCGGCCGGCCTTGCGCAGCCCGTCGAACGCCTGCGGGCTGGTGACCTCGTGCAGCAGGTGAAGATCGATGAAGAGCAGGTCGGGTTCGCCTTCGGCGCGCCGGACGACATGGTCGTCCCAGACCTTTTCCGCGAGTGTGCGTCCCATCGCTTTCCCTCCGGCCGGCCGCGTCGCCGGCCCAACTCGGCAGTGTGCGCAGGCCCGTGTCCCTCGTCCCGGACGGTGCGCCGGGCCCCGGTCGAGGGCCGCCACTACAGATTGACGACTTCCCGGGAAATTTGAACTTGCGTTTCATACTGTGAGACGCGAGTATCGTTGCATGGACAACTCTAGCGGCGTCGGCGTTCTCGACAAGGCAGCTCTGGTACTGAGCGCTCTGGAGTCCGGTCCGGCCACCCTCGCCGGGCTGGTCGCGGCGACCGGGCTCGCACGGCCCACGGCCCACCGGCTGGCCGTGGCACTGGAACACCACCGGATGGTGGCGCGGGACATGCAGGGCCGCTTCATCCTGGGCCCGAGGCTCTCCGAGCTGGCCGCGGCGGCCGGCGAGGACCGCCTGCTGGCCACGGCCGGCCCCGTACTGACGCATCTGCGCGATGTGACGGGCGAGAGCGCGCAGCTCTACCGCCGGCAGGGCGACATGCGCATCTGCGTGGCCGCGGCGGAGCGGCTGTCCGGCCTGCGGGACACCGTCCCGGTCGGCTCCACGCTCCCCATGAAGGCCGGCTCGGCCGCGCAGATCCTCATGGCCTGGGAGGAGCCGGAGCGGCTGCACAGGGGCCTTCAGGGTGCGCGCTTCACGGCCACCGCGCTGTCCGGCGTACGGCGGCGGGGCTGGGCCCAGTCGATCGGCGAGCGTGAGCCGGGTGTGGCGTCGGTCTCCGCGCCCGTACGGGGTCCGTCCAACCGCGTGGTCGCCGCCGTCTCGGTCTCCGGACCGATCGAGCGGCTGACCCGCCACCCGGGCCGGATGCACGCCCAGGCGGTCATCGACGCCGCCGCCCGCCTCACCGAGGCGCTGCGCCGCACCGGCTGACGTCACACCCGGCGGCCGGTCCGGCGCCTGCGGCCCCGGCATTTCACCCCTGGCAGGCGAGCCGGTCGGCGGCCCCGGCTTCTCACCCCTTGTAGGCGAGCCGGTCGGCGGCCCGCTCCCCGCGCCGGCCGACCGGGACGGTGCCGTACGCCCGCCCCAGGCCGGACGGCGGCATCGCCACGTAAATGCTTTCGTACGCACCGGCCGGCACGGCGAACGTCTCGTGCCAGATGCCGACCCGCCCCCTGCCGTCCCGCGCGCGCCGGTTGAACTCCGTCCACGCGGGGCGGTGCTCCTTGTCCCGGTCCGCGGCGTAGGCCAGCAGTTTCTCGCGGGACTCCCAGTACTGGACGACCCCGAACGCCCGCAGCCCGCCGCCCAGGGGCCGGATTCCACGCAGCCCCGCCGCCGGGTCCCGCCTCAGCTCGCGCAGCATCCGCGGCATCGCCGCAAGGACGGGCAGCCAACGGTGCACCGCCCATAGCGCGTTGATCCGCATTCCGATCAGGAAGACGACCACTTCCCCCTCGGCCGCCGCGGTGACCCGTCCTTCGATGACCTTGCCGCTCATGGCAACTCCCCTGCCGGTCAGACGTTGGATAGCGACACTATCCATGCTTGGATAGTGACACTGTCCAATGGGAGGCGTCAAGAGACATGCGGCTGTCGGAACTGAGTGAACGCAGCGGGATCACCACCGCCACGATCAAGTACTACCTGCGCGAAGGACTCCTGCCGCCCGGCCGCCGGCTCACCGCCACCCAGGCCGACTACGGCGAGGACCACCTGCGCCGGCTGCGCCTGGTCCGGGCGCTGATCCAGGTCGGGAAGGTGCCGGTGGCCACCGCGCGCGAGGTACTGGCGGCCGTCGAGGACGAGTCGCTGGACCACCACATGCGCCTCGGCGCGGCCGTTTGGGCGCTGCCGCAGGACCCGGGACCCGTCGAGGAGGACCCGGAGACCGCCGCGGCCCGCCGCACGGCGGACGAGCTGCTGCGCCGCCTGGACTGGCGGTACGGGCTTCAGGCGGGGGCGTCCTCCCCCGCATACGCGATGCTGGTGAACGCCATCGCCGCGCTCGCCCGGCTCGGCTATCCGCACGGCGTCGAGAACGTCCTGCCGTACGCCCGGCTCGCCGGCGAACTGGCCGTCGCCGACCTGGACTTGGTGGAGGAGTTCACCACGCCCATCGAACAGGTGGAGGCCGCGGTGGCACTGACCGTGCTGTACGAGCCGGTGCTGCTGAGCCTGCGGCGGCTCGCGGAGGCCGAGGAGTCGCACAAGCGCTTCGGCGCCGGGAAGTAGCGGGGAAGCAGGGGCGCATACGCACCCATACGAAAAGGCCCTCCCAGCAGGGAGGGCCTTTTCTGTGCGTACCCCCGACCGGATTCGAACCGGCGCTACCGCCTTGAGAGGGCGGCGTGCTAGGCCGCTACACAACGGGGGCTTGCTTCGCAGAACCGCAGTCGACCTGCGGTCACGCGCTGGGCTACCAGGACTCGAACCTAGACTAAATGAACCAGAATCACTCGTGCTGCCAATTACACCATAGCCCATGGTGGTTTAGACCAGTACCCCCGACCGGATTCGAACCGGCGCTACCGCCTTGAGAGGGCGGCGTGCTAGGCCGCTACACAACGGGGGCCCTAGCGATCCTTGCATCGTCGCATCCGGGAGCGACCCGAAGGAGACGGAAAGAAAGGATCAGTACCCCCGACCGGATTCGAACCGGCGCTACCGCCTTGAGAGGGCGGCGTGCTAGGCCGCTACACAACGGGGGCCTGGAACTGCTGGATCAAGAAACCTGCGTGGAGATCTCTTGCTGGGCTACCAGGACTCGAACCTAGACTAACTGAACCAGAATCAGTCGTGCTGCCAATTACACCATAGCCCACCGGAACGCAACCCCCGCCAGGGGTCTTGTTCGGCCTGCGCTTCCCGGCCGGACCTCTCGGCCCTCTCGGGCGGCGCAGAAAGAACATTACCCGATGGGGGACGGCGCTCCAAAACCGGTTACCGGCCGCGGCGGCCCGGCACGGCGTACGGGGCCCCACCGGCACGGTTCCCCGAAGGACCGGCACGCTCCGTGACGCCGCGCGACGCCCTTGCCCATCCCTCTTGATCGCTATGCTGTCCGCCGCACCGGGGCGCGCTCATCGCACGCCTTGGCAGGAACACGACGAATGCAACGGGGAGTGACCTCATGCGACGTGCCGCCGCCATCGGCCTGGCCATCGCCGGACTCGGTCTCGGGTCCCTGGCGACCGCCGCGCCGGCGTCCGCCAACGGAACGGCTCCGGCCTGCATCCAGCGCAACGTCTTCACCGCCGAAGGCGAGTACTGGCAGGCCATCATCACCAACAAGTGCAACAAGACCATGCGGGTACGCGTGGTCGGCACGTTCGGCCCCTTCGGCTGCCACAAGCTGAACAAGGGCGGCGCCTACACCCACCGCAGCCGGTGGGGCGACTACAAGCGCACCGAGGTCTGCTGAACCGCCCGGTGAACCGGTTCAACCGGTGAAGGCGCCCTGCTCCTCGTACGGGGAGCAGGGCGCCTTCCGTGGTGCGCGTGAGCGCGGCGGTCAGCGCACCCAGTTCTTCAGCGGCTCGGTGTCCAGTTCGATGCCCACCGGGTCCGGCAGCGTCACCGACTTGCCGAACGGCACGATGCTGACTTGCTCGTACCGCTCGCCGTCCGGCTGGGAGAACACGGCGACCTCGCAGGAGTCGCGATCGATCAGCAGATACACCGGGATACCGGTTTCCGCGTAGGCCCGGGGTTTGTCCTGGCGGTCACGACGGTCGGTGTCGGCGTCGTAAGAAGTGACCTCGACAACCATCAGGGCCGGCTCAGGATCGGCCCAGTCGCCTTGTCCGACGAACGCGTCACTGGGAGCGAGGGTTCCGTCGGGCCGCGCGCGTCCGTGGCGATAGGGCTGAACTTTCAACCCTTGGTCATGCAGCCACAGCTCCGGTCGTGCCTGAAGGCAGATCCGAATCAACCACTGGATGATCCTGCCGTGATCCCCGTCCGGCACCGCCTTGACCCCCATTTTTTCGTTGATGAACTCCAGGCGCAGCCGTTCAGCGCTGTGATCCGCCGTACGGGCGAGTATCTCGAATTCCTCCAGCAGCATCTGCGACCGCTCCGTCATCACCGTCATCTCCGTCGTGGCCGTCCGCTCCATCATGGCCGTCATCTGCATCCCTCCTTCCCTCGTGACGCCATTGTGCCCGTCCCCGGTGACCACCGCCGGATCTTCAACGAAACGGGCCCGGAAGCCGGGTGGCTTCCGGGCCCGTGGGCGCGGTGAGGGCGCGGAGGGTCAGGCGGTGAGCCTGGCCAGGGCCGCGTCGATGCGGGTGAAGGTGCGGTCCTTGCCCAGGACCTGGAGGGACTCGAACAGGGGCAGGCCGACGGTGCGGCCGGTGACCGCGACGCGGACCGGGGCCTGGGCCTTGCCGAGCTTGAGGCCGTGCTGCTCGCCGGCGGCCAGGACGGCCTCCTTGAGCGACTCGGGGCTGGACCAGTCCGCGTCCGCCAGCTTCTCGCGGGCCGTACGGAGCAGGGCGTCCGAGCCCTCCTTCATGGCCTTGTTCCAGGACGCCTCGTCCCGCACCGGCTCGTCCAGGAAGAGGAAGTCCACGTTGTCGGTGATGTCGGACAGCACCGTCAGACGGGTCTGGGCGTGCGGGGCGATCTCCTCGAAGGCCGCGCGGTCGAACGCCTCGGGGCGCCAGGGCGCGTACGGGGCCTTCAGCCAGGGCTCGCAGGCGGCGATGAAGTCCGCCACGTCGAGCTGCCGCAGGTGGGTGGCGTTGATGGCCTCGGCCTTCTTCAGGTCGAAGCGGGCCGGGTTGGCGTTGACGTCGGCGACGTCGAAGGCGGCGACCATCTCCTCCATGGAGAAGATGTCCCGGTCCTCGGCCAGCGACCAGCCCAGGAGCGAGAGGTAGTTCAGCAGGCCCTCGGGGAGGAAGCCGCGCTCGCGGTAGAGGTTCAGGGACGCCTGCGGGTCGCGCTTGGAGAGCTTCTTGTTGCCCTCGCCCATGACGTACGGGAGGTGGCCGAACGCGGGGATCGTGCCGTTGCCGACGCCGATGTCGGCCAGCGCCTTGTACAGGGCGATCTGGCGGGGGGTGGAGGAGAGCAGGTCCTCGCCGCGCAGGACGTGGGTGATCTCCATCAGGGCGTCGTCGACCGGGTTGACCAGGGTGTACAGCGGCGCGCCGTTGGCCCGCACGATGCCGTAGTCCGGGACGTTCTCCGGGGTGAAGGTCAGCTCGCCGCGGACCAGGTCGGTGAAGGTGATCGGCTCGTCCGGCATCCGGAAGCGGACGATGGGGGTGCGCTCCTCGGCCTTGAACGCCGCGACCTCCTCCGGGGTCAGGGCGCGGCACTTGCCGTCGTACCCGGAGGGCTTGCCGGCCGCGCGGGCCGCCTCGCGCCGGGCGTCGAGCTCCTCGGTGGAGCAGTAGCAGAAGTACGCGTGGCCGGCGTTGATCAGCTTGCGCGCGACGTCCTGGTACAGCTCCATGCGCTGCGACTGGCGGTAGGGCGCGTGCGGGCCGCCGATCTCGGGGCCCTCGTCCCAGTCCAGGCCCAGCCAGCGCATGGAGTCCAGGAGCTGCTGGTAGGACTCCTCGGAGTCCCGCGCCGCGTCGGTGTCCTCGATGCGGAAGACCAGGGTGCCCTTGTTGTGCCGGGCGAAGGCCCAGTTGAACAGGGCGGTGCGGACCAGGCCCACGTGGGGGTTGCCGGTCGGCGAGGGACAGAAACGTACGCGGACGCCAGGGTCCGTACCGTTGGGTGCGCTAACCACGCTTGATCACCTTGTTGGTGAGAGTGCCGATGCCTTCGATGGTGACGGCGACCTCGTCGCCGTCGTGGAGGGGGCCGACCCCGGCGGGGGTGCCCGTGAGGACGACGTCGCCGGGGAGCAGCGTCATCGCCTCGGTGATGTGGACGATCAGGTCCTCGACGGAGCGGACCATCTCGCTCGTACGGCCCAACTGGCGTTGCTCACCGTTGACGGTGCACATGATCGTCAGGTCGGCGGGGTCCAGCTCGGTCTCGATCCAGGGGCCGAGCGGGCAGGAGGTGTCGAAGCCCTTGGCCCGGGCCCACTGCTTCTCGCGCCGCTGCACGTCGCGTGCGGTGACGTCGTTGGCGCAGGTGTAGCCGAGGATGACGTCCTTGACCCGCTCGCGCGGCACCTCACGGCACATCCGGCCGATGACGACGGCGAGCTCGGCCTCGTGGTGCACCTCCTGGGAGAAGGAGGGGTACACGATGGGGTCACCGGGGCCGGCCACGGAGGTGGAGGGCTTGAAGAAGGTGACCGGTGCGTCCGGGACCTCGTTGCCCAGCTCGGCGGCGTGCTCGGCGTAGTTGCGGCCGATGGCGACGACCTTGTTGGGCAGGACGGGCGGCAGCAGGCGGACCTTGTCCAGGGGGACCTTTTGGCCCGAGCGCTCGAATTCGGCGAAGGGGTGCCCCTTGATGACGTCGAGTTCGTTGTCCTCGACCACGCCGAAGCCGACGTTGCCGTCGATGGAGAATCTGGCGATGCGCACGGGTTGCCGCTGCCCCTCATTGATCATTGGCCGGAGTTGACGCTCCAGGCTATCGCGGGGGCACGGCCGATCCCTCGTCCATTTACGCGCGGGGCGGCGAAGGCGTGCGCGCGGGGCGCAGGTGGCGTGCCCCGCAGGGAACCGGCCGCCGGCCGCCGGGCGCGTCAGGCGGTGGCGTCCTGCCGCTCCTGCTGGGGGGCGTCCATCAGGACCGTACGGCGGGGGTTGGCGGTCTGCGTCGGCAGTTCGACGGCGTGCTCCGGGGCCTGGGCCGGCGCGGTGCGCAGCTCGTCGGCGTCCTTGAGATGGGCCAGGGTGGTGCGCCGCGGGTTGGCTATGGCGCGGAACATCATCGTGGTCTTCACTGCTGTGTGCCTCGCGTTGTCTAGAGGGGGCCGGAACGGGAACGAAATGACGTTGCCCGGGAGTTCCGTTTGTGGTCCGGTAATTGATCAGCTTGTCGTTCCGGGCAACGATGTAAAGCGTCAGGCTAAGCGCGCTATTCCCCTCGTCGCCCCGGGAAAGTCGGCGATCAACCTGTGAGTTTGCTCACGAAGTGTGTGACAAATGCCGCATTTTTCATGATCAACTACCGTGGGCGAAACGGACATTGACGGATTGAAGCGCACGTTCCGCTCCCGATCACCGCACCTGGGACAGCAGGCACGCGTGAGCGACTCGCGGGCAAAAGTCCGTTATCGACCGGGACATCTTCTACGTGCCGTTACCTGACCCGTACATTCCGTTACGCATGTCTCACCCGGGGGCACCGCCCTTGTTGGAGATCCGGCACTGTGCTGGAATTCCACGGACCGCCGCAGGTTTGAAGCCGGCGCGCAGGGGCGCAGAGGAGCGCCGCGCGGTGGTGCCGCTCTCTCTGCCAGAGAGGGCAGTCCGCCGGTCACTCACGACCGCCAAACGGGGACGAAGATCCCCTTACGACTCGACACCGTCCCGCCGTCAAAGCGGCGGGACGCCTGGTCCAGAGGTTGCGACGCTAGTGCAGGGACGTTTCAAGAGGGATGGCATGGGGTCTCCCCAGGCCCGCCAGGGCCAAGGGGAAGCTGCGGCGGACCCGGAGCTGCGCGGCGGGACCGACCGCGCCTCCTTGCCGCAGCGCGCCCAGGGCAACGGCCCGGAGGACGGCGGCGCGCCGTCCGACCGGAGCGGCCAGACGCCGGGCGGTGAGTCAGTCGACCCCGGCAAGGCCAAGGCGCCGAAGGGCCCCAGCGGCCCCGGCAGCCGAATAGCCATGCGCAACTGGCGCATCAGCACCCGCCTGGTCTCCCTGCTCGCGCTCCCCGTCGTCGCCGCCACCTCGCTGGGCGCCCTGCGTATCACCACGTCGCTGGACGACATGGAGCAGCTCGACAAGATGCAGCTCCTGACCAAGATGACGCGTCAGGCGACCATGCTCGCCGACGCCCTCCAGGTCGAGCGGGACCGCTCGGCGGGCCCGCTCACCATCGGCGGCGAGGGCAACAAGAAGGACGACACCAACGTCGTCGCGCCGCGCGAGGCCACCGACCGGGCCAAGCAGCAGTTCAACAAGGCCACCGGTGACATCCAGCGCGACGACGCGTCCATGGCCGGTGTGCAGGCGACGCTGCTGGACATCGGGCGCCAGCTCAACACGCTCAACGAGATCCGTGCCAACGCCTACGGCGAGAACAACAACGCCGCCCGCACGGTCAGCAGCTACAACCAGCTCATCACCTCCCTGCTCGCCCTCTCCCAGGACATGGCGCAGGCGACGAGCAACCCGGACATGATCCGCAGCACCCGTGCGCTGGCGGCGTTCTCCTCCGCCAAGGAGTACGCGTCGATGCAGCGGGCGCTGGTCAGTGCCGGTCTCGCCCACAAGGGCGGCCCGCAGCTCTCCCCCAACGACCGGCTCGCCGGCCGTACCGCCGAGGACGACGAGAAGGCGGCCCGCGACCGCTTCTCGCAGATCTACACCGGTGGCGCCACCGAGCTGACCAAGGGTCTGGACGGCAACAACGACGAGATCAAGAAGTCCGTCGCCTTCGCGCACCGCTCCTTCGCCAGCGAGACCGGTATCCGCAGCGAGGACTTGAAGTACCTGGACTGGTACGACGCCGACACCAACAAGATCAACGAGATGTCGCGCATCGAGTCCGCCCTGCTGACGCAGATGGAACAGAAGTCGCGTGAGCTGCGGGACGAGTCCACGCAGGACGCGATCATCAACGGTGCGCTGATCCTCCTGGTCCTCGGCGTCTCGCTCGTCGGCGCGTTCGTCGTGGCCCGCTCCATGGTCCGCTCGCTGCGCCGCCTCCAGGACACCGCCCAGCGGGTCGCCCAGGAGCGGCTGCCCGAGCTGGTCAAGCAGCTCTCCGAGAGCGACCCGCAGGACGTGGACACCTCCGTGGAGTCCGTCGGTGTGCACAGCCGGGACGAGATCGGAAAGGTGGCCGCGGCCTTCGACGACGTGCACCGCGAAGCGGTGCGGCTGGCCTCCGAGCAGGCGCTGCTGCGGGGCAACGTCAACGCGATGTTCACCAACCTCTCGCGCCGCAGCCAGGGCCTCATCCAGCGTCAGCTCTCGCTGATCTCCGAACTGGAGTCCCGCGAGGCCGACCCGGACCAGCTCTCCTCCCTCTTCAAGCTCGACCACCTCGCGACGCGTATGCGCCGTAACGGTGAGAACCTCCTGGTCCTCGCGGGTGAGGAGCCGGGCCGCCGGTGGACCCGGCCGGTCCCGCTGGTCGACGTGCTGCGCGCCGCCGCCTCCGAGGTGGAGCAGTACGAGCGCATCGAGCTCAGTTCCGTACCGCAGACCGAGGTCGCCGGCCGGGTCGTCAACGACCTCGTCCACCTCCTCGCCGAGCTGCTGGAGAACGCGACCTCCTTCTCCTCGCCGCAGACCAAGGTCAAGGTGACCGGTCACGCGCTGCCCGACGGGCGGGTGCTGGTCGAGATCCACGACACCGGCATCGGTCTGTCGCCCGAGGACCTCTCCGCGATCAACGAGCGGCTGGCCAGCCCGCCGACCGTGGACGTGTCGGTCTCCCGCCGCATGGGTCTGTTCGTGGTCGGCCGGCTGTCCCTGCGGCACGGCATCCGCATCCAGCTCCGGCCCTCGGACTCCGGCGGCACCACGGCGCTGGTCATGCTCCCGGTCGACGTCGCCCAGGGCGGCAAGAAGCCCGCGCCGCCCACCAAGGGCGCCGGTGAGGGCGGCAACGCCGCGGCCAGCCGGCTCGCCGGTCTCCAGCCGCGCGGCCAGATCGGTTCGGGTCCCGGTGCCCCCGGGCGTCCGGCGCTGCCGGGCCGCGGCGGCATGGGCGGTCCGGGCGGTATGGGCGGCCCCGGCTTCGGCGGCGGCCCGGGCGGCGGTGTCGCCGGTGCCTTCGGTGGCGCGGCGGCCGGCCGGAGCAACGCTTCCGGTGCGGCGCCCGCCAAGGCGGAGCCGCGCGGCGGCGCCCAGCAGCGGCGGCGGTGCCCCGCAGGGGCGGCGGTGCCCGCAGGCCGGTGGCAGGCCGGTGGCCGGCCGGGCGGCAGCCGTGACGCCGGCGGGCGGCCCTCGCTGCCCGTACGCGGTGCCACCCCCGCGCCCGAGACCTCGCAGCCGCCCACCGGCGCGCCGCGGGGCGACGCCGAGCGTCCGCAGCTCCCCTCGCGCGGCTCCACGGCCGAACTGCCCGGCGGACCGGCGGACCAGCAGCCCGGCACCACCACGTGGGGTGCCCGGCGCGAGCGCGGTTCCTCCGACGACTGGCCGACGGCCCCGCGCCAGGCGCAGGACCAGCCGCGCGGCCACGAAGAGCCCGCAGCCACCGAGGGGTACGCCCGGCCGGCGGCCGGCGGTCCCGGTGACACCGCGGAGTTCGCCCGTCCCGACTTCGACGGCCCGCCCCCGGGCGCGGACCGGCCGCAGGCCGCGGACGGCGCCCGGACCGCGGACCGTACCCAGGCCCCGGGCGGCCCGGCCGACACCGGCCGGTTCACCCAGCCGGGCACCGGTCACGGCGGCTTCGGCGACACCTCCGGTCCGGCCCAGCACACCGAGCAGAACACCGGTGCCTTCTCGCTGCCCGCCGACCTCCAGCAGGACCTCCAGCAGGGCTCGCCGCTCGGCGGTCACACCGGCCGCGACACCGGCGAGTTCCCGCGGCCGGACGCAGGCCACGGCGGCTTCGACGCCCCGGCCCGGCCCACCGGGCAGGACACCGGCGCCACCGGCGCGTTCCCGCAGCAGCGGGCCGGCCACGAGGCGTACGACGACGCGGCGCAGGGCACCGGGGAGTTCCCGGCGCAGCCGCAGGACCGCGGCGGCGACGTGCTCGGCGGTGCTCCGGCGGGTCCCGGTGACGGCCGTACGCCGATCTTCGACACCATCGAGTCGGACTGGTTCAACCACCCGGCGTCCGCCGCTGCCGCCGCGGCGGCCGATGCCGCGGAGCACCGGGCCGAGCCGGCCGGGCAGCAGCCCCCGCTGCCCCGTCGCGGGTCGGCCGAGCAGCCTTCGCTGCCCCGCCGTGACGCGACCGGCGGACAGCCGCCGCTGCCGCGCCGCGAACCGGCCGCTCCGGCCGGCCAGCCGGCCGCCCCGTCCGCTTCCCACGGTGCGCCCTTCGGCGCCGGTGCGCAGGCCCCGGCCGGCTCCTCGGAGCAGGAGACGGGCCAGTGGCGCACCTCGGCGAACGACGAGCGCTGGCGGCAGGCGGAGCAGATCCGCCGGCCCGCCGCGGGCGGTGTCACCACTTCCGGACTGCCGCGCCGGGTGCCCCGCGCCAATCTCGTCGCGGGCACCGCGCAGCAGGAGCAGTCCCCCAAGGCCGGTCCGCAGGTCTCGCGTGCGCCCGATGACGTACGCGGCCGGCTGACCAATCTTCGCCGGGGTATCCAGCAGGGCCGTTACCGGGCCGAGGAGAACAACAACTCCTCCACCGGCAACCACGGCGTTGTCGACCCCACTCACCAGCAGGAGCGTTAGTTGAGTCCGATGAGCCAGGCGGCGCAGAACCTGAACTGGTTGATCACCAACTTCGTGGACAACACCCCCGGTGTGTCCCACACGGTGGTGGTCTCCGCGGACGGTCTGCTCCTCGCCATGTCCGAGGGCTTCCCTCGTGACAGAGCCGATCAGTTGGCGGCGGTGGCCTCCGGGCTGACCTCGCTGACCTCCGGCGCCTCCCGCATCTTCGAAGGCGGAAGCGTCAACCAGACCGTGGTGGAGATGGAGCGCGGCTTCCTGTTCATCATGTCCGTCTCCGACGGATCGTCGCTGGCCGTCCTGGCGCACCCCGAGTGCGACATCGGCCTCGTCGGTTACGAAATGGCCCTGCTGGTCGACCGCGCGGGCACCGTCCTGACGCCCGACCTCCGCGCCGAACTGCAGGGCAGCCTGCTGCACTGAAGATCCACCGAACGTCGCCGACCGACCCCCGCCCACCGTGCCGCACCCCCCACCGGCCCAACCCGACGACCGTCAGTTGTCCCGTCCGGAGGACCCCATGACCCCGCCACCCGCCTCGCCCGGCCCGTACGGTGCTTACAGTCAAGCGCCGTACGGGGACGAGGGTGACCAGCCGCTGGTGCGTCCGTACGCCATGACCGGAGGCCGGACCCGGCCGCGCTACCAGCTCGCCATCGAGGCGCTGGTCAGCACGACCGCCGACCCCGCCCAGGTGCCCGGGCTGCTCCCCGAGCACCAGCGCATCTGCCACCTGTGCCGCGAGGTCAAGTCGGTGGCCGAGGTCTCGGCCCTGCTGCACATCCCGCTGGGCGTGGCCCGGATCCTGGTCGCCGACCTGGCGGAGGCCGGGCTGGTGGCGATCCACCAGCCGGGCGGCAGCGGCGAGGCCGGCGGCACGCCCGATGTGACCTTGCTCGAAAGGGTGCTCAGTGGACTTCGCAAGCTCTAACGGCGCCGATGGCGGCGTGAGCCGCTCCACCACCTCCGCGAAGATCGTGGTGGCGGGCGGCTTCGGCGTGGGCAAGACCACGTTCGTGGGAGCGGTCTCGGAGATCAATCCGCTGCGTACGGAGGCCGTGATGACCTCCGCCTCGGCGGGGATCGACGATCTGAGCCAGGTGCAGGACAAGACCACGACGACCGTGGCCATGGACTTCGGCCGCATCACGCTGGACCAGGACCTGATCCTGTACCTGTTCGGCACGCCCGGACAGGACCGCTTCTGGTTCATGTGGGACGACCTGGTACGCGGCGCCATCGGCGCCATCGTGCTGGTCGACACCCGGCGGCTGGCCGACTGCTTCCCGGCCGTGGACTACTTCGAGAACAGCGGCCTGCCCTTCGTCATCGCCCTCAACGGCTTCGAGGGGCACCAGCCGTACACTCCCGACGAGGTGCGCGAGGCCCTGCAGATCGGGCCGGGGACCCCGATCGTCACCACCGACGCGCGGCACCGCAGCGAGGCCAAGAGCGCGCTGATCACGCTCGTCGAGCACGCCCTGATGGCACGGCTGAAGTAGCGGACACCCAGCCGCCCGCCCGGACCGCCGCGGTCCGGGCGGGCGGTCCGCCACGACGAAGTGGCGCTCACTTTTCGGCAGTTGTACGCCGTGCCGGGCGGCGTTAACCGGCCCGGCGCGGGGTCTGTGTCCTTGGACACGCCCGCCCCCGGTGTTCATAACGTTTCGACAGAGAATTCGCCTCCCGTCGACACCCCCCGCGCACGCGCGGTTTCTCTGCGCTCACCATTCCCCCGTCTTTTGACGTGCCTCGCCCTTAACGCCCCTTTTATCTGACGCTCTGGTGCGCCCGCGCCAGCTCTGCCCAATGTTTGGAAGGCACGGTCCTGACGTGCTGAAATTCGCTGAACTCCGGAGTAGTAACGCCTAGAAGAAAACGGCACAGCGCGAGTAGGTGCCGGCGCCGAGAGGTTGTTGTCGAGTGAGGCGAAGCAAGTCGGCCCCCGAGCCGCCAGAGCCGCGGCGGGGCAACTTCACCCCGCCGCAGCGCAGCGCGGCACCGGCTTCCGACGCGCCCGAAAACGCCGGGGGCCCGGTCGCCGCACCCGCGCCGAGCCGCGGGAAGCTCTCCCCGCGCAACTGGCGGGTGGCCACGCGTCTGAACGCGATCCTGCTGATCCCCGTCCTGGTCGCGCTCGTCTTCGGTGGTCTGCGGGTCAACAGCTCGATCGAGACCTGGCAGGAGGCCCGGGACGCGGAGAGCACCGCCAAGCTCGTACGGGCCGCCGCCACCTACGGCCAGGCCCTGATCGAGGAGCGGGACCGCACCGCGGAGCCGCTGCTGAGCGGCAAGCGCGACGACCCGTCCGTACGGACCGCCCGCGCGGCCACCGACAGCGCGGCGGCGGCCTTCCACGCCGCTGTCAAGGACATGCCCGACAAGGAGAGCCTCAAGGGCCGGCTCGCGGCGTTCCAGAAGGTCGAGCCGCAGCTCGCCCGGCTGCGTGAGGGCGCCTACACCGACGCGCTCGCGGACGTGCGGACCGAAGAGGGCTATGTCGCCATCCAGCACCCCCTGATGGAGTTCGCCAACGAACTGGGGCTGGGCACCGGCAACATCACCTCCTACGGCCGTACCGTCTACGCCGTCTCGCTGGCCAAGGGCGCCGAGTCGCTCCAGCGCGCCATCGGTACGCACCTCCTGGTCAAGCCCGCCGACCCGCAGGGCGGCCCGGAGCACAAGAAGCAGCTCACCGCCCTCGCCTCGTACGCCTACCTGGAGCACATCGCCATGGGCGAGTACTCCTCCGGTGGCACACCCCAGGACGTCGCGCGGCTGGACAAGGACCGCGCCGCGCTGAAGAAGTCCGCGCAGGAGGCGGTCGAGCGGGCCAAGCAGGAGGCCCGGTCCGCCGGGAAGCCGTTCAAGGCCCCGCCGGAGATGCCCGCCATGACCGCGGCCATCGCCTCGGGCGCGTCCCCGCAGCAGCTCGCCGCCAAGGGCATCACCCCCAAGACCTGGTTCGACGCCGCCACCGGCACGTTCGACATGTACCGGGGCATCGAGAAGGACCTGGCGGACAAGGCGGTCGACGAGGCCGCGCAGATCGCCCAGGACGCCAAGCAGTCGGCGTTCATCGACTCGGCGATCGTGCTCGCGGCCCTGATCGTCGCCTTCGTCGTGGCCGGCCTGATGGCGCGCCGGATGAGCCACAACATGCGCCGGCTGCGCACCGCCGCGCTGGGCATCGCCGAGCAGCGCCTGCCGATGCTGGTCGACCAGCTCTCCCGTACGGCGCCGGGCCGGGTCGACACCCGTGTCAAGCCGATCCCGATCGACACCACCGACGAGATCGGCGAGGTGGCCCGCGCCTTCGACCAGGTGCACCGCGAGGCCGTCCGGCTCGCCGCCGAGCAGGCGCTGCTGCGGGGCAACGTCAACGCGATCTTCACCAACCTCTCCAACCGCAACCAGGCCCTGATCGAGCGCCAGCTCGAACTGATCACCGACCTGGAGAACAACGAGGCGGACCCGGACCAGCTCGAAAACCTCTTCCGGATGGACCACCTGGCCACCCGCATGCGGCGCAACGGTGAGAACCTGCTGATTCTGGCGGGCGAGGAGCCGGGCAGCCGCTGGAACGAGCCGGTCCCGCTGGTGGACGTGCTGCGCGCGGCCACCTCCGAGGTGGAGTCCTACGAGCGAATAGACCTCGACGGTGTGCCGGAGAGCGAGATCCACGGCAACGCCGTGACCGACCTGGTGCACCTGCTGGCGGAGCTGCTGGAGAACGCCACCACCTTCTCCTCGCCGCAGACCAAGGTGCGCGTCGCCGCGACCCGGCTGCCCGACGGCCGCGTGATGATCGAGATCCACGACAAGGGCATCGGCCTGACCGCCGAGGACTTCGCGGACATCAACCACAAGCTGGCCAACCCGCCGACCGTGGACGCCGCGGTCTCCCAGCGCATGGGCCTGTTCGTGGTCGGCCGGCTGGCCGACCGGCACGGTATCCGCGTCCAGTTGCGCCCCTCGGGCGAGCAGGCGGGCACCACGTCCCTGGTCATGCTCCCCGAGGCCATCACCCACGGCGGTGGCGGCGAGGAGGGCTTCCCGGGCGACTTCTCCGTCTCCCGGATCGTGCCCGAGCAGGAGCAGGGTGGCTACGCCCCCTCCAACGGTGGCCGCACGGCCGCGGAACTCGGCTTCGAGGACTCCCTCCACGGCCCGGGCGGCGGCTTCCGGCAGCTCGACCCGGTCGGCCGTTCGCGGCTGCGCGAGGAGCGCCGGGCGGCCCTGGAGGCCCAGCAGGCGGCCAGGGAGCAGAGCCAGGACCCGGCGCGCCCGCTGTTCGGGGAGCAGGTGACCGACGCCACGGCGTACCAGGGATACCCCGGACAGCCGTATACGGAACCGGGACAGTCGTCCTACTCCGACCCTTCCCTCGGCGGTCCCGACCTCCACGATCCGGCCTATTCGCAGGCCACCGGCCAGCAGCCGTACGCTCCCTACGAGCCCCTGCAGCAGGACGACTGGCCCGGGAGCACCGCGTACGAGAGCCACTCCGGATACGAAGCGGAATCCGGCCGGAATGAGCCGTCCGCTCCCGCGGACCTCTCGGAGCGCGTAGCATTCGACCGTCCGAACCCTTCTCCGGCTCCCACCGGGGACGGTCTCACCCCGGGCGACTCCCACTCGCTGACCGACGCCGGTCTTCCGCGCCGCGGCGGCCACAACCAGCAAGCCCCGCAGTCCCAGCAGGCTCACCAAGCGCAGTGGCAGGAGCCCACGGCGGGAACGTCCGCCGGCCACCGGGCCGAAGGAGAGCCGGTCGCGCCCCCGCAGCAGCAGGGCGCGCCGAAGACCGGCCCGGACGACTCCGAGTGGCGCTCGTCCAACGACGAGCGCTGGGAGCGGGCGGAGCGGCTGCGCAAGCCGAAGGCGGGCGGAATCACTTCGTCCGGTTTGCCCCGGCGGGTGCCCAAGGCCAACTTGGTCGAAGGCTCCGCGGAGCTCACTCCGCAGGAAGGCCCCCAGGTCTCCCGCGCCCCGGAGGACGTCCGCGGCAGGTTGAGCAACCTGCGCCGCGGGGTCCAGCAGGGACGCAGGTCCGGCACGGAGACACCCCCCAATGACCCACAGGGCTTCGGCCCCGGCAGCACCTACGATCAGGAGCGTTAGTGTGAGCCCGATGAGCCAGGCGGCGCAGAACCTGAACTGGTTGATCACCAACTTCGTGGACAACACCCCCGGTGTGTCCCACACGGTCGTGGTCTCCGCGGACGGTCTCCTCCTCGCCATGTCCGAGGGCTTCCCTCGTGACAGAGCCGATCAGTTGGCGGCGGTGGCCTCCGGGCTGACCTCGCTGACCTCCGGCGCCTCCCGCATCTTCGAAGGCGGAAGCGTCAACCAGACCGTGGTGGAGATGGAGCGCGGCTTCCTGTTCATCATGTCCGTCTCCGACGGATCGTCGCTGGCCGTCCTGGCGCACCCCGAGTGCGACATCGGCCTCGTCGGTTACGAAATGGCCCTGCTGGTCGACCGCGCGGGCACCGTCCTGACGCCCGACCTCCGCGCCGAACTGCAGGGCAGCCTTCTCAACTGACACACAGGCAGTGCGTTTCTCGCCACCGCACCATAGGGTGCGGTGGCGCGACCGGCGTCAGATTGGCAAGTTGAAGGAGGAGACGTGGAAACGCCCCCCAGCGGTTACCCGTACGGTCCCGGACAGCGGTCCGAGCCTGTGGGCGAAACCCCTCACAACCGCTTCGACTTCCCTTCCGCGCCCGGCCGGCAGCAGCCGCCGTCGCCGCCCCAGCAGCAGTACCCGCACCGGCCGTACACCTCCCAGCCGTACGAGCCGTCGGCGTACGGGCAGCCGCAGCCGCCCCGCGACCGGTCGGCGCGGCGGCGCGCACCCGGGCCGTCCGCCTCTTCCGGCGGCCGGAATCCCTTGGTGCGCCCGTACGCCATGACCGGGGGCCGGACCCGGCCGCGCTACCAGCTCGCCATCGAGGCGCTGGTCAGCACGACCGCCGACCCCGCCCGGATGCAGGGCCAGTTGCCGGAGCACCAGCGCATCTGCCACCTGTGCCGTGAGATCAAATCAGTCGCCGAGATCTCCGCGCTTCTCTCCATCCCTCTCGGCGTCGCCCGGATTCTCGTCGCCGACCTGGCGGAAGCCGGACTCGTCGCCATTCATCAGCCCGGCGGGGACGAGACCGCCGGCGGACAGCCAGATGTGACACTGCTCGAAAGGGTGCTCAGTGGACTTCGCAAGCTCTAGCGGCGTCGACGGCGGCGTGAGCCGCTCCACCACCTCCGCGAAGATCGTGGTGGCGGGCGGCTTCGGCGTGGGCAAGACCACGTTCGTCGGGGCCGTCTCGGAGATCAATCCGCTGCGCACCGAAGCCGTCATGACCTCCGCCTCGGCGGGCATCGACGACCTCACGCACGCGCCGGACAAGACCACGACGACCGTGGCCATGGACTTCGGCCGCATCACGCTGGACCAGGACCTGATCCTGTACCTGTTCGGCACGCCCGGACAGGACCGCTTCTGGTTCATGTGGGACGACCTGGTACGCGGCGCCATCGGCGCCGTGGTCCTGGTCGACACCCGGCGGCTGGCCGACTGCTTCCCGGCCGTGGACTACTTCGAGAACAGCGGCCTGCCCTTCGTCATCGCCCTCAACGGCTTCGACGGCCACCAGCCGTACACCCCCGACGAGGTCCGCGAGGCCCTCCAGATCGGGCCGGACGCGCCCATCATCACCACCGACGCGCGGCACCGCAGCGAGGCCAAGAGCGCGCTGATCACGCTCGTCGAGCACGCCCTGATGGCACGGCTGCGCTGACCTGCGCCCACGCGCGCCCACACGCACCGAAACGCGCTGATCGGGACCACGCCACACATGCAGGAGCCCCGCACCCTCGTGCGGGGCTCCTGGCGTGCACCCTCAGACGATGTGTCCGGCCCTCAGGTCAGCGCCCGGGGCACTGCTTCCACGCGAACTGGTACTCGGTGTTGATCGATCCGTCGGTGGAGTCCATGGCCATGTAGCTGGTGAGCTTGGGGTCGGAGGTGCCGGCGTCCACCCGCAGTTCGGTGTTGATGTTGAAGTAGCGCTCCTCGCCGCACGGCGCGTAGACCAGCGCGTCCACGTCGGTCTCGTCCGCCACCTGCCAGTTGGAGTCGTAGGGGCCGGCGAAGTTGTGCCGCATACGGGCCGTCTCCGGATTGCCCTGGAAGTAGTAGTTCGCCTGCTGGACGGCCTTGGAACCGCGCGCGAGGGAGGCATAGCCGCGGTAGTCGGCGCGGGCGACGGCGTAGGTGAAGCCCTGGGGGACGTGGACGCGTAAGGCGATCTGACAGTTCTTGCGGGCGTCGGTCGGCCTGCTGTCCTTGCCCGCCTGGGCGAGGTACTCGCTGTACGTCACGGTGAAGGCGGTGTTGTCCGGTGCCACGGCCACCGCGGCGCTGCCGGGCCGGCAGCCCGAGCCGTTGACGGTGGCCACCGTGATGGTGATCCTGCCGGGCGGCGGGGGCGTCACGGCCGGCGCGGCCGACGCGGGGGCGGTGGTTCCCGCCAGGAGCAGAGCCGCCGTGGCGGCACCGGCGCTGAGGGCGCTGAGCATGGACTTTTCCTTCCGGTCGCCCCGGTGGACGCCTCTGGCGGCCACCGGGAGAGGAATGTCGAGGGCATGCCAGCACGGGAATCCCCGCTTGCACAGTTGCCGCCGCGGGAATTCGGGTGAAGCTACGCCACATTCCGGCCGCCGCACCTCATGGGCCCCGCACACCGTGGTGTGCGGGGCCCATGAGGTCTTCACGGGACGCGCGCCGGTGCCCGGCGGCGTCCGTGTTGTGTGTTCTGTGCTCCGTGCGTACGGCCGGCTCAGCGACCGTGCCGCTGCCAGCTACCGGCGCCGTGGAAGCCGCTCTGCCGCTCCAGGCGGCGCCAGCGGGCGGCGGTGGCGTGCGGGTGGGCCGGGGCCGCGCCCGGCCGGTGGGCGGCGCGGGCGAGGAGAACCGCGGTCAGGGCGGCGAGTTCTTCCTCGCTGGCCTGGCCCTTCTCCACGCGGATGGGGGCGGCGGCGCCGTGGTCGGAAGGATTCACGAAGGTCTCCGTCTGCTGCTCTGCTGGTTCTGCTGCTCTGCTGGTTCTGCCGGATCCACCGGCCTTGCCGGGTTCACCGGCCCGGTGGGCCGGGCCGGCTTACTGCGGGGGGTTGCCGTGCTTGCGGGCGGGCAGGTCGGCGTGCTTGGTGCGGAGCATGTCCAGGGAGCGGATGAGCACCTCGCGGGTGTCGGCCGGGTCGATCACATCGTCGACCAGACCGCGCTCGGCCGCGTAGTACGGGTGCATCAGCTCGGACTTGTACTCCTTGACCATCCGGGCCCGCATCGCCTCGGGGTCGTCCGCCTCGGCGATCTGCTTGCGGAAGATGACGTTGGCCGCGCCCTCGGCGCCCATCACGGCGATCTCGTTGGTGGGCCAGGCGTAGGTCAGGTCCGCGCCGATGGACTGGGAGTCCATGACGATGTACGCCCCGCCGTACGCCTTGCGCAGCACCACGGAGATCCGCGGGACGGTGGCGTTGCAGTACGCGTACAGCAGCTTGGCGCCGTGCCGGATGATGCCGCCGTGCTCCTGGTCGACGCCGGGCAGGAAGCCGGGGACGTCCAGCAGCGTGATGATCGGGATGTTGAAGGCGTCACACATCTGGACGAAGCGGGCGGCCTTCTCGGACGCCTCGATGTCCAGCACACCGGCCAGCGACTGCGGCTGGTTGGCGACGATGCCCACGACCTCGCCGTCCAGGCGGGACAGCGCGCAGATGATGTTGGTGGCCCAGCGCTCGTGGACCTCCAGGTAGTCGCCGTCGTCGACGATCTCCTCGATGACCTTGCGCATGTCGTACGGGCGGTTGCCGTCGGCCGGGACCAGGTCCAGCAGCGCGTCGCCGGAGCGGTCGGCCGGGTCGTCGCAGGCCACCGACGGCGGGTTCTCGCGGTTGTTGGCCGGCAGGAGGGACAGCAGGTAGCGGACCTCCTCCAGGCAGGTGGTCTCGTCGTCGTACGCGAAGTGGCACACACCCGAGGTCTCGGCGTGCACGTCCGCGCCGCCCAGCCCGTTCTGGGTGATCTCCTCGCCGGTCACCGCGCGGACCACGTCCGGGCCGGTGATGAACATCTGCGAGGTCTCGCGGACCATGAAGACGAAGTCCGTCAGCGCCGGGGAGTAGGCGGCGCCGCCGGCGCAGGGGCCGAGCATGACGGAGATCTGCGGGATGACCCCGCTCGCCTTGGTGTTGCGCTGGAAGATGCCGCCGTAGCCGGCCAGCGCCGAGACGCCTTCCTGGATACGGGCGCCGGCGCCGTCGTTCAGCGAGACCAGCGGGGCACCGGCCTGGATGGCCATGTCCATGATCTTGTGGATCTTGGTGGCGTGGGCCTCGCCCAGTGCGCCGCCGAAGATCCGGAAGTCGTGCGCGTAGACGAAGACGGTCCGGCCGTGGACCGTGCCCCAGCCCGTGATCACGCCGTCGGTGTAGGGCTTCTTGTTCTCCAGCCCGAATCCGGTGGCGCGGTGCCGGCGCAGCGGCTCGACCTCGCGGAAGGACCCCTCGTCCAGCAGAAGGTCGATCCGCTCACGGGCGGTCAGCTTGCCCTTGGCGTGCTGCGCTTCCGTGGCCCGCTCGCTGGGGCCTCGCCGGGCCTGCTCGCGGATGGCGTGCAGCTCGGCGACGCGCCCGCGGGCGTCGTTCGCCTCGGCGGGCGCATCTTCGACAGTGGTCATGTATCGACGGTACGTGGCCAGGGGCCCTGGAACCGATGTCGGTTTCGTACAACGTCCGAAGCCATTTGGTGGGCAGGCAGCACAGAACCGCGCTGTACGCGGCCTGCGTCAGCCTTCGCGCGGGGGGCGGCACGCCCACGAGGGTATGTATGGGCCCGACAAAATACCGTTGAGCGGTGTTGTGGCGGTCCGCCGCTTGACCAAGCGTACGCGCCGGATCAGCCCGGCACGACCACACAGGTGTGGCCGGCGCAGGCGGTGCCGGGCGTGATGCGCAGCCGCAGGGCCGAACGGGTGGCGAGGACCTCCACGGAAGGGTCGTGGGAGAGCACCGCGCGGACCGGGTGCGCCCAGGTCAGCTCGACCGCCTCACCCGTGCGCTCGGGCGCGGCCAGGCGGAGCGTCACGGTCCGCCCGTACCGCGTACGGTCCGGCTCCCGCTCCCGGCCCCGGCGTCCCGGGCGTTCCCGCAGGAGGACGGCGGCGGGCCCGGACACGGCGAGCGGGCCGGCCGTCCCGGCGGCCCAGAAGGCGGCGGCGGTGACCCCAGTGAGGCGACCGTGACGGCCTGCCGCCCGCCGTCGTTGGCCAGGACGGTCAGCCACCGGCGGTCGGCGGCGCGGGCCGCCACCGCGCGCTCGCTCGCGCCCGGCATCAGCAGGTAGGCGTAGCCCTCCTCGTCCGGGTCGCTGCCGTGGTCGTGCCACAGCGTGAGGTAGCGGCGGGTGAGCGGCTCCGGTGACGAGCCGGTGTTGATGTCGTGCCAGGAGCCGGTACGGGCCTGGCGCAGCACGTGCAGGGGCGCGCCGGCCGGGAAGACGTACCCGCCGTGGCCCGCCAGGTGGGCCCAGCGGGCGCGGCGGAAGACGGCCGGGCGGCTGCCGCGGTCACCCCCGGGCTGCCGTACGCCGTCGACGGTCAGGGCCGGGTCGCCGTCCGCGCCGAGGTTGCGGTTGTCCACGACCGTCTCGGCGGGCACACCGTCGCGCGAGGTGATGCCGGCGCCCAGGCACACCACGGCGTCCTCCAGGAAGCACCAGAACTTCTTGGCGCGCAGGGTGGCGGACAGCCCGCGCACGTCCTGTCCGATCACCGCGTACTCGCCGTATCCGCCGTCCTCGCCGTCCGTCACCCCGCCGACCCAGCGGGCGGCGGGCTTCGGCGCGCCCCAGCCACCGCCTTCGTTGTCCGCGAGCCGCTTGGTGGAGACGGTGGTCCCCGGCAGGCGGTACGGGTCGACGGTGGGCCAGAAGGAGTCGGTGTACTGGCCGCCCCCATAGGTGGAGCCGTCCCCTGCGGGCCACCAGTAGAGCATCCCGGCACCCGTGTGCCAGCCGCGCGGGTTCTCCCCGTTGCCGTTCTCGTAGTACGTGATGCGGTCGGAGGCCATGGCCAGGGCGGCGGTCCAGCCGGGGCGGCGGTGCACGGCCCGGTCCATGGCGGGGAAGAGGCGGTGGCCGACGGGTTCGGGCGCGGCGGGCTCCGGGCCCTCGGCGACCGCCGCCAGCCGGGCCAGGTCGGCGACCTGGAACTGCCGGTCGGTCAGGACGGGCGAGGTGGTGTCCCGCTGGATCCAGCCTTTGACCAGGCCGTCCCAGCGCCGCCGCTCGGCCTCGCTCGCGCCCTGCCCGAGCAGGGCGACGGCGGCCAGCAGGGCATGGCCGTGGAAGTGGTCACTGCGCGGCACCCGCCGCTCGTCCTCCAGCAGGATGCCGCGGCTGACGGCGCGGCCGTTGACGCTGTCCGCCACCAGGCCGTCGTGGAGCAGCGGGGCGTAGGCGTGCTCGACGCTGTCCAGGACGATCTGCCGCCGTGGGTCGGTGACCTCCCACGCCGAGCCGCGCAGCAGGGCGAACAGCCGGGCCAGGCCGTCCAGGAGGACACAGCCGTAGGTGCCGGTGTAGGGGACCCAGGTGTGCTGGACGAAGGAGCCGTCCGCGTAGAGTCCGTCGCCCTTGGTGACGTACGGGAAGACCGGGGAGAGCGCGTCACGGGCCAGCGCGAGCTTGTCCGGGGCCCGGCCCAGGACGCCGCGCAGCGCCACGACCCGGCACAGGTCGACGCGGTTGGCGCCGGTGCTGGTGCCGCTGTAGTCACCGAGCAGGCGGTCGGGGACGAAGTGGTCGACGGCCGCGAGCTGCCCGGCCCGCTGCTCCTCGGTGAGGTGCTCGCAGAGGACCGCCAGGGTGTCCAGGAGCAGCCGCGGGGTGCCGATCTGCCACTCCCACCAGTTGCCGTAGGGGGTGGTGCCGGGGTGGTAGACGGTGGTGTGGAGGTGGTCCAGGCCCTTGACGGTGTCGGCGGCCAGTTGGGGGTCGCCGGTGAGTCCGGTGCCGGGCTGGGCGTACGCCTGCGCCATGGTCTGCAGCCTGCCGCAACTGCGGGTGATGCCGGCGGGCGGGTCGTAGGGGCAGTCGGGCCACAGCGAGGCGGCGGTGGGCCGCATGCTCGCGCGAAAGCCGCGGGCCAGGTCACCGGTCTCCCTCAGACGGGCGGCGTACGGCGGCCGGGCGGGGTCGAAGCCGGTGCCGAGCTGGAGGCCGAGCCAGCGCTGCCGCAGGGTCTCGTACGGGTCCTGGGCGGCGGACCGCGCGGCGTGCGCGGCGTGCTGCGGCCCGGCGGCGGACGCGGGCGTGGCCGCCGCCGTCAGGCCGAGCGCGCCCGCTCCGGAGAGGCCGAGGAAGCCCCGGCGGGACCAGACGGGGGAAGGCGGCATGGTCCGTCCTCTCCGAGGAGTGTCAACCGCGGTGCCGCACATGCCGGTTGAAGGGGATGCCCGCCGGTCTAGCACGGCGGGCATCCCCCGGCAATGCGCATGACAGCGCGGGCCGTTGACACCCCACGCTCCCCCAAGGCACGGGATCCGGGGCCCGGGGCCCGCTTCCCTATTCCTGCGGCGGGACCCCGGCCCGCATCAGCCCGTACGCGTACGCGTCGTCCAGCGCCTGCCAGGACGCCGCGATGACGTTCTCCGCCACGCCGACCGTGGACCACTCCCCCTGCCCGTCGCTGGTGGAGACCAGCACCCGGGTGATCGAGCCGGTGCCCATCCGGCCCTCCAGGATGCGGACCCTGTAGTCCACCAGCTCCATCTGGGCGAGCTGCGGATAGATCCGCTCCAGACCCACCCGCAGCGCCCGGTCCAGGGCGTTGACCGGGCCGTTGCCCTCGGCGGTGGCGACGATGCGCTCGCCCTTGGCCCACAGCTTGACGGTCGCCTCGTTGGCGTGGGTGCCGTCGGGGCGGTCCTCGACGATCGCCCGCCAGGACTCGACGCGGAAGTAGCGGCGCGCACGCCCCTCCACCTCCTCGCGCAGCAGCAGTTCGAAGGAGGCGTCGGCGGCCTCGTACGTGTAGCCCGCCAGCTCGCGTTCCTTGACGCGTTCCACGACGCGGCCGATCACCGCGCGGTCCTCGCCCAGGTCGATGCCCAGTTCCCGGCCCTTGAGCTCGATCGAGGCCCGCCCGGCCATGTCCGAGACCAGCATGCGCATGGTGTTGCCGACCAGCGCGGGGTCGATGTGCTGGTAGAGGTCGGGGTCGATCTTGATGGCCGAGGCGTGCAGGCCGGCCTTGTGGGCGAACGCCGAGACCCCGACGTAGGGCTGGTGGGTGGCGGGCGTGAGGTTGACGACCTCGGCGATGGCGTGCGAGATCCGGGTCGTCTCGGCGAGCTTGCCTTCGGGCAGGACCCGCCGTCCGTACTTCAGCTCCAGCGCGGCGACGACCGGGAAGAGGTTGGAGTTGCCCACCCGCTCGCCGTAGCCGTTGGCGGTGCACTGCACATGGGTGGCGCCCGCGTCCACGGCGGCCAGGGTGTTGGCCACCGCGCAGCCGGTGTCGTCCTGGGCGTGGATGCCCAGGCGCGCCCCGGTGTCCGCCAGCACGGTCCGTACCACCGCGCCGACCTGCGCGGGGAGCATGCCGCCGTTGGTGTCGCAGAGCACCACGACGTCGGCGCCGGCCGCGCTCGCGGTCCGGACGACCTCTTTGGCGTACCCGGCGTCCAGCGCGTAGCCGTCGAAGAAGTGCTCGCAGTCCAGGAAGACCCGGCGGCCCTTGCCGCGCAGGTAGGAGACGGTGTCCCGGATCATCGCCAGGTTCTCTTCCGGCGTGGTGCGCAGCGCCAGTTCCACGTGCCGGGTGTGGGACTTGGCGACCAGGGTGATCACCGGCGCTTCGGACTCCAGGAGCGCGGCGACCTGCGGGTCCTCCTCGACCCGTACGCCTGCCTTACGGGTGGCGCCGAAGGCGACCAGCCGCGCGTGCCGGAAGTCGGTCTCCTGGCGGGCCCGCCGGAAGAACTCGGTGTCGCGGGGGTTGGCGCCGGGCCAGCCGCCCTCGATGAAGCCCACGCCGTAGTCGTCCAGGTGGCGGGCGATGGTCAGCTTGTCGGCGACGGTCAGATTGATGCCCTCGCGCTGCGCGCCGTCGCGCAGCGTCGTGTCGAACACGTGGAACGAGTCATCAGGCGCGTCGGATGCATCAGGTTTGCCGGATTCATCCGTGGCGTCCGTGGCGTCCGTCATGCTGGTCCAACTCCTGTCGGGATCTCGGCCTACTGGGGTCCCCCATGCCGGTGGCCAGGGGAGACCGGCTCCGCCACACCCTGAGAGTCCCGCGCGCTCCGTTCCCGGTGAGGGGTGGGCCGGAAACGAAAAAACCCCTCGCTGGTGCGAGAGGTCTGCGCGCGGGTCTGGGACGACGGTGACCGCGCCGCACTCGGTTGTACGGGGAGGTCACTGCGGACCGGCGCGCCTGCTGCCAATAATCGTGGCGAACGAGAGCACGACGGCATTCTGACATGTCCGGGTTCTCCGTGGACACCCGATCTCACCATGCGGGCCACTCGGCCGTTTTACCCCCTTTGCCCCCGGTGCGGGCAGATCACGGGAGCGCGGCCCGCGATCTGCCCGGCCGCGTCAGTCGGCGACCGCGGCGCGGCTGCCCGTCGCCGGCGCCGCGCCGGTGTCCGCCCCGGCCCGCTCGCGTCCGGCGCCGACCCGGTGCAGATCGATGGTGCGGGTCTCGCGCATCGTCAGGTAGACGACCAGGGAGACGGCGGCGCAGCCGGAGACGTACCAGTAGTAGCCGGACTCGATGCCGCCGTTCTTGAACCACAGCGCCACGTACTCCGCCGTCCCCCCGAACAGCGCATTGGCGATGGCGTACGGCAGCGCCACGCCCAGGGCGCGGATGCCGGTCGGGAACAGCTCGGCCTTCACACAGGCGTTGATCGAGGTGTAGCCGGTGACGACGACCAGGGCCAGCAGCGAGAGGCCCAGCGCCGGCCAGAAGCTCCCGGCGTGCTTGAGCAGCGTCATGACCGGCACGGTCAGGAAGGTCGAGCCGATCGCGAAGGTGATCAGCAGCGGGCGGCGGCCGATCCGGTCGGAGAGCCTGCCGGCCAGCGGCTGGAGGCACATGAACAGGAACAGCGCGCAGAAGCTGACCAGGGAGGCCGTCGGCTTGGCCATCCCGACGCTGCCGGAGAGGTACTTGGTGAGGTAGGTGGTGTACGTGTAGTACGCGACCGTGCCGCCCATGGTCAGCGCCATGACCAGGAACGCCTCCCGCTTGTGGGCCCACAGCGCCTTGACCGTGCCGCGGTCCGGGTCGCTGCGGGCACTCTCGTCGTCCGCGTACACCTCCGTCTCCAGCATGTTGCGGCGCAGGTAGAAGACCACGGCCGCGCCGAGCGCCCCGATGATGAACGGGATCCGCCAGGCCCAGTGGTGCAGCGCGTCCTCGGACAGGGTGCGCTGGAGCACGATCTGCAGGCCCAGGCCGAACAACTGGCCCGCGGTCATCGACACGTACTGGAAGCTGGAGGCGAAGCCGCGCCGGCCCGGCGCGGACGCCTCGGTGAGGTAGGTGGCGCTGGCCGCGTACTCCCCGCCGACCGAGAGCCCTTGCAGCATGCGGGCGAGAAGGAGCACGGCCACCCCGCCGTACCCGGCGACCGCGTAGGTCGGTGCCACCGCGATCAGTACGGCCGAGGCGGACATCAGCGTGACGGTCAGGGTCAGCGCGGCCTTGCGGCCCTTGCGGTCGCCGACCCGGCCGAGCAGCCAGCCGCCGACCGGACGCAGGAAGAAGCCGACGGCGAAGATGCCCATGGTGTTCATGAGGTTGGCGGTGTCATTCCCCTTGGGGAAGAACGAATCCGCGAAATACACCGCGAAGCTCGCGTACACGAACCAGTCGAACCACTCGACCATGTTGCCGGCCGAGCCGACCCAGATCTTCTTCCACTGCTCTCGTCCCATAGCCGATCACGGTCGCCGAGGACGGGCCCCGGGGCAAGAGCCGCCCGGCAACGATCACAGCTACTTGCGTGCGTTACGGTCCCGGACGCGGTCTCATGGGCCGGGGCCGGGGCCGGCTCACGGTGCCGGGGTCACGGTGCCGAAGTCAGGGCGCCGGCGTGGGCGGCGGCCAGGGTGGCGTGCACCGCACGGCGGGCGGTCGCGTCGTCGATCGGCTCATGGCTGATGAACAGGCGCCACTGGAGGTACCCGGCGATGAACCGGGTGAGGTCCACGTCCTCCAGAGCGGCCGCGATCTCGCCGCGTTCGACGGCCCGGGCACTGCTGCGCCGCCACACCTCGCCCTGGCCCGCGTGGAAGTCCCGCAGAGCCTGTGCCGCTTCCGGGTCCGAGGCCGATGCGGCGATCACGGCCGCAAAGCTTGCCTTGATCCTCGGGTCCTGGAACGCGGCCACCATCTCGGTCGCGTAGCGCAGCAGATCGCCCTCCAGGCTGCCGGTGTCCACGTACGGCACGGTCCGCCGCGCCAGCTCGCCAAGGAGCCCGGCGGCCAGTCCGGCAGGGCTGCCCCACCGCCGGTAGACCGTGGTTCTGCCGACGTCCGCACGCCGTGCCACCCGCTCCAGGTTGAGCCCGTCGTAGCCGTGCTCGACCAGTTCGTCCATGGCGACGGCCATCACCGCGGCCCGTACCCGCTCGGTCCGTCCGCCGGGCCGCACGGTGCCCGGACGACCGTTCCCTTCCGCATCGGAATGCGTTTGCTGCGCCACCCTCGCCTCCCAGCCTGCTACGGTCGGTCCCGCCGAGCTTAACGGGACCAGCGTCCCATTAGCTACTGCTCGGACCCTTCCCAGTCTCCGCTTGACCTTGCTTCCCCTGCTTCTCCTGCTTCTTCGGCCTTCCCGGCCGGCAACCCTCGCGAAAGGCATGATCCGATGGACAGCACCCTCCCGGGCGGCCCCGCCCGCTCCGCCGCCCCCGCTTTCTCCGGCAAGGTGGCCCTGGTCACCGGCGGTGGCTCCGGGATCGGCCGGGCCTCGGCCCTGGCCTTCGCCCGGCGCGGCGCCACCGTCATGGTGGCGGGGACCGGTCCGGACGGCCTGGAAGAGACCGTGAAGCTGATCGAGGCCGAGGGCGGCCGGGCCGGCGCGGTGATCGCCGACGTCAGCGACCCCGATTCCACGGCCGCCATGGTCGCCGCCACCGTCGACCGCTTCGGCGGACTCCACGTCGCCCACAACAACGCGGGCATATTCGGCAAGCCGGCGCCGCTGGCCGACACCGACCTGGAGGCGTGGAACGCCGTTCTGGCCGTCAATCTGACCGGCGTGATGCTGTCGATGAAGTACGAGATCCAGCACATGCGGGAGCACGGCGGCGGCGCCATCGTCAACACCGCCTCGAACATCGGCGCGCACGGCCGCCGCCCGGGCATGGCCGCGTACACCGTCTCCAAGGGCGGCGTCAGCCTGCTGACCCGTACCGCCGCGCTGGACCACATCAAGGACGGCGTCCGGATCAACGCGGTCAGCCCCGGGGCCGCGGACACCACGATGTCCTTCCGGCCCGGGGAGACCGGGGCCGACCGGGCGGCCCGGCTGGCGGGCACCGTGCCGGCCGGCCGGGTCGCGCGGGTGGAGGAGATCGTGGCCGCGGTACTGTGGCTCGCCTCCGACGAGGCGTCCTTCGCCGTCGGTCACGACCTGGTCGTGGACGGCGGCGCCACCGCCTGAGCCGCACGAGCCGGGCGGCGGGCAGCGGTACGGCCGACGGGCGGCGGTACGGCCGGCCGGCAGCGGTACGGCCGGCGGGCAGCGGTACGGCCGGCGGGCGGCTCAGCCCAGCGGGTGCATCCAGCCGTGGACGTCGGCGACCGCGCCCGTCTGGATGTCCAGCAGGGCCTTGCGCAGCTTCATCGTGACCTCGCCGGCCCCGCCGTCCGCGACCGTCCACTCGCCCCCGGCGGACTTCACCGAGCCGACGGGGGTAATGACGGCGGCGGTGCCGCAGGCGAAGACCTCGGTGAGCGAGCCGTCCTCGGTGGCCGCCTTCCAGTCCTCGACGGAGATCCGGCCCTCGGCGACCTCGTACCCCAGGTCCGCCGCGATCCGCAGCAGCGAGTCACGGGTGATGCCGGGGAGCAGCGAGCCGGACAGCTCGGGGGTGACGATGCGGTTGCCGTACACGAAGTACAGGTTCATCCCGCCCATCTCCTCGATCCACCGGCGTTCGATAGCGTCCAGCCAGACCACCTGGTCGCAGCCGTGCTCGATGGCCTGGGCCTGGGCGACGAGGGAGGCCGCGTAGTTGCCGCCGGTCTTGGCCGCGCCGGTGCCGCCCGGGCAGGCGCGCACGTACTCCTGCGAGAGCCACACCGAGACGGGCTTGACGCCGCCGGAGAAGTACGCGCCGGCCGGCGAGGCGATCACCACGAACAGGTACTCGTTGGCCGGCTTGACGCCCAGCCCGACCTCCGTGGCGAACATGAAGGGCCGCAGGTACAGCGACTCCTCACCGCTGCCCGGCACCCATGCCTTGTCCTGCTTGACCAGCGCGTCGCAGGCCGCGACGAACATCTCGACGGGCAGCTCGGGCATGCTCAGCCGGCGCGCGGAGGACTGGAAGCGGCGGGCGTTGGCGTCCGGGCGGAAGGTGGCCACCGAGCCGTCGGGCTGCCGGTACGCCTTGAGGCCCTCGAAGATCGTCTGCGCGTAGTGCAGGGTCATGTTCGCCGGGTCGATGGACAGCGGGGCGTACGGCACGAGCTGGGCGTCGTGCCAGCCCAGGCCCTCCGTCCACTTGACCGTCACCATGTGGTCGGTGAAGTGCCTGCCGAATCCCGGGCGGGCCAGGATCCGCTCCCGCTCCGCCTCGGGCAGCGGGTGGGCGGAGGGCTTGAGCTCGATCGCGGGCGTCGTCATGAGTGCGTCCTTCACTACGTTTGCCGGCACTGGTGTCACCGGCCCGGCCCGGTGGCCGGCGGTCCGGGGCCTCCCCGGAAGATGCCGCACCGGTGAGGTGGTGGCAGCCGCGCCCACCGTGCCCCGGTCGGTGCCGGGACGTGCGGGCTTCCTCTCGTACGGCGGCCCACGTTCGATTATCGCTCCCGTCCGGCCGCGGCCGGAAACGCGGGTACGGCCGAAGGCCGATGGTCGCACCCGGCCCGGCGGCAGCACAGCGCCGGAACGCGACACGGCGCCGGGTCAGCGGTGACCCGGCGCCGTCGGCAGGCACGACGAGGCGGTACGGACGAGGGGAACGAGGCGGTACGGGCAGGCGGTCGCCGCGGGTCAGACCGCCACGCGCGCGGCCAGTGCGTCCCCGATCTCGTCCGTCGTACGGGCCGCACCGTCGGCCCGGGTCTCCAGGTCGGCCGCGACCGCCGTCTCGATCCGCTCCGCCTGCGCGTCCAGGCTCAGGTGGCGCAGCATCAGCGCCACCGAGAGCACGGCAGCGGTCGGGTCGGCCTTGCCGGTGCCCGCGATGTCGGGCGCGGAGCCGTGGACCGGCTCGAACATGGAGGGGAAGGCGCCGGAGGGGTTGATGTTCCCGGAGGCGGCCAGTCCGATGCCGCCGGTCACGGCGGCGGCGAGGTCGGTGAGGATGTCGCCGAAGAGGTTGTCGGTGACGATCACGTCGAAGCGCTCGGGCTGGGTGACGAAGAAGATCGTCGCCGCGTCGACATGCAGATAGTCGGTGGTGACCTGCGGGTATTCCGCACCGACCGCGTCGAAGATCTTCTTCCACATGTGGCCGGCGTGCACCAGCACGTTGTTCTTGTGGACCAGCGTCAGCTTCTTGCGCGGCCGGGCGGCGGCCCGCTCGTAGGCGTCCCGCACCACCCGCTCCACGCCGTAGGCGGTGTTGACACTGACCTCGGTGGCGACCTCGGCCGGGGTGCCGGTCCGCAGGGACCCGCCGTTGCCGGTGTAGGGGCCTTCGGTGCCCTCGCGTACGACGACGAAGTCGATGTCGGGGCGGCCGGCCAGCGGCGTCGCGGTGTTCGGGAACAGCTTGGCGGGGCGCAGGTTGACGTAGTGGTCGAAGGCGAAGCGCAGCTTGAGCAGCAGCCCGCGCTCCAGGACGCCGGAGGGCACGGACGGGTCGCCGATCGCACCGAGCAGGATCGCGTCGTGCTCGCGCAGCGTCTGGAGTTCCGCGTCCGGCAGGGTCTCGCCGGTGGCGTGCCACCGGCGGGCTCCGAGGTCGTACTCCGTGGTTTCCAGCTTCACGTCCTGCGGGAGGACCGCGCCGAGGACCTTCAGGCCCTGGGCCACGACTTCCCGGCCGATACCGTCACCGGGGATCACTGCGAGGCGAATGCTGCGAGCGCTGGGAGACATGCCTGGACCCTACTCCTCGTCCCACCCCCTGACACGTCCCGTCCGGCATACGGACACATGGGGAGCCGGTCGGCCGACGTTCACCCGCCGGACCGCTTCCCGCGCGGCCCCAGCGGGCATCCCCGCGGTATGACGGCGACTCCTTCGGACCGGGCCGCTTCGGCCCCGCGCACCCCTCGTCCCACGGGCGCTTTCCGTCCCGCGGACACCCACCGTCGCGCGGACACCCCGCGCGTCGGGATACCGGATCATCTGGCCGACCGTATGAGCATGGCCGAGCAGCACGCCTACCTGCGCGCGAGACTGACCCGCCGCGGGGTGCTGCGGACCTCCGCAGCCACCGCGGGCGCGCTGGCCGGCGGCGCCCTGCTGGCCGGCTCCGGCCCCGGCCCGGCGTACGCCACCGCCGCGAGCGCCTTCCCGGACCTGGTGACCCGGCCCGCCACGGCCGGCGCGGACGGCTCACGGGTGGCGCCCTTCGGCCGCCACCTGGCCTTCGGCGCCGATCCCACCCGCCAGATGCGCATCTCCTGGCAGGTGCCCTTCGCGGTCCGGCGGCCCTTCGTACGGGTCGGGCTGCGGCCCTGGGACCTCGGCCACCGCGTCCCGGCCGAGGTACGGCATCTGCACACCCCTCGCTCGGCGCCAAGCTCCCCGCGGTCGACCAGTACTACCTGCACGCCGCGCTGGACGGGCTGCGGCCGGGCACGACGTACCACTACGGCGTCGGGCACGACGGCCGCGACCCGGCCGACCCCCGGCACCTGTCCGCCGTGGGCACCTTCCGTACGGCACCGGCCCGCCCGGAGCCGTTCGCCTTCACCGCCTTCGGCGACCAGGGCGTCGGCTACGACGCGCTCGCCAACGACCAGCTCATCCTGGGCCGGGACCCGGCCTTCCACCTCCACGCGGGGGACATCTGCTACGCGGACACCTCCGGCACCGGCACCGGCCACGACCTGTACGACGCGCGGGTGTGGGACCAGTTCCTGGCCCAGACCGAGCCGGTGGCGGCCTCCGTGCCGTGGATGGTCACCACCGGCAACCACGACATGGAGGCGTGGTACTCCCCCGACGGGTACGGCGGCCAGGCGGCCCGCTGGAGCCTGCCCGGCAACGGCCCCGACCCGGCCGGCGCCCCCGGCGTGTACTCCTTCACGTACGGGAACCTGGCGGTGGTGGCGCTGGACGCCAACGACGTCTCCTACGAGATCCCGGCCAACCAGGGGTATCTGCGCGGCCGGCAGACCGCCTGGCTGGACCGGCGGCTGGGCGAGCTGCGCGCCGCCGGGGGTATCGACTTCGTCCTCGTCTTCTTCCACCACTGCGCCTTCTCCACCACCGGTGCGCACGCCTCGGACGGCGGGGTGCGCGACGCCTGGCTGTCGCTGTTCGACAAGCACCGGGTCGACCTGGTCGTCAACGGCCACAACCACGTCTACGAGCGGACCGACGCCCTCAGGGGCGCCCGTGTCACCAAGAAGGTGCCGGTCGGCGGGAGCGTGGAGCCGGCGCGCGAGGGGATCGTGTACGTCACGGCCGGTGGCGGGGGCCGGGCCCTGTACAGCTTCCCGGTGCCGGACAGCTACGAGGGCCACGAGAGGGACCTGGAGAGCGTGGCGACGTACCACTGGACCAAGGACCGGGCGAAGGCCCCGGAGACGGTGGAGTGGTCGCGGGTGCGCTACACCGGCTTCTCCTTCATCGCGGTCGAGGTCCGCCCGGGGCCGGTGGCCCGTATGAGGGTCAGTGCGCTGGCCGAGACGGGCGAGCGCGTCGACCACTTCGAGGTCGTGCGCCGGGCGTAGTGGGGGTCGCCCGTCTCAGATAGTAGGAAGACCGAGTAATTCCGCAGACAGCGCGGCGCGGCTGACCTAGCGTGGAAGGAGCCGAACGTCTCGCTCCATCCAGCGAAGGCGGTCGCGGCCCGGTGCGCGAGCGCAGGTGACCCCTGCGGCATCCCGGCCCCCGCCCATTTTGGCCGTTTCTGGAACGACGCAACCCACTTCTCGGGGCATTGGCATTGGAGACGCATCATGGCCGAGACCGCCGTCCGCAGAATCCGTCACTCCGCCCGCACGAGCAGCGAGGCCGACCGTAAGAACGCCGCCGCGGCGCTCCAGCGGGCGCTGGACCGCCGCGACAACGGCGGGGCCACCGGCCACTGAGCGAGACCGGCCGACGCACCGCGACCGCGCCCGGCCGGCGCACCGCACGGCGCGGCGTCCCCGCACGACGCGACGGCCCGGCGCCTCCCCGAAAGGAGTGCCGGGCCGTCGAGCGGGCTTAAGGGCCTCAGCCCATGTGCGGGTAACGGTAGTCCGTCGGCGGGACCAGGGTCTCCTTGATGGAGCGGGTCGAGGTCCAGCGCATCAGGTTCTGCTTGGCGCCCGCCTTGTCGTTGGTGCCCGAGGCCCGGCCGCCGCCGAAGGGCTGCTGGCCGACGACGGCACCGGTGGGCTTGTCGTTGATGTAGAAGTTGCCGGCCGCGAAGCGCAGCTTCTCGCAGGTACGGGCCGCCTCGGCGCGGTCCTGGGCGATGACGCAGCCGGTCAGGCCGTACGCGGAGGCCGACTCCATCTGCTCCAGCATCTCGTCGTACTTCTCGTCGTCGTAGACGAAGACGCCGAGGATCGGGCCGAAGTACTCGTCCTTGAAGATCTCGTTGTCCGGGTCGGTGGAGACCAGGACGGTAGGGCGCACGAAGTAGCCCTCGCTGTCGTCGTACGTGCCACCGGCCACGACCTCTATGGTCGGGTCGTTCTTGGCGCGCTCGATCGCCGCCTTGTTCTTGGCGAAGGCCCGCTCGTCGATGACGGCGGACATGAAGTTCGACAGGTCCGCCGGGTCGCCCATGGTCAGCCCGTCGACCTCGGCCGCGAACTCCTCCTTGAAGCCGGAGTTCCAGATCGAGGCCGGGACGTACGCGCGGGAGGCCGCGGAGCACTTCTGGCCCTGGAACTCGAAGGCGCCACGGGTCATGGCGGTCTTCAGCACGGCGCGGTCGGCGCTGGGGTGGGCGACGATGAAGTCCTTGCCGCCGGTCTCACCGACCAGACGCGGGTAGGTCTTGTACTTCTCGATGTTGGTGCCGACCGTCTTCCACAGGTACTGGAAGGTCTTGGTCGAGCCGGTGAAGTGGATGCCGGCCAGGTCGGGGTGGTTCAGGGCCACCTCCGAGACGTCCTTGCCGTCACCGGTGACCAGGTTGATCACGCCCTTGGGCAGCCCGGCCTCCTCCAGCAGCTCCATGAGCAGCACGGCGGCCAGCGTCTGGGTCGGCGAGGGCTTCCACACCACGACGTTGCCCATCAGGGCCGGCGCGGTGGGCAGGTTGCCCGCGATGGCGGTGAAGTTGAAGGGCGTGATCGCGTAGACGAAGCCCTCAAGAGGACGGTGGTCGGAGCGGTTCCACACGCCGGGGGCGTTGACCGGGGGCTGCTCGGCCAGGATCTGCCGCGCGAAGTGCACGTTGAAGCGCCAGAAGTCGACCAGCTCGCACGGCGTGTCGATCTCGGCCTGCTGGGCGGTCTTGGACTGGCCGAGCATGGTGGCCGCGGCCATCGTCTCGCGCCAGGGGCCCGCCAGCAGGTCGGCGGCCTTGAGGATGATCGCGGCGCGGTCGTCGAAGGACATCGCGCGCCACGCGGGGGCCGCCGCCAGCGCCGCGTCGACCGCGTCCTTGGCGTCCTGGACGGTGGCGTTGGCGTACGTGCCGAGCTTGGCGGAGTGACGGTGCGGCTGCACGACGTCGAAACGCTCGCCGCCGCCCATCCGCTTGACGCCGCCGATGGTCATCGGCAGGTCGATCGGGTTGCCGGCCAGCTCCTTGAGCTTGGCCTCCAGACGGGCGCGCTCCGGGGAGCCGGGGGCGTAGGTGTGGACCGGCTCGTTGACCGGCACGGGGACCTGGGTGACGGCGTCCATGGTGGCCGTGTCTCCTTCGATCTCGGTTCGTACGGGGGAACCCCGCGGGGGGAACCGGCGCCGCGGGGGCGACGGCGCGGGCCGTCCGCGGGGACGGTGCCACCGGCTCCGGGGGAGCGGATCCGGTGGCGGGGGCGGGTCAGCCGCGGGTGGCCAGCGAACGCAGGAAGAAGGCCAGGTTCGCCGGGCGCTCGGCCAGGCGCCGCATGAAGTATCCGTACCAGTCCGTACCGTACGGAATGTAGACACGCATGCGGTGACCCTCGGAGACCAGCCGCTCCTGCTCGGCCTCGCGGATGCCGTAGAGCATCTGGAACTCGTACTCGTCCAGCTTGCGCCCGTGGCGGTGGGCGAGGTCCTGGGCTATCGCGACCATCCGCGGGTCGTGCGAGCCGATCATGGGGTAGCCCTGACCGGCCATGAGGATCTTCAGGCAGCGGACGTACGCCTTGTCGACCTCACGCTTGTCCTGGAAGGCGACGGTCGCCGGCTCCTTGTACGCGCCCTTGACCAGGCGCACCCGGGAGCCTTCCCCGGCGAGCGCGTGGCAGTCCTCCTCGGTGCGGAAAAGGTAGGACTGGACCACGGCGCCGGTCTGCGGGAAGCGCTCACGCAGCTCGGCCAGGATCGCCAGCGTGGAGTCGACCGTGGTGTGGTCCTCCATGTCCAGCGTGACGGTCGTGCCCGCCTCGGCGGCGGCCTCCACGACCGGGGTGACGTTCTTCAGCGCCAGCTCGTGACCGCCGGTGAGCGCCTGCCCGAAGGCGGAGAGCTTGACAGACATCTCGGCGCGCACGCCCAGGTCCTCGGCCTTGAGGGTCTCGGCGAGCTGGAGGTAGGCGTCGCGGTTGCGCAGCGCCTCGGCCGGGTCGGTGATGTCCTCGCCGAGGTGGTCGAGGGTGACCTCCATGCCGCGCGCGGCCAGGGACCGGACGGCCGCCATGGACTCGTCGAGCTGCTCGCCGGCGACGAAACGGTCCACCACGGGCCGGGTGACGGGGGCTGCTGCGACGATACGGCGGATGCTGTCGCTGCGGGACGCGGCGAGGAGCACGGGACCCAGCATGGGGCACCTCCACGATTCAAGATGACAGATGCCGGGCGTGCGCCGGGCAGGCGGGCGCGACGGCAAGATGAGCCACCTGAAACTTAAGGATCTCGCCATCCTGCGGCCATCGACACCTGTCACGCCTTCGTGGCCGGGATCTCAGACAGATGTATGACAATGGCGGGGGGACCACCGAAACACGAGCGGCCGGAGAGGAACGAGGGCGGATGCGAGGCGATTACCAACAGCTCGTGGACGAGATCTCCACGGCGCTCGGCGCGCCCGCGACCCTTGAGGACCGCGACTTCGGCCTGATCGCCTTCGGTGCGCACGAGGGCGAGGACGAGTCCGTGATGGACCCCGTACGGACCCGGTCGATCCTCCAGCGGCGCTCGACGGCGGCGGTACGGGCCTGGTTCGAGGGGTTCGGCATCGCCCGCGCCACCTCGGCGCTGCGCATCCCGCCCGACCCGGCGGCCGGTGTCTTCAAGGGCCGGATCTGTCTGCCCGTACGCCACCGCGGCTATGTGCTCGGCTACGTCTGGCTGCTGGACGACGGGCACCTGACCGACCTGGAGCTGGGCGGCTCCTCGGCCCCGCCCGACCCGCGCATCGAACAGGCCATGGAGACCGCCGCCCGGATCGGCGCCCTGCTGGCGGCCGAGGCGCGGGCCGGGGCCGAACTCGGCGACCTGCTCCGGGAGCTGCTGACCGCCCGGCCTGCCGGACGGCCGGCCGCCGCGGGCGCACTGCGCGAGGCGCTGCGGGCCGGTACCGACATCCCTCTGACGATCGTCGCGGTGACGCCATGGGACGCCACGGACGCGGGGAGCGCGCCCCTGCCCACCGTCCCGGGCCTGCTCGCCGCGTGCACCCTGCCCGTCGGGAGCGGCGGGGACACGGACGGTACGGGGGCGGACGCCGGTGCAGCCGCCTCCGTGCGAACCCGCTCCGGCAGCCCGGCCCAGGCGCTCGCCGCGCTGGTACGGCTGCGCTCCCCCGGCTCCCTCGGCCCGGCCCGTACGGTCGCCGAGCACCTGCTGCGCTCCCCGCGCGCGGGCGCCGCCGCCCCGGCCGGCGCGCGGTCCGCCACCGGCCCCGTCCCGTCCCCCGCAGCGGTCCGGCCCCCGAACGGCGGCGCCCGCCCGCTGCCCGTTGCCGCCGGCCTCGCCGTGCCCGTACGCGAACCGGCCGCCCTCCCGGCGAGCTGGCGGGAGGCCCTGGCCGCGGCCCGGGCGGCACGGGCCGACCCCAGGCTTGGCCCGGTCGCGGAGTGGGACGCCATCGGCTCGTACCGGATGCTGACCGGCCTCCCGGCGGCCGGACCGGACGAGGTGGTACGCCCCCTGCTGGCCCCCGCCCACACCGAACTGGCCCGTACGGCCGAGGTGTTCCTTGACTGCGCGGGCCAGGCCGGACGCACCGCCCAGATCCTGGGCGTCCACCGCCAGACCCTCTACTACCGCCTGGCACGGGTGGAGAAGCTCACCGGCCTGGACCTGGACGACGGCGAGGACCGGCTGCTGCTGCACATGTCGTTGAAGACGGCGCGGCTTTGAAGCCGGCGCTGCATTGAAGACGGTGCTGCATTGAAGCCGGCGCGGCGTGGTTGGCTGGTGGCATGGAAGCAATCCTGGTCAGCGCGTGTCTGCGCGGGGTGCCGTGCCGGTTCGACGGGCAGCACAAGGCGTCTTCCGAGATCGCGGAGGCAGTGACGGGCCGCGATGTCGTCTCTTTCTGCCCGGAGGTGGCGGGCGGGCTCACGACACCGCGGCGGCCCGCGGAGATCGTGGGCGGCGACGGGCACGACGTGCTCGACGGGACCGCACGGGTCGTCGAGGACACCGGACGTGAGGTGACGGCGGAGTTCGTGGACGGAGCACGGCGTGCCCTAGGGCGCTTCTGATGGATCTCCGCGGCCTCGCGACGCCCGGCACGCACCCTCGCCGCACGGCGCAAAGGGACAGGTGGCTCCGCCACATGACCCTTCACACCGCACGCCGAGCGCACGCACCGAACACCGCTCCGTCTTCCACGGAGATCCATCAGAAACGCCCTAGCGGCGGCGCGGCAAGCAGGCTGCACGGAGGCCCTGTTGATGCCGCGCAGTCCGTCGTGCGGACGGGGTGTGGTCTACGACGGGTCGTTCGCCGGGGAACTGGTGCCAGGAGACGGGGTGACGGCGGCGCTGCTTGAGCGGAACGGGATCACCGTGCGGCCCGCCCCCGGAGTGTGAAGCGACCCCGGCCGGCCGCCTCAGCCTGCCACCGGCGTGCTGACGGCGGTCTTCCTGCGGGCGCGGTACGCGGCGGCCTTGATCTTGTTGCCGCAGGACTCCATGCCGCACCACTGGCGCCGTCCGCCGCGTGAGCGGTCGATGTAGACGCGGGTGCACTCGGGGTTGCCGCACTCCTTGAGCAGGGGCACGTCCGGGCCGCCGAGCAGTTCCACGGCGCGCCGGGCGACGGCGGACAGCGCCTCGCGCTGCGTCGCCGCCGTCCAGCGGCCCAAGTGGGTCAGCCGCGGCGCCGCGGGCGCCGGGCCGGCCGCGTCGTTGAGCACGGCCAGCGCCGTTTCGTCGAAGTCCACGCCGAGGCGGCGGGCCGTGATCAGCTCGTAGACGGCCTCGCGTACGGTTCTCGCCCGCTCCACGTCGGCCTGCCGGGCGGGCGAGACGGAGTCGACGAGGCCGGACTCCACGTACCAGGCGTCCAGGCGGGCCGGTGTCGCGAACATCTCGAACCGCGTCGTACGGCGTGCCCGGAGCGTGGCCGCGAAGTCCAGGGCCGGATCGCCGCACACGAAGACATGATCCAGGTTCACCTCACCATCCTGGCGGGTGTCCAGGGCGCTCGCAAGGATCGCCGGTCCGCACCGTGGGCCGTCCCCCGCCGGCGCGGCGGCTCAGGCGTGCGGTGCCCCCGTCTCGGTCAGCTCGCCCCCGGCGACCCGCAGCCACCGGCCGACGCCGATCCGTTCCAGGAAGCGCTCGTCGTGGCTGACCACCACGAACGCGCCGCGATAGCACGCCAGGGCGCTCTCCAACTGGCCCACGCCGACCAGGTCGAGGTTGTTCGTCGGCTCGTCCAGCAGCAGCAGTTGCGGGGCCGGCTCGGCACACAGGACGCAGGCGAGCGTGGCGCGCAGGCGTTCGCCGCCGGAGAGCACACGTACGGGCAGGTGTGCCCCGGGGCCGCGGAACAGGAAGCGCGCGAGCAGGTTCATCCGCTCCGCCTCCGGCCGGTGCGGGGCGGACACCGCGAAGTTCTCCGCCACGGTGCGGCCGGGGTCCAGCAGGTCCAGGCGCTGCGTCAGGGAGGCGATCCGCCCGTCGGCACGCTTGACGATCCCGCTGTCCGGGGCGAGGTCACCGGCGATCAGCCGCAGCAGAGTGGTCTTGCCCGCGCCGTTGGGCCCGGTGAGCGCGATGCGTTCGGGCCCGCGGATCGTCAGGTCGACGCCGTCCCCCGCGAACAGGTCGCGCTCGCCGTGGCGGACCTGCATCCGCTCGCCGAGGACGAGGGTCCGTCCGGCGGGAACGTCGGTGCCGGGCAGTTCCAGGACGAGCCGCTGCTCGTCGCGCAGGGCGCGGCCCGCTTCGTCGAGCCGGGCCTGTGCCTCCTGGACGCGGGTGGCGTGCGTCTGGCCCGCCCGGCCGGCGGATTCCTGGGCGCCGCGCTTCATGTTCCCGGCGAAGATGCGCGGCAGACCGGCGTTCTTCAGGTTGCGGGCGGCGTTGCTCGCGCGGCGCTCGGCCCGTTCGCGGGCCTGCTGCATCTCGCGCTTCTCCCGCTTCAGCTCCTGTTCGGCGTTGCGTACGTTCTTCTCCGCGACGTCCTGCTCGGCCCGTACGGCCTGCTCGTACAGGGTGAAGTTGCCTCCGTAAAGCCGCAGTTCGTCACGGCCGAGTTCGGCGATGCGGTCCATGCGGTCCAGCAGGGCCCGGTCGTGGCTGACCAGCAGCAAGGAGCCGCCGAAGTCCGAGAGCACGTCGTAGAGCTTGTGGCGGGCCTGGAGGTCGAGGTTGTTGGTCGGTTCGTCCAGCAGCAGCACGTCGGGGCGCTTGAGCAACTGTGCCGCCAGACCGAGGCTGACGATCTGGCCGCCGCTGAGTGTGGCCAGGGTCCGGTCGAGGGCGAGATGGGCCAGGCCGAGCCGGTCGAGTTGGGCGCGGGTGCGCTCTTCGATGTCCCAGTCGTCGCCGATGGTGGTGAAGTGCTCCTCCCGTACGTCACCGGACTCCACGGCGTCGATGGCGCGGATCACCGCGTCGACGCCCAGCACCTCGGCCACCGTCGGCTCGCCGGTCAGGGGGAGGGTCTGCGGGAGGTAGCCGGTCGTGCCGTGCACGGTCAACGACCCTGCGGCGGGCCGCAGTTCACCGGCGATCAGCTTCAGCAGGGTGCTCTTGCCGGAGCCGTTGGGCGCCACCAGGCCCGTACGGCCGGTGCCGACGGTGAAGGACAGGTCCGCGAAGACCGGGGTGTCGTCGGGCCAGGAGAAGGCCAACTGGGAGCAGATGACGGAAGCGTCGGACATGGGGAAACCTCGCGAGGAAAGAGGGCGGAGCGCTCCCCGGGGAAAACCGCTGCACGGAACTTGCTGAACGGAATGCGCCGAACGGAAACATCCGTACGGAGACCGCCGAGCGGAACCGGCGCGCGAAGAGCGCTGCACCTCGGACAGGAAAAAGGGGACGGCGAGAGACCACGACGGCGGCACTGCCAGAGCGCACCTGCCGGTGGTCGATCAGATCCGGGTATCACCCGGAGATGTCGTCGTCACCCACCATGCCCGGACTCCTCTACGAAAGATCACTGACGCGGACACCTTATCAGGCCCCACGCCGCCACCCGAAAGCCTTTTCCCCTCTTCCCTGCTTCCCCCTTCCTGTTCAAGCGCTTCAGAGCACCAGGTCCCACGCCAGGCAGGTAAGGACATGCCTGGCCTCGGGGTCGCCGGCGTCCCGTTCCGGGTCCCTCGGGGAGGCGGCCTTGACCTCGGTCATGTCCTCGTAGGCGATCCGCTCGGGCAGGGTGCCGAACCGCGCGTGACGCGCCGCCGAGTCACCGTCCCGTGTGCCGTGCTCCCTCATCGTCATTGCCGCTCCCTCGGTTGTGTCGTGCGCGGCTCCGCTCTCGTGCCGCGCCGGGCCTCTCGGTTGGATCACGCGCCCGCGGCGCGGTGGGTGGGCCGTCACAGGCGGTCGGCGTCGATGACGGCGCGGGCGAACGCCTCGGGTGCTTCCTGGGGCAGGTTGTGGCCGGTGTTCTTCAAGGTCCGGTGGTCGTACGGGCCCGTGAATCTGTCCCGGTACGCGCTGCCGTCGCCCGGAACCGTGAACGGGTCGCGCCCGGCATCCAGCGTGACCGTCGGCACGGTGATGACCGGCCGGGCGGCCAGCCGCTTCTCGTACGGCTCGTAGCGCCGCTCCCCCTCGGCGAGGCTCAGCCGCCAGCGGTAGTTGTGGATCACGATGGCGGCGTAGTCGGGGTTCTCGAAGGCGGCGGCCGTACGTTCGAAGGTCGCGTCGTCGAAGTCCCAGGTCGGGGACACGGTGTCCCAGACCACCCGGGCCAGGTCGTGCCGCTTGGCCTTGTCCTCCATGGCGATCCGGCCCCGCTCCGTGGCGAAGTAGTACTGGTACCACCAGGCGTGCTCGGCCGCCGGCGGCAGCGGCTGGAGATTCGCCCGGAGATCGGTGATGAGGTAACCGCCCACCGACACCAGGGCTTTACAGCGCTCGGGCCACAGCGCCGCGATGATGCCGGCGGTCCGGGCTCCCCAGTCGAATCCGGCGAGCACCGCCTTTTCGAGCCCCAGCGCGTCCATCAGGGCGATGATGTCCAGGGCGACGGCCGACTGCTGACCGTTCCTGAAAGTCCGGGAGGAGACGAAGCGCGTCGTGCCGTGGCCGCGCAGATAGGGGACGATCACCCGGTGGCCCTCGGCCGCCAGCAGGGGCGCGACCTCGGCGAAGCTGTGGATGTCGTACGGCCAGCCGTGCAGGCAGACGACCGGCGGCCCGTGCGCCGGCCCCACCTCGGCGTAGCCGGTCTCCAGCAGACCGGCCCGCACCTTCTTCAGCGGGGGAAATGCGCTGCGCACACCGGGACCGGCCATGGAGACGGCAGTCGCGCCGGCCCGCCGCTCCGTCACGGCGCGGGCATGCGCCGGCCCCGCCGCCCCCGGCACCCCTGTCAGTGTTGCGGCGACCGCGCCGCCGGCCCCCAGGCCGAGCGCCTTGCCGAACGTACGCCTGTTGATCATGTGAAGTCCTCCGTGCGTCTCCAAGTGCCGGCCTGTGACCGATCCGCGCCTCGCAGGAGTTGCCACGCGCTCCGGGGCCCGATGACCGCCGGGGCGCGCCGAACGACTATGACACGGCATCCGTCACCGGTCAAACAGGTGACGGACGCCAACTCGGCGCGCAGCACGGGCGCTTGACCGACAGGTCCGTACAGAAAAGGCCCATACGGAAACGACGCAGCGGCGCCGCTCACGGGGAAGTCGGCGTCAGTGCGGTCAAGGGCGGTGTCAGGGGCGCATCAGTGGTCGGTCGCATCGGCCTGTTCGAGGAAGTCCCACCGCTCGCACAGCAGCTTCAGCGTCTCCTCGGCCACCTCGGCCATGAAGACCGGACACAGCACCCGGTCCAGGGGAGCGCCCCGCCCCGACGACTCGACGCTGCGTTCGTACAGGCGCCGCCCGCCGCGGCTGCTCAGGATGATGCCGAACTCGGCGGCATCCGGGGCGCTGCTCGGCAGCACCGGGTGCCAGTCATGGTCACAGGCGGCACCGGCGAAGTGCGGCGGCGCCTTGTCCATCGCCGTTCATTCGGCGCTCTCGTCGGCGAGTTCGGGCAGCAGTTGAGCGAGGTCGGCGTCGCCGTGTTCCTCATGGCCGGTACGACACGCCGCCCGCATCGCGAGTTCGCTCCGGGGTGCGTGCACGCCCGCCGGATTCGTGCACATCCGCCGGGTACGTACGCGTCGGGCCCGGCCCGCACACGTTTTCGTGTGGTGGGCCGGGCCCGGTGTGCCGCTCCGGCGGGCGCGGCGCCCAACGGCGCGCGCGGCGCTCAGGTCACCGCTGCCATTCCGGGCCGGGGCCGCGGCGCCGCTCTCCTTGGTGGCCTCGCGTGCGCCGCCGCTTGCCCGTGCCGTCGTCGAACTCGGCCTGTTCCTTGCTGACCTCGGCGGTGACCTCCCGGTTCTCGGTCACCCGCTCGGTCTCCAGCCGGACCCGCTCCACCGGCACGGTCTCCTTGCTGACCACGGCCTCTTCCTCGTGGAGGACGACCTCGACCTCGCCCTCACCGATCCGCGGTGCGGTCCTGCCGCGCCGCCGGTCCTCCTCGGAGATCTTCTCGCGGACCAGCCGCGCCTCCTCGTGGGAGACCGGGACCGTACGGGTCACCTCATCGGTGACCACGTGCTTGACCAGACGCGCACGGCCGCTCTCGTGCTCCTCGGTGCCCACCCGCAGATGTTCCTCGGACAGGGTCATCTCCGGGTTCTGTTCGACCCCGCGCTCGGTGGCGCCGGCCTGTCCGCGCGCCATCGCCATGCCGGCTCCGGCGCCCGCCCCGGCCAGCGGGGCGTGTCCGGTCATGCGGGTGCGGTCCGGGGAGGCCGTTCCCGTACGGCCCAGGGGGGCGGTACCCGCCGCCGCGGTACCCGGGCGGGTCATTCCGTAGTGGCGGTACAGCTCGCGCTCCTCGGACGGTTCGAGGTGGCCGTCCGCATCGATCCGGGGCGCGTCCTTGATCTTGTCCTTGGCGTATGGGACCTGGATCTCGTCGTTCACCCGCCGTGCGCCGGCGAGCGGGACGAACGTCTCCTTCATGCCGAACAGTCCGGTGCGCACGGTGATCCACTCGGGCGCGTTGGTGGCGTCGTCCCGGTAGATCTGCTGGACCGAGCCCACCTTGTTGCCCTCCGTGTCGACCACATGGCGGCCGGTCAGGTCCTGCGGGTTCTCACCCAGGGGTGCATTCATGGCGTCTCTTCTCCTTCCGCACGCGCCGGCAGGGACACGCGCACTTCCATTGCGCGTCGCCGACGCCCGCCGGGCGACCCGGGGAGCGTGCCGATCCGCCGCGCCCACCGGCGCCGGGAGGTCTGCGGAGGGATTTACGGGAAGTGGCCCGACCGGCCGGCCTTACGCCATCCGGGTGAATCGTTGCCGGGTCACCCATCGCCCACGGTGACGCCACGACGGGGCAGGGACACGTATGGAGCCCGTACGACAGCCCGGGGCCCGTACGACCACGGAGCCCGTACGACAACGGGCCCGGACTCCGCCGCAGCGGGGACCGGGCCCGGAAAGCCGTGACCGCGTCCTCAGTCCGTGAGGTTGACCGCGCGCGCCGACGTGGCGCCGATCTCCTCGGCGATCTCGGCGAGCACCGGCGCCGGGATCGTGTCGTCGACGGTCAGCGCGACCAGCGCCTCCCCGCCCGCGTCCGCCCGCGAGACCTGCATGCCCGCGATGTTGATGCCCGCCTCGCCCAGGATCCGGCCGAGGGTGCCGACCACGCCGGGGCGGTCGCCGTAGCGCAGGAAGGCCATGTGGTCGGCGAGGGCGAGGTCGATGGAGTGCTCGCCCACCGCGACGATCTTCTGCTGGTTCTTGTTGCCGGCCAGCGTGCCCGAGATGGAGACCTCCTGGCCGTCCGCGAGCGTGCCGCGCACGGTCACCACGTTGCGGTGCTCGGCCGACTCGCTGCTGGTGGTCAGCCGTACCTCCACGCCGCGCTCCTGCGCGAACAGCGGGGCGTTGACGTAGGAGACGGTCTCGGCGACCACGTCCTCGAACACGCCCTTGAGCGCGGAGAGTTCCAGCACCTTGACGTCGTGCTGGGTGATCTCGCCGTACACCTCGACGTCGAGGCGGACCGCGACCTCACCGGCCAGCGCGGTGAAGATCCGGCCCAGCCGCTCGGCCAGCGGCAGGCCCGGCTTGACGTCCTCGGCGATCACGCCGCCCTGGACGTTGACCGCGTCCGGCACCAGCTCGCCCGCCAGCGCCAGCCGCACCGACCTGGCGACCGCGATGCCCGCCTTCTCCTGGGCCTCGCCCGTGGAGGCGCCCAGATGCGGGGTGGCCACGACCTGGTCGAACTCGAAGAGCGGGGAGTCGGTGCAGGGCTCGGTGGCGTACACGTCCAGGCCCGCGCCCGCGACCCGGCCCTCCTTCAGGGCGCTGGCGAGCGCCGTCTCGTCCACGATCCCGCCGCGCGCGGCGTTGACGATGCGGACGGTCGGCTTGACCTTGTGCAGCGCCTCGTCACCGATCAGGCCCAGCGTCTCGGGGTCTTGGGCAGGTGGACGGTGATGAAGTCGGCGACCGCCAGCAGCTCGTCCAGCGTCAGCAGCTTGACGCCCATCTGCGCGGCCCGCGCGGGCTGTACGTACGGGTCGTACGCGACGATCTTCATCCCGAACGCCGACATCCGCTGCGCCACCAGGACGCCGATCCGGCCGAGGCCGACCACGCCCAGGGTCTTCTCGCTCAGCTCGACACCGGTGTACTTGCTGCGCTTCCACTCGCCGTTCTTCAGCGCGCTGTTCGCCTGCGGGATGTTGCGGGCGGTGGCCAGCAGCAGACCGCACGCCAGCTCGGCGGCGGTGACGATGTTGGAGGTCGGGGCGTTGACGACCATCACGCCGGCCTTGGTGGCGGCGGAGACGTCCACGTTGTCCAGGCCCACGCCGGCCCGGGCGACGACCTTGAGCCTGCGGGCGGCGGCGATCGCCTCGGCGTCGACCTTGGTGGCGCTGCGCACCAGGATCGCATCGACGTCGGCGATGGCGGGCAGCAGCTCGGCGCGGTCCGCGCCGTCGCAGTGCCGGATCTCGAAGTCCGGCCCGAGGGCGTCGACGGTGGCGGGCGAGAGCTCTTCGGCGATCAGTACGACAGGTTTACGGCTCACGTGGTCTTCAGTCCTCACTTGTCCATGGGGCCCCACCCGCGCCGTCCGGGCGACGGGGGGACGGCCGTCCCGACGGCCGCAGGCGGTGAAGGGGGCAGCCGCGTGGAAGACGCACGACGCTGTGAGCCTGACGCGCTTGTGGTGTGCAGTGTAGTGGCGGACGCCGGGCCAGACCCCGCCACCGCCAAAGGATCACTCGTGCGGGCTGCCCGGCGGCGGACGACGAGGGGCGGGGTGGCCCCGGCGCGTGCCGGTGCCACCCCGCCCCGGGGGCTTTACGCCTCGTCCTCGACCCAGCTCATCAGCTTGCGCAGCTTCTTGCCGGTGGTCTCCAGCAGGTGGTTCTCGTCGGCCTTCTTGTACTCGTTGTACTTGGGCAGGCCGGCGTTGTACTCCGCCATCCAGTTGTTGGCGAAGGTGCCGTCCTGGATCTCGGCCAGCACCTTCTTCATCTCGGCCTTGGTGTTCTCGTTCACGATCCGCGGGCCGGTGACGTAGTCGCCCCACTCGGCGGTCTCCGAGACCGACCAGCGCATCTTCTCCAGGCCGCCCTCGTACATGAGGTCCACGATCAGCTTGAGCTCGTGCAGGCACTCGAAGTACGCGATCTCGGGCTGGTAGCCGGCCTCGACCAGGGTCTCGAAGCCCGCCTTGACCAGCGCCGAGGCGCCACCGCACAGGACGGCCTGCTCACCGAACAGGTCGGTCTCGGTCTCCTCGGTGAAGGTGGTCTTGATGACGCCGGCGCGGGTGCCGCCGATGCCCTTGGCGTAGGAGAGCGCCAGCGCGAAGGCGTTGCCGGTCGCGTCCTGCTCGACGGCCGCGATGCACGGGACGCCGCGGCCCTCCTCGTACTGGCGGCGCACCAGGTGGCCCGGGCCCTTGGGGGCGACCATGCAGACGTCCACGCCGGCCGGGGGCTTGATGAAGCCGTAGCGGATGTTCAGGCCGTGGCCGAAGAACAGGGCGTCGCCGTCCTTGAGGTTGTCCTTGACGGACTCCTCGTAGACCTTGGCCTGGATCGGGTCCGGCACCAGGATCATGATCACGTCGGCCTCGGCGGCGGCCTCGGCGGGGGTGACCACGCGCAGCCCCTGCTCCTGCGCCTTCACCTTGGACTTGGAGCCCTCGTGCAGACCGACGCGCACGTCGACGCCCGAGTCACGCAGGGACAGGGCGTGGGCGTGGCCCTGGCTCCCGTAACCGATGACCGCGACCTTGCGGCCCTGGATGATGGACAGGTCGGCGTCGTCGTCGTAGAACAGCTCGGCCACTTCGGGTCTCTCCTTGGATGTAGCGGGTTGCCGACACAGTACGTCGGGCGGGGCGGGAAAGGTTGCGGGGTCTTGCCGTACGGTCCGTGAGCCGCCGGGGCGGCGCGTGCGGTCTCGCGCAGACCGCAGGCCGCAGGCCGTACGCCGTACGGATCAGGCGGAGCGGTCCAGCGCGCGCAGCGACCGGTCCGTGATGGACCTGGCGCCACGCCCTATGGCGATCGTGCCGGACTGCACCAGCTCCTTGATGCCGAAGGGCTCCAGCATCTTGAGCATCGCTTCGAGCTTGTCGCTGCTGCCGGTGGCCTCGATGGTGACGGCCTCGGGGGAGACGTCCACCGTCTTGGCGCGGAAGAGCTGGACGATCTCCACGATCTGGGAGCGGGTCTCGTTGTCGGCGCGGACCTTGGCCAGGACCAGTTCGCGCTGGATCGCCGCGCCCGGCTCCAGCTCGACGATCTTCAGTACGTTGACGAGCTTGTTGAGCTGCTTGGTCACCTGTTCGAGCGGCAGCGACTCGACGCTGACGACGATGGTGATGCGGGAGATGTCGGGGTGCTCGGTGACGCCGACCGCCAGGGAGTCGATGTTGAAGCCGCGGCGGGAGAACAGCGCGGCGATCCTGGCCAGGATGCCGGGGGTGTTCTCCACCAGGACGGAGAGGGTGTGCTTGGACATGGTCTGCTTCTTCTCTCTTCTTCCTGCTTCTTCCTGCGTCCTGGGGTTCAGTCGTCTTCGCTGTCGCCGAAGTCGGGGCGCACCCCGCGGGCGGCCATGACCTCGTCGTTGGAGGTGCCGGCCGCGACCATCGGCCACACCTGCGCGTCCTCGTGGACGATGAAGTCCACCACCACCGGCCGGTCGTTGACGGCGTTGGCCTTGGCGATCACCGCGTCCAGCTCGCCCGGGGACTCGCAGCGCAGCGCCACGCAGCCCATCGCCTCGGCCAGCTTGACGAAGTCCGGGATACGGGTGCCCGCCGACGGCTGCTTGCCGTCCGCCCCGGGGCCGGAGTGCAGCACGGTGTTGGAGTAACGCTGGTTGTAGAAGAGCGCCTGCCACTGGCGGACCATGCCCAGCGCGCCGTTGTTGATGATCGCGACCTTGATCGGGATGTTGTTCAGCGCGCAGGTGACCAGCTCCTGATTGGTCATCTGGAAGCAGCCGTCGCCGTCGATCGCCCAGACCGTACGCTCCGGGCGGCCCGCCTTGGCGCCCATCGCGGCCGGGACCGCGTAGCCCATCGTCCCGGCGCCGCCGGAGTTCAGCCAGGTGGCGGGCTGTTCGTAGTCGATGAAGTGCGCGGCCCACATCTGGTGCTGGCCGACGCCGGCGGCGTAGATCGTGCCTTCGGGGCCAGTTGGCCGATGCGCTGGATGACCTGCTGCGGGGAGAGGCTGCCGTCCGCGGGCTCGTCGTAGCCCAGCGGGTAGGTCCGGCGCCAGCGGTCCAGGTCCTTCCACCAGGCGGCGTAGCGCTCCTGGGCGGCGGGGCCGGCCTGGCCGGACTCCAGCTCGGCCTGGAGGGCGACGACCAGGTCCGCGATGACCTCGCGGGCGTCCCCGACGATCGGCACGTCGGCCGCCCGGTTCTTGCCGATCTCGGCCGGGTCGATGTCGGCGTGCACGATCTTGGCGTACGGGGCGAAGGAGTCCAGCTTGCCGGTGACCCGGTCGTCGAAGCGGGCGCCCAGCGCGACGATCAGGTCGGACTTCTGCAGGGCGGTGACGGCCGCGACCGTGCCGTGCATGCCGGGCATGCCCAGGTGCTGGGGGTGGGTGTCTGGGAAGGAGCCCAGCGCCATCAGCGTGGTGGTGACGGGCGCGCCGGTCAGCTCGGCCAGCACCTTCAGCTCGGCTGTGGCGCCGGCCTTGATCACCCCGCCGCCCACGTACAGGACCGGGCGTTTGGCCGCGGTGATCAGCCGGGCGGCCTCGCGGATCTGCTTGGCGTGCGGCTTGGTCACCGGGCGGTAGCCGGGCAGGTCGGTGTGCGGCGGCCACCGGAAGGTGGTCTGCGCCTGGAGGGCGTCCTTGGCGATGTCCACCAGGACCGGGCCGGGGCGGCCGGTGGAGGCGATGTGGAACGCCTCGGCGATGGTCCGCGGGATCTCGGCCGGGTCGGTGACCAGGAAGTTGTGTTTGGTGATCGGCATCGTGATGCCGCAGATGTCCGCCTCCTGGAAGGCGTCCGTGCCGATCGCCTTGGAGGCGACCTGCCCGGTGATGGCGACCAGCGGGACGGAGTCCATGTGGGCGTCGGCGATGGGGGTGACGAGGTTGGTGGCGCCGGGTCCCGAGGTGGCCATGCACACCCCCACCTTGCCGGTGGCCTGGGCGTAGCCGGTGGCCGCGTGGCCCGCGCCCTGCTCGTGGCGGACCAGGACGTGCCGCACCTTGGCGGAGTCCATCATCGGGTCGTACGCGGGAAGGATCGCACCGCCGGGAATGCCGAACACGGTGTCGGCCCCGACCTCTTCGAGCGAACGGATCAGGGACTGCGCACCCGTTACGTGCTCAACGATGGTGGTCTGCTGAGATCCGCCGGAATGACGGGCCCGCGGCTGTGGATGGTGGGCCCCGGAGTCCTGCTCGGTCATCTGCGTCTCTTCTCGAAGCTGAGGGTTTTGGGGGGATGTGCGGGGTGGTGGTGCAACAAAAAACCCCTCGTGCCGTGAGGCAAGCGAGGGGAGCGCGCCGGTGGGGGTCGCTGGGCTTCGTGCGGGAGCCCGGCTTCAGCCGACGCGCTTTCCAAGTACGAGAATTCGGGTGCGCATGGCACAGACCCTCCCCCCGCCGCGCCTTGAGTGTCAAGTGGGTGGGACGGGGGTCTCAGTATTCGGACGTAGCGGATGGTGGACAACGGCCTCCGGGACGGCCGCCCCGCCGTGCCGTACGGGCAGGCCGGAGCCGGTGAGGACGACCGTGCGGCCCTCGTCCGCCGGAGCCGGAACGGGGTACTCCCCCAGGGTGAGGGCGCGCCGCAGGCGGCGTTCGTCCAGCGGCCCGGAGAAGGCCGCTCCCTGGCCGTGGGTGCACCCCATCGAGCGCAATGCCACCACCTGCTCGGGCAGGTCCACCCCGTCGGCGACGGACTGCATGCCCAGATCGGCGGCGATCCGCAGCAACCCGGCGGTGATCTTGTGCTGCCGGGCGGACTCCACGACTCCGTCGACCAGCGCGCGGTCCAGCCGCAGGACGTCCACCGGGAGCCGACGCAGGGCGGTCATCGCGGCCCAGCCGCTGCCGAACCCGTCCAGCGCGATCCGTACCCCCAGTCGGCGCAGTGCCACCAGGCGCCGCTCCAAGTCCTCCAGCGGGAGCCGCGGATCGCCGCCCGACAGCTCCAGGACCAGCGACCCGGACGGCAGGCCGTGCCGGGCGAGGAGGGTCTCCACGCTCTGGGGCGGCAGCGAGCGGTCCAGCAGCCGCCGCGCGGAGAGCCGTACGGTCACGGGCACGGGCAGCCCGGCCCGGTGCCGGTGCGCGGCCTGCTCGACGGCCTGCTCCAACTGCCAGCGGCCCAGTTCGGCGGCGCGCTCGCCCTCCTCGGTGAGCCGGCCGCGCTCACCGACGCGCAGGAATTCCGCGGGGTGAACAGGATGCCCTGGGCCGAGCGCCAGCGGGGCTGCGCGGCGACCGCCGTGACCCGGCCGCTGACCAGCTCCACGACCGGCTGGTGCAGCAGCGTGAACTCGCCGTCGTGCAGCGCCGTACGGAGCCTGGCGGCCAGGTCCGCGCGGTGCACCACGTCGTCCTGCATCTGCGGGGCGTACAGCTCCACCCGTCCCTTGCCCGCCTGTTTGGCCCGGTACATGGCCAGGTCGGCGTTGCGCAGCAGGGTGGCGGGCGTTATCCCCGGCACGGCGAAGGCGACGCCGATGCTGGCCGCGACCCGTACGTCGCGGCCGTCGATCCGGTAGGGGTCGGAGAGCCGGATGCGCAGTCGGTCGGCGACCTCCTGGATACGGCGCTCGCGGGCGGCGTGGTCGCGGGTGCCGTCGCCCATGATGAGCGCGGCGAACTCGTCCCCGCCCAGCCGTGCCGGGGTGTCCCCGGACCGTACGGACTCGGCGAGCCGGCGGGCGGCCTGGATCAGCAGTTCGTCACCCGCCTGGTGCCCGATGGTGTCGTTGACCTGCTTGAAGCCGTCCAGGTCGATGTAGAGCACGGCCGTGCCGTGGTCGGAGGCCCGGCGGCCGGTGAGGGCCTGGCTGACCCGCTCGGTGAACAGCGCCCGGTTGGGCAGGTCGGTGAGGGCGTCGTGCGAGGCGTTGTGCTGCAACTGTGCCTGGAGGCGGACCCGCTCGGTGACGTCCCGCGAGTTGAAGATCAGCCCGCCGTGATGGCGGTTGACCGTGGACTCCACGTTGAGCCACTTCTCGCCGTCCACCTCGGTGCCGCAGCGGTGCCCGCCCGCGCGGAACCGGCATTCGATGCGGGTGGTCGGTTCCTCCTCGGGCGGGGCGGCGAGGAATCTGCGGACCTCGTGCACCACCCGTCCCAGGTCCTCCGGATGGATGAGGGAGGCCAGCTCGGAGCCGACCAGTTCCTCCGCGTCCCGTCCGTAGACCCCGGCCGCGGCGGGGCTGACATAGCGCAGTATCCCCGTCGGCGCGGCAATCATGATCACATCGCTGGAGCCCTGCACCAGGGAGCGGAAGTGGTTCTCCTTCTGCGCCAGCTCCTGGGTGAGGGTGATGTTGTCGAGCAGCATGATGCCCTGGCGTACGACCAGGGCCAGCACGACCGTGCAGCCCGTGAAGAGCACCACCCGGTCGATACGGCGGCCGTCGAGCACGTTGTAGAGGATGCCGAGCGTGCAGACCGCGGCGGCGAGATAGGGCGTGAGCGCCGCCAGCGAGCCCGCGATGGGCCTGCTGCCGGGCTGCGGCACGGCACGCGCGGCCGGCTGCCGGGGCTGCTCATCGGCGGTGTCCTCCATGCTGCGCCGGGCCACCCATGGCGCGTACGCCAGGAGCATCGACCCGGCGAACCAGCCGGCGTCCAGGATCTGGCCGGAGCGGTAGTGCTCGCGCAGCAGCGGGGAGCTGAACAGCGCGTCGCACAGCACGGTCAGCGCCAGGGCCGCGATGGCGGTGTTGATCGCCGAGCGGTTGGCCGAGGAGCGCTTGAAGTGCAGCGCCAGCACCATGCTCACCAGCACGATGTCCAGCAGCGGATAGGCCAGGGCCAGGGCGCCCTGCGGCACGCTCTGGCCCTGGAAGTGGGCGGTGTGCGCCAGCGCCAGGCTCCAGGAGAGCGTGAGCAGCGAGCCGCCGATCAGCCAGGCGTCCAGCCCCAGGCACACCCAGCCGGCCCTGGTCACGGGCCGCTTGGCGAGCACCAGGAGTCCCACGATGGCGGGCGGTGCGAAGAGCAGGAAGCAGAAGTCCGCCAGCGAGGGGTTGGGCACCGGCCGGCCCAGCACGACCTCGTACCAGCCCCATACGCCGTTGCCGACGCCCGCCATCGCGGAGGAGGCCGCGAACAGCAGCCAGGCCGGTCGAAAGCGGCCGTGGTGCCTGCGGGCGTACAGGAAGCAGGAGACGGCCGCGGTCAGGGCGGCCAGGCTCAGCCCGAAGTCGCCCATGAACAGGGCGAGCCGGGTGGAGCCCCAGCCGAACGCGGCGCCGATGGCGTAGCCGCCGCAGATGACGGCGAGGGCGATCTGGGGCAGTGCGCCGCCCGGTGCGCCGGCCCTGACCGACGGCCGGGTGAGCACCGCGCCCGTGGCGCTCACCGCACTCCTCCCGGGATCACCGCGCGACATCGTCGTGGTCGGCGCCTCCATGGCTCCGGAGGTGCTCCTCCGGGAGATCGCCATGTGCGCGTCTCGTGAATCGTCCATTGGCCGTACATCGCCCGTCGCCCCCCTTGAGTTCCGGTCTTCCGCACCGCGCCGTGTCGCTCCGACGCCGTCCCCGATCGGGACGATACACCAGACTCGTCACTCAGGGACATAGTCTTTCTACGGAGCGTAACTACCGGCGGAAATGCGGGTACCCGCCGCAGCCATACGCATCCGTAGCGCTACCGGCCGTCGTGCCGACCGGCCGTCGCGACCACGTTCCGCAGCGGCTGCCCGGCCGCGAACCGCGTCAATTGGTCCCTCAAAAGGCGCTCCGCCCGTGGCAGGAAGGCTGAACTGGGACCACCGACGTGCGGAGTGACGAGCACGCCGGGAGCGTGCCACAACGGATGAGTGGAAGGCAGCGGTTCCGGATCGGTGACATCCAGTGCTGCCCTCAGCCGCCCGGACTGCAGTTCGGTGAGCAGGGCCCCGGTGTCGACGACCGCCCCGCGGGCGACGTTCACCAGGAGCGCGCCGTCCTTCATCCGCGCCAGGAAATCGGCTCCCACCAGGCCACGAGTGGCGTCCGTGAGCGGCGTGGCGATGATCACGACGTCGGCGTCGGGGAGCCGGGCGGGCAGTTCGGCGAGTGGAAGCACAGGGCCGCGCACGGACTCACGAGCCGCGCGCGCAATGCGCACCACCCGCGCACACTCGAAAGGCGTGAGCCGGTCCTCGATGGCACTGCCGATCGAACCGTAACCCACGATGAGCACCGACTTGTCGGCGAGCGCCGGCCGGAACTGCGGGCGCCACTCCCCCGCGTCCTGGGCGCGCACGAACTCCGGCACCCCCGCAGCGAGGCGAGGATCAAGGTCAGCGCGAGCTCGGCGGTGCTGGCGTCATGGAGCCCCCGGGCGTTGCACAACTGGGCCCCGTGAGGCAGTTGGGGCAGTGCGGGCATCATGTGCTCCACGCCGGCGGTCAGCGTCTGGACGACCCGTACGGAGGTCATCTCCGGCAGCGGACGTACGGAAATCTCCGGGCTCTTCATGTACGGAACGACGTAGAAGGCGCAGTCGGCAGGGTCGGCCGGGTACTCCGGTTCCGCATCCCAGTGAACGTAGTTGAACCCCTCCGGAAGGCCGTCGATCCCGGCCGCCGGGAGGGGGAGCCATACGTCGTTCGCAGTCGTGCGCGCGCCTGTGGATGCCATGGTCAGAGGCTATGCGAAGAGGTTCGCCCCTCAGACGTTAGTTTGGTCTGGCCCTTGATCGGGGGCGAGGGGACGGAGGCACGGCCAGGTGGAGCGCAGGACAATCGGTGCGGCAGCCCTCGAAGTGGGTGCTATCGGACTCGGCTGTATGCCGATGAGCTGGGGATACACCGAATCGCAGCGCAGCGGGGAAAGCTCGCTGCGGACCGTGCACACCGCGCTCGACCGGGGCTGCACCCTGCTGGACACCGCCGACATGTACGGCCCGTTCACCAACGAGCTGCTGGTGGGGCGGGCGCTGAAGAAACGCCGCTCCGAGGCGTTCGTCTCGACCAAGGTCGGGCTCCTGGTGGGCGACCAGCACATCGTCGCCAACGGCCGGCCGGGCTATGTGAAGCGGGCCTGCGACGCGTCCCTGCGGCGGCTCCAGACCGACCACATCGACCTCTACCAACTGCACCGCCCCGACCCCGAGGTACCGATCGAGGAGACCTGGGGCGCCATGGCGGAGCTGGTGGCGGCGGGGAAGGTGCGGGCGCTGGGGCTGTGCGCCGTGGGGGCGCGCGCGGGGCGGCGGCGGGGCGCACGGCTGCACGACCTCACCCTGCGCCAACTGGAACGCGTCCAGCAGGTGTTCCCCGTCAGCAGCGTGGAGGCCGAACTGTCGGTGTGGTCCCCGGAGGCACTGGACGCGCTGCTGCCGTGGTGCACCTCACGCGGCGTGGGCTTCCTGGCGGCCATGCCGTTGGGCAACGGCTTCCTCACCGGGACGCTCACACCTGGGCAGGGCTTCGAACCGGCTGACATACGGGCGCGCCACCCGCGTTTCACCGCGGAGATGATGGCCGCCAACCAGCCGGTCGTGGCGGGGCTGCGGCGGGTGGGCGCGCGGTACGGCGCGACGCCCGGCCAGGTCGCGCTGGCGTGGGTACTGGCGCAGGGGCCGCACGTGGTGCCCGTACCGGGGACGAAGAAGGAACGCTGGGCCGCGCAGAACGCCAAGGCGGCCGACCTGGTGCTCGACCGCCGGGACCTGGCGGAGATCGCGGCGCTGCCGCGGGCGCGGGAGTCGTGGGACTGACCGCCGTGGGATCTTCCGCCGTGGGAACTTCCGCCGTGCGCCGGGAACCCGTGATCGGCCGGAGGCTGCCGAAGACGACCGGCCTCGCGCGGGCACCCGTACGTCCCGGCAGCGGCACCCGTACGTATCGGCAGCGGCACCCGTAGGTCCCGGCGGTGTGGTACCGCATGTGATGTCGTTGTCACCGTCGTTCCCGTCGTACGCCGTTCCCGCCGTTCCCGTGGCTGCCGCCGTTCCCGCCGTTTCCGCCCTGCCGACGAGAGGACCCTCTGCCGTGCAACACCGCTCCACGACCGCCGCGCTGGCCGTCGCCGCCCTGCTCCTGGCCGCGGGGTGCTCCTCCGGCGGCTCCGGACCGGGGGATTCCGGCGCCTCCGCCTCCCCTTCCGCCCAGGGCCACGCCGGCGGCACCGCGCCTTCCGCCCCCGCCACCGGCCGCCCCTCCCCCTCCGCGCCGCCCGCCAAGGGGTCGGTGAAGGTGGTGCGCACACTCACCACCGGCCTGAAATCACCCTGGGGCCTGGCCCCGCTGCCCGGCGGCGACCTCCTGGTCTCCTCGCGGGACACCGGGAAGCTCCTGCGGATCTCGGCGGACGGCGGGAAGCAGACGGAAGTGGGCTCCGTGCCGGGGGTGGCGCCGGGTGGCGAAGGCGGACTGCTGGGCATCGCGGTGTCCCCGTCGTTCGGCACGGACCATCTGGTGTACGCGTACTTCACCACCGAGTCGGACAACCGCATCGCCCGCATGATCTACGACGACCGCAAGCCCCGCGGTGCTCAACTGGGCGCTCCGGACACCGTGTTCAAGGGCATCCCCAAGGGCCAGATCCACAACGGCGGCCGGATCGCCTTCGGCCCGGACAAGATGCTGTACGTGGGGACCGGCGAGACCGGCGAGAGGGGCCTGGCCCAGGACAAGAAGTCGCCGGCCGGCAAGATCCTGCGGATGACGCCGGACGGCGAACCGGCGCACGGAAACCCCGAGGGCGACTCGGTGGTGTACTCCTACGGCCACCGCAACGTCCAGGGGCTGGCCTGGGGGCCGGACAAGCGGCTGTGGGCCTCGGAGTTCGGGCAGGACACCTGGGACGAACTCAACCTGATCGGCCCGGGGAAGAACTACGGCTGGCCCGAGGTGGAGGGCAGGGCGGCGGATGGCGGCTCGTCCTTCGTCGACCCCGTCGCCCAGTGGAAGACCGCGGACGCCTCCCCCAGCGGCATCGCGTACGCCAAGGGTTCGGTCTGGATGGCGGGGCTGCGCGGCGAACGGCTGTGGCGCATCCCCGTCGGCACCCCGGCCGCGGGGCCCGGCGGCGACGTGAAGCCGGTGGCCGCACCGCAGGACTTCCTCAAGGGCGCGTACGGGCGGCTGCGTACGGTCGTGGCGACCGATGACGGGACCGGGCTGTGGCTGGTCACCAGCAACACCGACGGCCGCGGCACGCCGGGCAAGGACGACGACCGCGTCCTGCTGCTGAAGGTGACCTGACCGGCCTCCCGCCGCCCGGCCGCGGGAACAATCCCGGGCGGACACCCGTTCCCCAGGTGTCCGCCCGCGCTCACGGCGGGGCGGGCGTCACGGCACAGCAGGGCAGGGCATGACCTCGCCGAAAGGGGGCCGGATGTTCAACCTCGTGGAGGAGCTGTTCTCCCCGGGCCGGGGGCACACCGAGGAGGAGCGGCAGCGGATGACGCTGGTCGTCGACGACACCGGTGACTCCGACCCCGGCAAGGGCCCGATAGACCTCTCCTCCGGCAAGGTCCTGGTCAGACCGGCCGACCCCGGCGCCCACGCCGCGCCACACGACCCGGACGACCCGCACAGCCCGGACGATCCGGGCGCCCCGGACGACCCGGGCGACCCGCACGAGTAGCCCGTCGGCCGTCCGGCCCGCCCGGGGCGCACCACCCTCGGCAGCCCGTCCGGTCCGTCTCGTCCCTGCGCGGCAGCCGGTCCGGTCCGCCCGTCCCCTCAGACCACCACGCCCGGTTCCGTCTCGCTGAACAGCCGCAGCCGGTGCGCCAGCGCCCCGGCCTCGCCGCGGCCCGAAACCCCCAGCTTGGCCAGGATGTTGGAGACGTGGACGCTGGCCGTCTTGGGGGAGATGAACAGCTCGTCGGCTATCTGGCGGTTGCTGCGGCCCGCCGCGACCAGCCGCAGGACGTCCCGTTCGCGCGGTGTCAGCCCCAGCGTCCGCGCCGGCTCCCCGGCCCGCTCGGCGCCGTCCGGGCCCGACCGGCCCGCCCCTGCCGCACCAGCCGCACCCGTCGCACCGTCCGCCGTCGGGAGCACCACTCTGGCGCGCTGGGCCAGGAGGGCGATCCCGTCCTCCAGCGGGCGGGCCCCCAGGGACCGGGCGGCGGCGTACGCCTGGGCCAGCAGCAGCGGCACCGCCTCGCGCGGCGTACGGCCCTCCAGGCCCTGCGTCGCGCGCTCACCGTGGTGCAGCAGCGACTCCGCCCACCGGTAGCAGGCCCAGGCCAGCTCGTACGGCCGCTCCAGCGGCTCGAAGGCGGCCACCGCCTCGGCCCAGCGGTCCGGCGCCTCCTGGTCGGCGGCGCGCAGCAGCTCCGCCTCCACGGCGCGGGCGTACGCCTCCCACACCGGCGCCGACCGCGCCGTGCCCTTGGCGGTCTCCCGGATGCGGGCCAGCGCCACCGTCCGGCCCGGCCCGGCCACCGGCAGCCCGCGGGCCTCGGATTCGGCGGACGCCGCCGACCACAGCAGGGGCCAGACGTAGCGCTGGGTGCCCGGCGGGAAGCCGGCTTCCCGGGCCTGCTGGAGCGTGTCGCGCACGTCCAGGATGCGCCCCCGGGCCGCGGCGGTCTCCAGGGTGAAGCGCGCGATGGGGATCGTGTGCTGCGGCTGCGGGTCGTGGGTGCCGTTGTTCTCCCGGTAGACGGCCAGTTCCCGTTCGGCCTCGGCCAGCTCGCCGCGCCGTACGGCCAGGTCGACGAGCCGGTTGGCGGCCAGCGCCAGCGTCCGCCCGCCCATGGCCCGCTTGCGGGCCTCCAGCGCCGCCGCGTGTGCCTCCTCCCAGCGGCCCAGCGACTGCAACGACTGCGAGAGGTTGGCGTTCATCCAGCTCGTACTGCCCTTCAGGCCGTAGTGCAGGGTGTGCCCCACGCCGCGCTCCGCGACCGCCACCGCCTCCCGGGAGCGGCCCACGCCCTCCAGGGCTGAGGCGTAGTTGATGTGGCCGCGGGAGACGACGGAGAAGAAGCCGCGGTCCACGGCCCGCTCCAGCGCCGCGCACATCTCGGCCAGCCCGCTGTCCACCTCTCCGGAGTCGATCCGCAGTCCCGCCAGCGTCACCCTGGAGCTCAGCTCTGCCTCCTCGTCGCCGACGAGCCGGGCCAGCTCCACGGCGCGCTCGGCGGTGGGGAAGCTGTCCGGTCCCGGTTCGTGGAGCACCGCCCAGCTCGCGGCCTGGGCGAGCACGGCCGCGTGCACCGAGGACGGCGGCAGCCCGCGTACCAGCTCCTGGGCGCGGCCCAGTTCGGCCCAGCCGTCGCCGCGGCCGGTGCTCTGGGCGAGCCGGGAGCACTGGAGCAGGAACCAGGCCGTGCGCAGCGGGTCGTGGCCGTCGTCCAGTTGGCGCAGGGCGCGCTTGGCGACCGTGAAGGCCCGTTCGTTGTCGCCGGCCAGCCGCGCGGCCACCACGATCTCGGCGAGCAGGTCCATGAAGTGCAGCGCGTCGTCGTCACAGCCGCACGAGGGGTATGCCTCCGCGTAGTCCATCGGGCGGACCGTCTGGCGGACGTCCTTGGGCACGTCGTCCCACAGCTCCAGCGCCCGTTCCAGCAGGCCGAGCTTTTCGGCGTAGGCGTGGCGCCGGCGGGCCTGGACCGAGGCGGCCAGGACGGCCGGCAGCGCCTTGGCGGGGTCGTGGGCGTGGTACCAGTAGCTGGCCAGGCGGGTGGCGTGGACGTCGGACCGTACGAGTGAGGGGTCGGCCTCCAGGGCCTGGGCGTAGCGGCGGTTGAGGCGGGTGCGCTCACCGGGCAGCAGGTCGTCCCCGATGGCCTCGCGCACCAGTGCGTGCCGGAAGCGGTAGCCCGTGCCGTCCTGGCTGGGGACCAGCAGGTTGGAGCCGACGGCGGCGCGCAGTGCCTCGATGAGGTCGTCCTCGGGCAGCCCGCAGACGGCGGCGAGCAGTTCGTGTTCGACCGTCGAGCCGCCCTCGGCGGCGGTGCGCACCACCCGCTGGGCGTTCTCCGGCAGCGCCTCGACCCGTACGAGCAGCAGGTCGCGCAGCGGGTCGCTCAGGCCGGGCAGGGCGCAGTCCTCGATGCCGCGGGCCAGCTCCTCGACGAAGAAGGCGTTGCCTTCGGAGCGCTCGAAGACCCGGTCGACCAGCGACTCTTCGGGATCGGCGCCCTGGATGCCGGCGATCTGGGAGCGGACCTCGGCACGGTTGAAGCGGGCCAGCTCCACCCTGCGGACCGTACGCATCCGGTCGATCTCGGCGAGGAAGGGGCGCAGCGGGTGCCGGCGGTGGATGTCGTCGGAGCGGTAGGTGGCGACCAGGAGGACGCGCGCGTCGTGCAGGGCGCGCAGCAGGTAGGCGAACAGCTCCCGGGTGGAGCGGTCGGCCCAGTGGAGGTCCTCGATGACGACGAGGAGGGTGCGGCGGGCGGCGAGGCGCTCCAGGAGGCGCGCGGTCAGCTCGAAGAGGCGGGCGCGGCCGTGCTCGTCCTCCCGCGCCTCGCCCGCGGTCTCGCCCAGCTCGGGCAGGATACGGGCCAGTTCGCCTTCCTGGCCCGCGACGGCCGCGGCGACCTCCTCGCCCAACTGCCCGTTGAGGGTGTGCAGGATCGCGGAGAAGGGGGCGAAGGGCAGTCCCTCGGAGCCGATCTCGATGCAGCCGCCGAGTGCGACGACCACGTCCTCGCCGCGGGCGGATTCCACGAACTCCTCGATGAGACGCGTCTTGCCGACGCCCGCTTCACCGCCGACGAGCAGCGCCTGCGGTTCGCTCGACGCGGTGACGTCGGCGAGCGCGGCATCGAGGATGCCGAGTTCGCCGGCGCGGCCGACGAATACTGGACTGACGGTTCTGGTCTCCACGCCGCTGAGCATGGCACAGGGGTACGACAGTCCGGCAGTGGACTTGATCACGCGGGACAGCACGCCCGGCTCCGGTGCTCAGGCGGCGGCGCGGTAGGCCCGCGCGTCCCGGCTCCGTCCGCTCCTCACCTGCCCTTCGGGTTCGCCCTGTCCGGTACGGGCCCGCTGCTCGCCGTACTGCCCCCGGACGGCTTCACGGGCCAGCCGGTAGGCGTCGGCCTCGCGGCGCAGTTCCTCGTGACGGATCCGCTGCTCCAGCTCGAAGTAGTACATTCCGGCACTCCCTTGGCGAGGCGGTGGCGGTGTCTCCGCCGTGGTGTCCGCCGTTCGCCGATGTGCCTCCAGCTTCGTCGCCAAGGGGTCCCGGCCACATCGGGCGGCTTCCCGATCTCTGCGTCCTAGGGGTCCTTAGGAGCCCTGCCGGCCGGTCTTAGAGGGGCCGGGAAACACGCCGGCGGGCCTTAGTCAGGGGCGGAGGTCATGCCGTACGGCCTCGGAGAAGACCGTAGCGGCGGCGGTTTGCCTAAGAACCGGGCCGTCCGCTCTTAGGGAGGGCGGGCAGGCTCGCGAACAGGTCGAAGTACATGCCCGCGGAGACCAGGATCCCCAGTACGCCCAGGGCGAGGCCGCCCCAGGCGACGGCCTTGGCCCAGGTCGCGCGCGGACGGCTCAGTGCCACCGCCGACACGATCACGGCCAGCAGCGCGAAGGCGCCGTTGACCAGGGCGGTGGTGTGCCAGGGCGTGCCGTAGAGCGTGGCGATCTGGTCGCCGGCCCGGCCCGTCTGGACCTTGATCTGACCGACCAGCGTCGCGCGCTGCGTCAGGATCGTGCCCGCCCAGGTGCCGGTCAGCGAGGCCAGTCCCAGGGCCGCGCCGACGACGGCCGCGGCCCCGGCGGCGATGCCGGTGGCTCCTTCGGCGGGGGTGGCCGGTGCGGGCGCGGTGGCCGGTGCGGGCGCGGTCTCCTCGGGGCCTTCCGATTCCGCGTTGCCTTCGGTCTCTTCGCTCCCGGTGGTCACGATCTCGTCACCGGTGAGCGTTTCGTCACGTTTATCGGTATTGGTCGTTGCCATGGCCGCGACCGTAGGCGCCGCGTCTGAGAGTCGTATGAGAGCCGCGGTACGGACGGCCGCGGTACGGACACGGACGGCCGGACCGCGGACGGCCGCCGTACGGGCCCGATGCCCGGCCCGTACGTACGGTCTCGCCGCTACCCGCGCTTGGAGGTGATCCGGAAGGTGGCCAGCCTCTTGCCCGAGCCGCTGTGGTTGGCCCCCACCACGTCACCGCTCGCCGAGCGCAGGGCCCCGTCGGCGGCACAGGAGTACTTCGTGATGTCCGGGCGGGCCTCCATCGTTCCGGCGAGCGCGGTCCACCGGCGGACCACTTCCGTACGCGGATCGCCCTTGGCGGCGCTGGTGTCCATCTCGTGCCCCGTGCCGTCTTTGACCACGAGGTGGTACTGAGTGCGTTTCTCGACCTTGGCGCTGCCCTTCTGCACCGGCGCGTGCAGCGGCGCGTAGACCAGCTTGTAGTCGCTTCCCATCAGGTAGGACTCGCGGGAGCCGCAGACGGGCGGCGTGGCGGATGCCGCGGCGGACGGGGCGGGCGCGGAGGACGCGGGAAGGGCGCTGCCCATCAGAAGTACGGTGACCGCGGCGGCCACGGCTCCGGCGCTGCGTCGCATGGAACCATCCCTTTCGTCAGGTATGTGTCGGACGCCCAGGGGCATGCCCGGCCACCGCCGGTGCACTTCTTCAGCCCGCGGAGTTCGCCCTGACGAGGGACATCATGGGACCGGAGTGACGCATGTGGGGGTTGTGGCCCGACGTACGGCACCCGCGCTCAGAGCCGTACGAGTGACCGCGCGTCCTTGCGCCCGTCTCCCCGTCCGTCTCCCGGCCCGTCCGCCGCTCCGTCCCGCTGAGCGGGCAGAACGGCGGCCACCGCGCACTCGGGGGGTTCGATGCTGATCCTCGGCAGCCGGCGGTCCAGCCACCGCGGCAGCCACCAGTTCGCCCCGCCCAGCAGGTGCATCAGTGCGGGCACCAGCAGCGTACGGAGGACGAAGGCGTCCAGCGCGACGGCAGCCGCCAGCCCGATCCCGAACATCGCGATGATCCGGTCACCGCTGAGGACGAAGGCCGAGAAGACCGCGATCATGATGACGGCCGCGGAGTTGATGACCCGGCTGGTCTCGGCCAGCCCGACCCGTACCGCCCGCCGGTTGTCGCCGGTCTGCCGCCACTCCTCGTACATCCGGCTGACCAGGAAGACCTGGTAGTCCATGGAGAGCCCGAAGAGCACCGAGACCATGATCACCGGCAGGAAGGGTTCGATGGGACCCGCGCTGCCCAGCCCCATCGGTTCGCTGCCCCACCCCCATTGGAAGACCGCGACCACGATCCCGAAGGAGGAGGTGACGGCGGCGATGTTCATCGCGGCGGCCTTCAGGGGTATGCCGATGCTGCGGAACGCCAGCAGGAGCAGCACGCTGCCCAGGCCGATGACGACGCCCACGAAGAGCGGCAGCTTTCCGACGATCACGGACGCGAAGTCGTCGTAGCTGGCGGTGACACCGCCGACGTGCACCCGCATGGCCGGGGCGCCCGCGGCCTTCGGCAGCACGTCATCGCGGAGCCGTTCCACCAGGTCGGAGGTCTGGCGGGACTGCGGGGCGGTGGTCGGCACGACCGTGATCACGCCCGTACTGCCGCTGCCGTTGAACTCCGGGCCGCTCACCCGCGCCACCCCGGCCGTGGCCCGCAGTTGGCCGGGCAGCTTGTCGAAGGCGAGCCGGCCCTGGGCGCCGTCCAGGTCGCCGACCAGGGTCAGCGGCCCGTTGGAGCCCGGGCCGAAGCCCTGGCCCATCAGGTCGTACGCCTTGCGGGTGGTGGCGGTGGCGGGGTTGTTGCCCTGGTCGGAGGTGCCCAGGTGGAGGGAGAGGGTGGGCAGCGCCAGGACGAGCATCAGCGCGGCGGCGGCCAGCCCCAGCAGCTTGGGGTGCCGCTCGACGAATCCGGACCAGCGGGCTGCGAAGCCGGCGGGCTCCTCGGCGCACGGGCCCTGGGCGGCCAGCCGGCGGCGTTCGCGCCGGCTCAGGGCCCGCATACCGATGACGCCGAGCAGCGCGGGCAGCAGGGTGACCGAGGCGGCCACGGTCAGCACGACGGTCAGCGAGGCGGCGACGGCGACACCGTTGAGGAAGCTCAGGCGCAGGATGAGCATGCCGAGCAGGGCGATGCAGACGGTGGCTCCGGCGAAGATCACGGCGCGTCCGGAGACGTTGACCGCCCGCTGCGCCGCCTCCTGGACCGACAGGCCCGCCCGCAGGCCCTTGCGGTGCCGGGTGAGGATGAACAGCGCGTAGTCGATGCCGACGCCGAGGCCGATGAGCATGCCGAGCATGGGTGCGAAGTCCGCGACGGTCATCACATGGCTCAGCAGGATGATGCCCGAGGAGGCGGCGCCGACGCCGACCACCGCCGTGATGATCGGCAGGAAGGTGGCGATCAGCGACCCGAAGGCCAGGAAGAGGACGACGGCCGCCGCGCACAGGCCGATGATCTCGGCGAGCTGCGATCGGGGGGCCTCGGTCAGCGCCACGCCGGCGCCGCCGAGCTCGACCTCGAGCCCCTGGCCGGCCGCTGCTCTGGCGGTCTGAACGACCTTGTCGACCTGCGCGGCGTCCAGCTTCTCGACCGGGGCGTCGAAGGAGAGGGTGGCGTAGGCGGTGCGCCCGTCCTCGCTGATCTGCCGCTCGCCCCTGGGCTCGTACGGGCTCTGTACGGAGCCGACGCCCGGCAGTCCGGCGACCTTCTCCAGCGTGCGGGTCATCGTCTTCTGTACGGCACCCGCGCGCACGCTCGCGGAGCCGGTGTGCCAGACGATGGTGTCGCTGTCCCCGGCCCGGCCGGGGAACGCCTGGTCCAGCAAGGTGCTCGCCCGCCCCGATTCGGTCCCGGGGACCTGGTAGTCCTCGGAGTACGCGGAGCCGGTGGCACCGGCGGCAGCCGCCACGCCCGCGAGGACCGCGAGCCACAACATGATCACCACGATGCGGCGCCGGAGGCACCACCGGGTCAGAGCGGTCATGGAGTTCTTCGTCTGCTTCCCGGGTCATGCGTCGATAACTCCCGGGTCTACGGGTGGTGCCGAACGCGAAGCGGAAGGAACGGGGGCGGTGCGGGCCCGTCGCCTGCCGACGAAGGAGCGCCGGGTTCCGCACCTCTCGAAGAGTGACAGCTTAAAAAGATCCTTTGACCTCTTTGTGGACTTCCCCACACAGAGACCGTTAAGCGGAACTCGGCCCGTGATCAACTTTTTTGCCGCTTTCCGGCAACCGGTGCGTCACCCGGGCCGGGAGTCCACGACGCCGGCCGTGCCGGTCGCGGGGCCGGCTGCGGCAGTGGCCGCCGGCTGCGCGATCCCTTGACAAGGGGATTGGTCTGAACCATTTTGTGGGGCGAGCACCGGTGGCCACCGTCTCGCGCACTTCTCCCTGTGTTCCCCCCTTCGCACCGGAGATAGTTATGCCACGCACAGCGCGCACCAGGCGCCCCGGACGCACCACCGGATCCTGTCGCCCCAGACGTCTGCTGAGCACGGCCCTGGCGGCCGTCGCCGCCGTCGGACTGACCGCCACGGGAGTCCAGGCCGACGCGAACGCCAGCACCGATGCCGTCGCCAACACCGATGCCGTCGCCAACACCGATGCCGGCGTCAACGCCGACGTCAATGTCGTCAAGAACGCCGGTTACGAGAACGGGCTGAGCGGCTGGACCTGCTCGCAGGACAGCGGCACCGTCGTCGACAGCCCCGTGCACAGCGGGTCGGGGGCTCTGAAGGCCACCCCGACCGGGTCGGACCACGCCAAGTGCACGCAGGTGGTGGCGGTCAGGCCCAACTCGACGTACAAAGTGAGCGGTTACGTCCAGGGGTCGTACGTCTATCTGGGGGCCAGTGGGACCGGGACCACCGACGTCTCCACCTGGACCGCCGGCGCCACCACCTGGCAGCAGCTCAGCACCAGCTTCACCACCGGTCCCTCCACCACCTCCGTCACCGTCTACACCCACGGCTGGTATGGGCAGTCCGCCTACTACGCCGATGACATCAGCGTCTTCGGGCCGGACGCCGGAGGCGGCGACCCCGGCCCCGGGATACCCGCGACCCCCACCGGCCTGACCGTCGGCGCGGTGACCGCCTCCTCCGTGGCCCTGTCCTGGAACCCCGTCAAGGGCGCGACCGGCTACACCGTCTACCGCGACGGCACCAAGGCGCAGACGGTGAGCGGGGCTTCGGCGACCGTGACCGGGCTGGCGCCGGCGACCTCGTACCGCTTCCAGGTGACGGCGGTCAACGCGGCGGGCGAGTCCGGCAGATCGGCCGAGGTGACCGCGACCACGTCCGCCCCGGGCGGCGGCGACCCCACCGTCCCCAAGCACGCGGTCACCGGCTACTGGCAGAACTTCAACAACGGGGCGACCGTCCAGAAGATCAGTGACGTGCCGGACCAGTACGACATCGTCGCGGTCGCCTTCGCCGACGCCACCACCACGCCCGGCGCGGTCACCTTCAACCTCGACTCGGCGGGCCTGAACGGCTACACCGTCGCCCAGTTCAAGGCCGACATCAAGGCGAAGCAGGCGGCCGGGAAGTCGGTGGTCATCTCGGTCGGCGGCGAGAAGGGCACCGTCTCCGTCAACGACGCGGCCTCCGCCGCGAACTTCGCGGACAGCGTGTACGCCCTCATGCGGGAGTACGGCTTCAACGGTGTGGACATCGACCTGGAGAACGGTCTGAACCCCACCTACATGACGCAGGCCCTGCGGTCGCTGTCCCAGAAGGCGGGCAGCAAGCTCGTCATCACCATGGCTCCGCAGACCATCGACATGCAGTCGACCTCCGGCGGCTACTTCAAGACCGCGCTGAACATCAAGGACATCCTCACCGTCGTTAACACGCAGTACTACAACAGCGGCGCGATGAACGGCTGCGACGGCAAGGTCTACTCCCAGGGCTCGGTGGACTTCCTGACCGCGCTGGCCTGCGTCCAGCTCGAAGGCGGCCTGGACCCCTCGCAGGTCGGTCTGGGCGTGCCCGCCTCCCCGCGCGGCGCGGGCAGCGGGTACGTACCGCCGAGCACCGTCAACGCCGCCCTGGACTGCCTCACCAAGGGGACGGGCTGCGGCTCCTTCAAGCCCGCGAAGACCTACCCGGGGCTGCGCGGCGCGATGACTTGGTCCACGAACTGGGACGCGGCGAGCGGCAACGCCTGGTCCAGCGCGGTCGGACCGCACGTCCACGGCCTGCCGTAACGCCGTTACAGACGCGCGGCGCCCGGTCGGCCGTACGGATACGTACGTACGGCCGACCGGGCGGCCTCCCCGGCGTGTGGCCCGCGCTACGGCAGTTCGGTCAGCGCCGGTGCCAGCTCCCGAAGTTGGTCGATCCCCAGCCCCCGGTCCGCGGCGATGGGCTGTACGGCCACATGGTCGGCCCCCGCGTCGTGGTGCTCCTGGATCCGTCGGCGTACGGTGTCCACGTCACCCCACACCACGATCGCGTCCACCAGCCGGTCGCTGCCGCCGCCCGCGAAGTCCTCGTCGCCGAAGCCCAGTCGGCGCAGGCTGTTCACGTAGTTGGGCAGGGCCAGATAGAAGCCCAGGTGGTGCTCGCGGATGAGCGTGCGCGCCGTGGTCGGGTCGCTCTCCAGCAGCACCGCCTGCTCGGGCGCCAGCAGCGGACCGGCGCCGAGGATCTCTCGGGCGCGCTCCGTGTGCTCCGGCGTGACGAAGTACGTGTGCGCCCCCGTCGCCCGGGTCGCGGAGAGCTCCAGCATCTTCGGGCCGAGCGCGGCCAGTACGCGGGCCGGCGGCCGAGCCGCCGCGGGCCCCTCGTAACCGGCCGCGTCCATGCTGTCGAGGTAGGTGCGCATCATGGCCAACGGCTTGGCGTAGGCGTGCCCGCGCACGTCGACCTGCGGGGCGTGGCTGGCGCCGAGGCCGAGCAGGAACCTGTCCTCGTACGCCTCGGCCAGGGTCTGCGCCGCCGCGTTCGTGGCGGACGCGTCCCGGCCCCAGATGTTGGCGATGCCCGTGGCGATCGTCAGCCGCCGGGTCGCGGCGAGCAGCAGCCCCGCGTGGGTGAACGCCTCCTTGGTGGCGTGCCCTTCACCGAACCACAGGGCGCCGTACCCCAGACGCTCGATCTCCGTCACCGCCTGCCGCGCGGCCTGGGCCGGTATCCGTCCCAGCCCGCCGTGCCAGACGCCGACCCGGCCGATCCGCGCCGCGTAGGCCCGCCCGTCCGTGCCGTAAGAGGGATTGTTGCCCTGCTGCATCGTTCCTCCACTGTGCCATGTGCTGATGTGCCAACTGCCTGGTTTGCCTGGACTATCTGGATTGCCTGGATGAGAGGTCGCTGTCGCTGCTGCCGGCACCGCACGGACGGCGGCCCGGCATGATCCCCAACGTATCCCGCGACGGATTCCATGCCCACGGCGAACCGACGCCGGCCGGCCTGCTGCCTCCACGGAAAGCGGCACCTCGGCCCCGAGCCCGCACAGCGAAGGGGCGGCACACCGCAACGGTGTGCCGCCCCTTCACGCCTCCCCCGGGACGTACCGCATACCGCGCACGCCCCGGAGCAGTGGGTGTCAGCCCTCGACGCCCAGGCGCTGAAGGATCAGTTCGCGTACCCGGGCCGCGTCGGCCTGGCCGCGGGTGGCCTTCATGACGGCGCCGACCAGCGCGCCGGCCGCCGCGACCTTGCCGCCGCGGATCTTGTCGGCGATGGCCGCGTTGCCCGCGATGGCCTCGTCCACGGCCGCGCCCAGCGCGCCCTCGTCCGAGACGACCTTCAGGCCGCGCGCCTCGACGACGGCGTCCGGGTCGCCCTCGCCCGCGAGCACGCCCTCGATGACCTGGCGCGCCAGCTTGTCGTTGAGCGAGCCCTCGGCCACCAGCGCCGCCACCCGGGCCACCTGGGCCGGGGTGATCGCCAGGGCGGCCAGGTCCACGCCGTCCTCGTTGGCGCGGCGGGCCAGTTCGCCCATCCACCACTTGCGGGCGGAGGCGGCGTCCGCGCCCGCCTCGGTCGTGGCGACGATCAGGTCGACCACGCCCGCGTTGAGGATGGACTGCATGTCGTGCGCCGAGACGCCCCACTCCTCGCGCAGCCGGTTACGGCGTACGCGGGGCAGCTCGGGCAGACCGGCGCGCAGCTCCTCGACCCACTCGCGGGAGGGGGCGACGGGGACCAGGTCCGGCTCGGGGAAGTAGCGGTAGTCCTCCGCCTCCTCCTTGACCCGGCCGGGCGTGGTGGTGCCGTCGTCCTCGTGGAAGTGACGGGTCTCCTGCACGATCGTGCCGCCGGAGGACAGCACGGCCGCGTGCCGCTGGATCTCGAAGCGGGCGGCGCGCTCCACCGACCGCAGCGAGTTGACGTTCTTCGTCTCCGAGCGGGTGCCGAACTTCTCGGTGCCCCGGGGGCGCAGCGAGAGGTTGACGTCGCAGCGCATCTGGCCCATCTCCATGCGGGCCTCGGAGACGCCCAGCGCCTTGATCAGCTCGCGCAGCTCCGCGACGTACGCCTTGGCGACCTCCGGGGCCCGCTCGCCCGCGCCCTCGATCGGCTTGGTGACGATCTCGATGAGCGGGATGCCGGCGCGGTTGTAGTCCAGGAGGGAGTGCGAGGCACCGTGGATACGGCCCGTGGCGCCGCCCACGTGCGTGGACTTGCCGGTGTCCTCCTCCATGTGGGCGCGCTCGATCTGTACGCGGAAGACCTCCCCGTCCTCCAGTTGTACGTCGAGGTAGCCGTCGAAGGCGATCGGCTCGTCGTACTGGGAGGTCTGGAAGTTCTTCGGCATGTCCGGATAAAAGTAGTTCTTCCGGGCGAAGCGGCACCACTCGGCGATGGTGCAGTTCAGCGCCAGGCCGATCTTGACGGCGGACTCGACGCCGACCGCGTTGACGACCGGCAGCGAGCCGGGCATACCGAGGCAGGTGGGGCAGGTCTGCGAGTTGGGCTCGGCGCCCAGGGTGGTGGAGCACCCGCAGAACATCTTGGTCTTGGTGCCGAGTTCGACGTGGACCTCAAGACCCATCACGGGGTCGTACGTGGCCAACGCGTCCTCGTAGGACACCAGTTCAGTGACGGTCACGGAAAACTTACCCTCTCAGTCCCGCTCAGTCCGCGAGGATGTCGTCGTCGTTGAGCCGGCGCAGATCGCGGACCAGCAGCGCGACTCCGGTGACGATGGCGGCGGCGGAGACGACGGCGTCCAGGAGCTGGAGCGTGTCCTGCTCACCCCTGGCCTTCTTCGCCTGCTTGATGACGCTCACCGCACCGAACAGCGTGGTGCCGATGGACAGATACGTTCCGGGCTTGGACTTCTTGAAGCCCTTGGCCTTGGCAAGCTTTCCACTCACAGGGACGGTGCCTCCTCAAGCAGCGGGTGGCCCCAGCGGGCGGTGAACGCGGCCTCGACCGCGGCACCGACCTTGTAGAGCCGGTCGTCGGCCATGGCGGGGGCGATGATCTGCAGACCCACCGGCAGCCCGTCCTCGGGGGCCAGTCCGCAAGGCAGCGACATGGCCGCGTTGCCCGCCAGGTTCGTGGGGATGGTGCACAGGTCGGCGAGGTACATCGCCATCGGGTCGTCGGCGCGCTCGCCGATCGGGAAGGCGGTGGTGGGCGTGGTCGGCGAGATGAGCACGTCGACCTGCTCGAAGGCCTTCTCGAAATCCCGGGTGATCAGGGTCCGCACCTTCTGCGCGGAGCCGTAGTAGGCGTCGTAGTAGCCGGAGCTGAGCGCGTACGTACCGAGCATGACGCGGCGCTTGACCTCGGGGCCGAAACCGGCCTCACGGGTCAGGGCGGTGACCTCCTCGGCGGACTTCGTGCCGTCGTCGCCGACCCGCAGGCCGTAGCGCATGGCGTCGAAGCGGGCCAGGTTGGAGGAGCACTCGGACGGCGCGATCAGGTAGTACGCGGCGAGCGCCATGTCGAAGGACGGGCAGGAGATGTCCACGATCTCCGCGCCGAGCTCACGCAGCAGCTCCACGGACTCGTTGAAGCGCTGCATCACGCCGGCCTGGTAGCCCTCGCCGGAGAACTCCTTGACGACGCCGATGCGCATGCCCTTGACGTCGCCGTTGCGGGCCGCCTCGACGACCGGCGGGACCGGCGCGTCGATGGAGGTGGAGTCCAGCTCGTCGTGGCCGGCGATGACCTCGTGCAGCAGCGCCGCGTCCAGGACCGTACGAGCACAGGGGCCGCCCTGGTCCAGGGAGGAGGAGAAGGCGACCATGCCGTAGCGGGAGACCGCGCCGTAGGTGGGCTTGACGCCGACGGTGCCGGTGACGGCGGCGGGCTGGCGGATGGAGCCGCCGGTGTCCGTGCCGATGGCCAGCGGGGCTTCGTAGGCGGCCAGCGCGGCGGAGGAGCCGCCGCCGGAGCCGCCCGGGATGCGGGTCAGGTCCCAGGGGTTGCCGGTCGGGCCGTACGCGCTGTTCTCGGTGGAGGACCCCATGGCGAACTCGTCCATGTTGGTCTTGCCGAGGATGACGACGTCGGCGGCCTTGAGTTTCTTGGTCAGCGTCGCGTCGTAGGGCGGGATCCAGCCTTCGAGGATCTTGGAGCCGACGGTGGTCGGGATGCCCTCGGTGGTGAAGATGTCCTTGAGCGCCAGCGGGACGCCGGCCAGCGGGCCGAGCTTCTCGCCGCGCGCCCGCTTCTCGTCCACGGCGCGGGCCTGGGCGAGCGCGCCCTCGCGGTCGACGTGGAGGAAGGCGTTGACCTTCTCGTCCACGGCCTCGATACGGGCCAGGTGCGCCTCGGTCACCTCGACGGCCGTGACCTCGCCGGCGGCGATCTTCGCGGCGATCTCGGCGGCGGTGAGCTTGATCAGGTCTGCCATGGCGGTCACTCCTCCCCCAGGATCTGCGGCACCTTGAAACGCTGCTGCTCCTGGGCGGGGGCGCCGGAGAGCGCCTGCTCGGGAGTCAGCGACGGACGGACCTCGTCCGGCCGCATGACATTGGTCAGCGGCAGCGGGTGGGAGGTCGGCGGTACGTCTTGGTCGGCGACTTCGGAGACGCGGGCGACCGCGCCGATGATGTCGTCGAGCTGGTCGGCGAAGTGGTCGAGCTCTTCGTCCTTCAGCTCAAGACGTGCCAGCCGGGCGAGGTGGGCGACCTCCTCGCGCGTGATGCCAGGCATGCGGCGATCCTCGGGGTGAGTGACTTGATGGTGATCGGGTCGTGGTCGTGTGGATGTCGTGTGTATGCGGGGCCAATCCTATGGCGTACGTACGACCGCCCGCGAAACGCTTTCGCCGACGGCCCGCACACAGGGCCGCCGCGGCGTTGGTGGCGGCGTCCTGGCACCCTCCGTCCCGCTGCCCGCCGCGGCGCCGGGCGGGTGCCGTACGAGGCGCCGCCGGGCCGCCGGAACGCCAGAACGCCGCCGCGCCGGGCGCCGTCCCGCTGCCGGGCCGTCCTCTGCCGCGCCGGCCTGACTCCGGGTCCGGGACGGCGTGGTCCTCCGGTCCCGTACGGCGTGGTCCCGGGGCCGGCGCGGTGCGGCTCCCGGGCCGGGTACGACGCGGTGACCCGGTCGGAGCGAGCGCGTGCCGGCTTCTCGTACGGACGCGTGCCGGCTCCCGTACGGAACGGTCTCCGCACCGGTCAGATGACGCGCCGACCCGGCCGGTCGGGCGACGTACCGGCCAAGTGGTCAGGTGACGTGCTGGTCGGCCGGGTGCTCGACGGCGGCCACGTGCCGCGGCGGCTCGGGGGCGCGGTCCGCCTCGCGCTGCCAGCCGCGCTCGCCGCGCGCCCGCAGCCAGGCCGTGGTCTCGTCCGGCGGCATGGCCGCGGCGACCAGCCAGCCCTGTACGGCGTCGCAGCCCAGGTCCCGCAGCCGCTCCCAGGTCTCGTCGTCCTCCACGCCCTCGGCCACGACCAGCAGGCCCAGGGAGTGGGCCAGGTCCAGCGTGCAGCGGACGATCTCGGCGTCCTCGGTGTCCACGGCCAGCCGGGCGACGAACGAGCGGTCGATCTTCAGCTCGCTCACCGGCAGCCGGCGCAGGTGCACCAGCGAGGAGTAGCCGGTGCCGAAGTCGTCCAGCGACATCTTCACGCCGTGCCCGGTCAGCCCGGCCAGGGTGTCCGCCGCCCGCTGCGGGTCCTCCAGCAGGACGTGTTCGGTTATCTCCAACTGGAGCGAGCCCGGCGGCACCCGGTGGCGGGCGAGCCGGGCGGCCACCGCGCCGGCGAAGCCGGGGGTGTGCACGTCGCGCGGGGAGACGTTGACGGCGACCGGCACCTCCAGGCCCATCGCCCGCCACCTGGCGACCTGGGCGAGCGCGGTCTCAAGGACGTACTCCGTCAGCCGTGGCATGAGCCCGGAGGACTCGGCGATGGCGATGAACTCGTCCGGAGGGACCCGGCCGCGCTCCGGGTGCACCCACCTGACCAGCGCTTCCAGCCCGGCCACATGCCCGTCGAAGCCGACCTTGGGCTGGTAGTGCAGCTCGACGTCCTCGGCGTCCAGGGCGCGGCGCAGATCGCCCAGCAGGCCCAGGCGGTCGGGGGTGTTGCCGTCCCGCTTGGCCTCGTAGACCTCCACGCCGCTGCGGTCCCGTTTGGCCTGGTACATCGCCACGTCGGCCCGCCGCAGCAGCCCTTCCGCGTCCAGGGCGTGGTCGGGGAAGACGGCGACGCCGGCGCTGGCCTCCAGGACGAGCGTCAGGCCGTCCAGGTCCAGGGGCGATCCGAGGGCGGCGACGAGGTTACGGGCCACCCGCTGGGCGCTGGTGAGGGAGTCGGCGGTGGGCAGCAGGACGGCGAACTCGTCGCCGCCGAGCCGGGCGGCCTCCGCACCGCGCGGCAGGGCGTGCCGCAGCCGGTCGGCTATCTGCAGGAGCAGGCGGTCCCCGGCGAGGTGGCCGAGGGTGTCGTTGACCGAGCGGAAGCGGTCGAGGTCTATCAGGACGAGGGCCGCGCGGGCGCCGACGCGCTCGGCCTCCTCCAGGGCGGTCCACGTGCGCTCCAGCAGCCACTGCCGGTTGGGCAGGCCGGTGAGCGGGTCGCGCAACTGCTCCTCGGCCCGGGCGCGGGCGATCCACAGGGTGGAGTCCAGGGCGATCAGGGGTACGGCGAACAGCGGGAGCAGCAGCGGGGCGTGTACGGCGGCCACCGCGATCAGCGGGGATATGCCGAGCAGGGCGACGCCGACCAGGGCCTGCCGGGCCAGCGCGGTGCGGGCGATGGTGGGCAGTCCGCCCGTACGCGGGGCCATGGTGAACCACAGCAGGGCGCGGGAGACGACGAGGTAGCCGGCGGCGGAGGTGAGGATCTCGGGGAGGACGGACAGGTCCCAGTCCACGGGCGCCCAGGGCACTTCGACGGAGGGTGTGACGCCGAAGGCGGCCAGGCCCAGGGCGGCGGCGCCGATGCCGAGGATGTCCACGGCGCCGTGCAGCAGCGCCTGCCGCCAGCGGTGGCGGCGGGCGGCGCCGACCAGGACGACCACGGCCAGGCTGACCAGGGCGGCGGGCACCCAGCCGTAGAGCAGCAGGACGGCCAGGGCCAGGGCTGCGCCCGAGCCCGTGCCGCCCCACCAGCGGTCACGGCCGAGGGCGACCAGATGTCCGACGATCACGCCGGTGAGGACCGCCAGCGACCAGCCGACGGCGCCCGAGGGGAACAGGGCCCGGCCGGCGGACAGCGTCCGGATGACACCCGTGAGGAGCGCGCCGCCGGCGGCCAGGACGAGCCCGCCGGGCAGTACGGGCACGACGAGCCGGCGGAGCCGCGACGCCGCGGCGGCGCTGTCGGTCGGTTTCATTCCGATACCTCTCACAGCCGGCTGTGCCCGCGCCACGGCAGGCGCACACCTCAACAGTAGGCCGCAGAAGGCCGCCACGGGCAGCGATCGGCGGCGGTTGCCCGAATGCGGCCTGGCCACCCACACCTATCTGGTATGCGCCGAATGGGTGACCGCTCACTCCCCGTCAGGCGGAGTGAGCGCTACCGCTCGTGCCGCGTCGGGGCCCTGTTCCAGCAGCACCGCGAAGCCGTCGTCGTCCAGCACAGGGACCTTCAACTGCATGGCCTTGTCATACTTCGATCCAGGATTGTCACCCACCACAACGAAACCGGTCTTCTTCGAAACGGAACCGGTCACCTTCGCTCCGAGGCTCTGAAGGGCTTCTTTCGCGCCATCTCTGGTGTGTGACTGAAGTGTGCCCGTTACCACGACGGTGACGCCTTCAAGCGGACGCGGACCCTCATCTCCGGCGGCTTCTTCCTCCATGCGCACGCCCGCCGCCCGCCACTTCTCGATGATCTCGACGTGCCAGTCCTCGGCGAACCACTGTTTGACGGACGCCGCGATGGTGTCACCGACGCCCTCGACCGCCGCCAGCTCCTTCTCGTCGGCCTCACGGATACGGTCCAGCGAACGGAACTCCCGCGCCAGCGCCTGGGCCGCCACCGGCCCCACATGACGGATCGACAGACCCGTCAGGATGCGCGCCAGCGGACGCTGCTTGGCTGCCTGGATGTTCTCCAGCATCGCCAGGGTGTTCTTCTTCGGCTCGCCCTTCTGGTTGGCGAAGAAGGTGACGACCTTCTCCTCACCGGTCTTGGGGTCGTGCTTGGGCAGACCGCTGTCCGGGTCCAGGACATGGGACTTGATCGGCAGCAACTGCTCGACCGTCAGATCGAAGAGATCGCCCTCGTCCTTCAGCGGCGGCACGGCCGGCTCCAACGGCCGGCTCAGCGCCGTCGCGGCCACGTACCCGAAGTTCTCGATGTCCAGGCTCTTGCGGCCCGCAAGATAGAACAGCCGCTCCCGGATCTGGGCGGGGCAGCCCCGGGCGTTGGGGCAGCGCAGGTCGATGTCGCCCTCCTTGCCCGGCTGCAGGGCCGTCCCGCACTCGGGGCAGTCGGCCGGCATCACGAACTCCCGCTCGTCACCGCCGCGCAGGTCGACCACCGGTCCCAGGATCTCCGGGATCACGTCCCCCGCCTTGCGCAGGACGACGGTGTCCCCGATGAGCACGCCCTTGGCCTTGACGACCTGCTGGTTGTGCAGGGTGGCGAACTCCACCTCGGAGCCGGCCACCGTCACCGGCTCGACCACCGCGTACGGCGTCACCCGGCCCGTGCGCCCCACGCCGACGCGGATGTCCAGCAGCTTGGTGTTGACCTCCTCCGGCGGGTACTTCCAGGCGATCGCCCAGCGCGGCGCACGCGAGGTGGAGCCCAGCCGCCCCTGGAGCGGGATCTCGTCCAGCTTGACCACGACGCCGTCGATCTCGTGCTCGACGGCCGTCCTGCGGGTCTCCGCGTCACCGAAGCGGTCGATGAACGCGCGCACCTCCGCGAGGGAGCCCACGACCTTGTTGTGGGTGGCGGTGGGCAGGCCCCATTCGTGCAGCAGCTCGTACGCCTGCGACTGGCGGTCGATGTCGAAGCCCTCACGGGCGCCGATGCCGTGGACGACCATGTGGAGCGGGCGGGAGGCGGTGACCTTGGGGTCCTTCTGGCGCAGCGAGCCGGCCGCGGCGTTGCGCGGGTTGGCGAACGGCGGCTTGCCGTCGGCCACCAGCCGCTCGTTCAGTTCGAGGAACTTCTCCATCGGGAAGTACACCTCGCCGCGGATCTCCACCAGCTCGGGCACCCGGTCGCCCTTCAGGCGCTCCGGGATCTCTCCGATCGTGCGGACGTTGGGGGTGATGTCCTCACCCGTACGGCCGTCACCGCGGGTGGCGGCCCGGGTCAGCCGGCCGTTCTCGTACGTCAGGTTGACCGCGAGGCCGTCGACCTTCAGCTCGCACAGGAAGTGGTAGCCGGCGCTCGCGGGGTCGCCGCCCAGCTCGCCGGCGAGCCGCTCGGCCCAGGCCGACAGCTCCTCGTCGGTGAAGGCGTTGTCCAGCGAGAGCATCCGCTCGCGGTGGGCGACCTCGGTGAACTCCGTCTCATACGCCCCGGCGACCTTCTGGGTGGGCGAATCGGGGGTACGGAGCTGCGGATGCTCCTCCTCCAGCGCCTCCAGGGACCGCAGCAGCTTGTCGAACTCCGCGTCGCTGATCACCGGAGCGTCCCGTACGTAGTACCGGAAGCGGTGCTCCTCGATCTGCTCGGCGAGCCGCGCATGCTTCTCCCGCGCCTCGGCGGGCGCCTGCGCCCCCGTCGCGTGCTGTTCGCCAGCCACCGTTACGTCCTCCCGTTTTCCTTGAGCGTTCGTCACTCAGGGTTGTCCGCGAGCGATCTCGCCGCCCGGACGCAGTGCGCGAGGGCCGTACGGGCATATGCGGGCGAAGCGCCCGCCAGCCCGCACGACGGAGTGACCACCACGGACCCGGCGAGAGTCCCCGGCGACAGCCCCAGCCTGCGCCACAGCGTCCTGACACCCATGACGCTACCGGCAGGGTCTGACAACGGGCCGTCCACGCCCGGCACCACGCCCGCGAAGAGTGTCGTGCCGCCCTCGACGGCTTCCCCGACCGCTTCCTCCTCACGCTCGGTGAGCAGCTCGAAATCGAACGAAATGCCACTCACGCCGGCCCTCCGCAGCAGCGCGAACGGCACCTCGGGCGCGCAGGAGTGCACGACCACCGGCCCACCGTCGGCCACCGCCACCAGATCACGCAGGGCGCCCTCCACCACCGCGCGGTCCACGGCCCGGTGGGTGCGGTAGCCGCTGGCGGTCCTGACCCGGCCCTGGAGCACCGCCGTCAGCGACGGCTCGTCCAACTGGAGTACGACCTGGGCACCGGGCACCCGGCGCCGTACGTCCGCGAGGTGGCCGCGCAGCCCCTCCGCCAAGGAAGCCGCCAGGTCCCGGCAGGCCCCGGCATCACTGAGGGCGGCCTCCCCGTTGCGCAGTTCCAGCGCGGCGGCCAGCGTCCACGGCCCGACGGCCGAGATCTTCAGCGGGCCTTCGTACCCCTGGGTGAACTCCTCCAGGGCGTCGAGGTCCTCGCCCATCCAGGAGCGGGCGCGCCGGGTGTCGCGCCCCGGCCGGTCACCGATCCGCCAGCCGCTGGGCTCCACGTGCGCGTACACCTCGACCAGGAGACCGGCGGTCCGCCCGATCATGTCGGCCCCCGGCCCCCGGGCGGGCAGCTCCGGGAGATGGGGCAGCGCCTCCAAGGACTGGGTGACGACCTTGGCGGCCTCCCGGGCGTCCCCGCCCGGCATCGACCCGACGCCGGTCGCGGTGCCGGCGCCCCACTGGTACGTGCTGTTTTCGCTCACCCCGAGAGCCTAAATCGTCACGGCGACGGCGCCACGGCGCGGGCCCGGCGAGAGCCCGATGCGGTCTTGATCCGGGCCCGGTGCGGGTCCGGTGCGGGGCCCTTGGCGAGAACCCCTGACCGCGCCGCCCCCGCTCAGCCGCGCCGCTCCGGATTCCGTACGCCCGCCCAGGCGATGACCGCCGCCAGCCCCAGCACCCCGGCCGCCATCGCGAAGGCGAGTGCCGCGCCGCCCTGGCCGCCGCCCGCACCGGTCAGGACCGCGCCCATGCCCGCGATGCCGACGAGCGAGCCGACCTGGCGGTTGGCATTGAGGGTCGCGCTGCCGATGCCGGCGTGCTCGCTGCCCGCGGCCTCCATGAGGATGCCGGTCATGGCCGGGGCCGCGATACCGCCGGCGAAGTTCGTCAGCCCCAGGGTCACGGCGAGGACCCAGTACGGCAGGTCCGGCGAGAGCAGCAGGAACAGGACCAGGTAGCCGGCTGTGCTCACGACCAGACCCGCGGCCAGCGCGGTCCGGTCGCCCAGCCGCGGCCCGGCCTTCGCGTACAGCATGTTGCCGAACGGGAGGACCAGGACGGCCGGGAGCATCTGGAGGCCGGCGGCCACCGGGTCCGCGCCGCGGGCCGTCTGGAGGTACAGGCCCAGCACGAACAGCGCACCGTAGAAAGCGAAGTTGAACAGGAAGCCGACGGCGTTGGCGGCCACGAAACGGGAGTCCGCCAGGAGCGCGGCGGGCAGTACAGGCGTACCGCTGCGGCGTTCCCGTACGGCGAACCCGGCCGCCGCCGACAGCGCCACCGCGAACGCGCCCAGCACCGGCGCCGAGTCCCAGCCACGGGCCGGCCCCTCGATGAGCGCGAAGCTCAGCGACCCCAGCGCGACCAGGCCCAGGAGGTGCCCGAAGACACCGAGGGCGGTGCGGCGCGCGGCGACCGGCACCACCACGCGGCGGGTGAGCACCAGGGCCACGACGCCGATGGGGAGGTTGACCAGGAAGATCGAGCGCCAGCCCAGCGTGCCGACCAGCAGCCCGCCGATGGAGGGCGCCAGCCCCACAGAGGTCGAGACGATCGCGGCCCATACGCCGAGCACCCGCGCCCGGCGCCGGGGATCGGGAAAGGCGTTCATCAGCAGCGTCAGGGAGCTGGGCATGAACAGCGCCGCGCCCGCCCCCTGGATGAAACGGGCGGCGATCAGGACCGTACCGTCCGGCGCGAGCGCGCCCAGGAGGGACGCGACGGTGAACACGGCCAGACCGGCCAGGTAGACGCGGCGGGCGCCCAGGCGCTGGGCGAGTGAGCCGGCGAGCAGCAGCAGCGAGGCGAAGGCCAGGACGTAGCCGTCCACGACCCAGGTGAGGCCGGACATGCTCAGTCCCAGCCGGCTCCGCAGGTCGTTCGAGGCGACGTTCATGATGCCGGTGTCCAGGCTCGCCATCACGAAGCCGAGGGCCAGGACGAGGAGTTGGAGCCCGGCGCGGGACCGTGCCGGTGTCGTTGCCGGTGTCGCTGCCGGTGCCGGTGTCATTGCCGGTGCCGGCGCGGACAGCGGTAACCGCTCCGGCGATGCAGCCCGCTCCTGTCGTTCCCGCCGTTTCCGCCGCCCCGGCGCCACCATGTCTGCGATCATGGAGTTAGTTAAAGCTGTATCGATCTCAGCCAGCAATGGTTACAGCTATAACTTTACTCAACGCATACGCGGCCCTGCCCAGCCCGGCCCGGCCCGCATGCAGAGGGGACCCGGGGCTCCTCTGAGGCGTGCCTACCCGTCAGCGTGCCTATGTGTCGCGGCCGAGCGCCTTCAAGAGCTGGGCCCGCAGCTCGGCCCGCCCGGTGTCGTCGAGATGGTCCAGGGGCGACGCCTGGCCCATCCGCCGCAGCAGGTCCAGCCGCAGCTCCCGCCCCGCCTCGGTCAGCACAAGCTGTTTGGCACGTCCGTCCAGCGGGTGCGGCTGCCGCACCACCATGCCCTGCTTCTCCAGCTTGGAGATGACGTACGTGACATTCGGCGGCTCGCAGCACAGCACGGCCGCCAGTTCGCGAGCCGTCTTCGGCTCCCCCAGCTCCTCCAGCGCCTTGGCCTGCGTCGGCGTCAGGTCCAGTTCGGCGATCCGGCTGCGCTGATGGGCGTCCAGGCGGCGGCCGAGTTCGGTGACGAGCCCCCGGATCTCCCGGAACCCGCACCCCGCCGCCTCGGTCGACTTCGCTTCAGTGGTCACCCGTGCAGCGTACGTCTGCGGCGGCGGGACCGAAGCGGACCACCCGTCACCGGCCCGGGCGCACCGTCACATCGTTGATCTCCGCGTCCCGCGGCAGGTCGATGGCGGTCAGGATCGTGGTGGCCACCGACTGCGGGTCGATCCAGCGCGTGGGGTCGTACTCCTTGCCCTCCTGCTGGTGGGTGCTGGCCTGCATGGGGGTGGCGGTGCGCCCCGGGTAGACGGAGGTCACCCGTACGCCGTTGCCGTGCTCCTCCGCCCGCAGGGAGTCGGCCAGCGCCTTCAGGCCGTGCTTGCTCGCGGCGTACGCGCCCCACTGGGCGTGGGCGGTCAGGCCGGCCCCGGAGTTGACGAAGACCACATGCCCCTTGGACATCCGCAACTGCGGCAGCATCAGCCGGGTCAGCTCGGCGGGCGCGAGGAGATTGGCGGCGATCGTCCGCTGCCAGCTCCGGGTGCCGAGATCACCGATCGCGCCGAGCTCGACGACGCCCGCGATGTGCATCAGCGAGTCCAGCCGGTCCGGCACCGGCTGGTGGCCCAGCGCCCAGGACAGCTTCCCGGGGTCGGAGAGGTCACCGACGAGCGTGCGCGCGCCGGGGAACTCCCCGGCCAGTTCCTTGGCGCGGCCCGCGTCGCGCGCCAGCAGCCACAGGTCCTCGCCGCGGTCGGCGAGCCGCCGCGCGACCGCCGCTCCGATGCCCGACCCTGCGCCCGTGATCAAGTGCGTACCCATGATCCGATCCTAACGAGGAGTGGCCGGTCCGCCGGTACCCCGGCCGGGCATCGCAGGCCGCTCAGCCGTCGATGCCCGCCCGCTCCTCCAGGTACGCCAGCGCGCCGACCCCGTCCTGCGCGAAGAACACCAGGTCCGCCAGGGGCAGCGGCAAGAACCCCTCCTGCTCCATCCGCTGGAACTGCTGCTTGAGCCCGTCGTAGAAGCCGGCGGCGTTGAGCAGCACGACCGGCTTGGTGTGCAGGCCGTGCTTCTTCAGCTCCAGGATCTCGGTGGCCTCGTCCAGCGTGCCCATCCCGCCGACCATGATGACGACGGCGTCGGCGCGCGCCAGCAGCTCCGCCTTCCGCTCGGCGAGGTCCTTGGTGATCACCATCTCGTCCACGCCGGGACGGACCTTGTGCGCCAGGAACTCCACGGAGACGCCGACGAGCCTGCCGCCGGCCTCCTCCACCCCGTCGGCCATGACCTTCATCAGCCCACTGTCCGAACCGCCCCAGACCAGGGCGTGCCCGCCCTTGCCGATCAGCGTGGCGAACTCACGGGCGGGGGTGGTGTAGCGGTCGTCGAGGTCGGCGGCGGAACAGAAGACGCAGATGTTCATGTACGCACCCTATGAGGCCGAAGGGACGGACTCCATAAGCCCGCGGGGACCTGCCCTATGAGGCCGAGGAGACGGACGCCGTAAGCCCGCGGGACCTGCCCTATGAGGCCGAGGTGACAGACACGGAAACCGGCGACCCTTTAGATCAGCCCCTGCGCCACCATCGCGTCCGCCACCCGCTCGAACCCCGCGATGTTGGCCCCCGCGACATAGTCCCCCGGCCGCCCGTACCGCTCCGCCGTCTCGTAGCACGTCTCGTGGATGCCGCGCATGATCACCGCCAGCTCGTTCTCCGTACGCTCGAAGGACCACGACTCGCGCGCGGAGTTCTGCCGCATCTCCAGCGCGCTGGTCGCCACGCCGCCCGCGTTGGCCGCCTTGCCCGGCCCGAAGGCCACCCCCGCCTCCTTGAACACGGCCACCGCTTCAGGGGTGGTGGGCATGTTCGCGCCCTCCGAGACCGCCTTGACGCCGTTGCGGACCAGGATGCGGGCGGCGTCCGCGTCCAGTTCGTTCTGGGTCGCCGAGGGCAGCGCCACGTCGCACGCCACGTCCCAGACCCGGCCACCGGGTACGTACGTGGCCGACGCCCCGCGCCGCTGCGCGTACGTCTCCAGCCGCCCCCGCTCGACCTCCTTGACCTGCCGCAGCAGCCGCACGTCGATGCCCTTCTCGTCCACGACGTAGCCGCCGGAGTCCGAGCAGGTCAGCACGTTCGCGCCGAGGGACTGGGCCTTCTCGATCGTGTAGATGGCGACATTTCCGGCGCCGGAGACCACGACCTGCTGCCCGTCCAGGTCCTCGCCGCGCCGCTTGAGCATCTCGGCGGTGAACAGGACGTTGCCGTAACCGGTGGCCTCCGTACGGGCCGTGGAGCCGCCCCAGCCCAGGCCCTTGCCCGTCAGCACCCCGGCCTCCCAGCGGTTGGTGATCCGCCGGTACTGCCCGAAGAGGTAGCCGATCTCCCGGCCGCCGACGCCGATGTCCCCCGCCGGTACGTCGGTGTGCTCGCCGAGGTGGCGGTGCAGCTCCGTCATGAACGACTGGCAGAACCGCATGACCTCGGCGGCGGACCGGCCGCGCGGGTCGAAGTCGCTGCCGCCCTTCCCGCCGCCGATGTTCAGCCCGGTCAGGGAGTTCTTGAAGATCTGTTCGAAGCCGAGGAACTTCACGATCCCCAGGTTGACCGACGGGTGGAAGCGCAGCCCTCCCTTGTACGGCCCGAGCGCGCTGTTGAACTCCACCCGGAAGCCGCGGTTGATGTGGACCGTCCCGGAGTCGTCCTGCCAGGGCACCCGGAACATGATCTGCCGCTCCGGCTCGCAGATCCGCTCCACGATCTTCGCCTCGGCCAGCTCGGGACGGGCCGTCAGGACCGGCGCCAGTGACTCCAGCACCTCCGAGGCCGCCTGGTGGAATTCCGCTTCCCCGGGGTTGCGCCGGACCAACTCCGCGTGCAGGGCCGTCAGACCGGCGGATATGTTCTCGGTCTCGTACGCGGTGCGAAACAGTCGACATGCTTCCGTTTACCTTTCGTGGCCGACGAAAGGCCGCGCCGTCGCGGAGGTGAGGAGGTCAGCTCCCGTCGCCGAAGCGGCCGTTCGTACCGTCGTCGCTGTCGACCATACGGGCCCGCGGCACCCGGGGGGACCCGGAAGCGATCGATCCCGGCGTTAGGTTGACCTCCATGAAGAACGGAATAGAAGCGGCTCCTCCGGAAACGGGCACCGGAGGAGCCGGGAGCGCGAGCGGGGGCGCCGAGATCAGGAGCGCCGGAAACGGGAGCACCGGGAGCGGGACCACCGGGAGCGGGCTGCGCCGCTCGTCGATGCTGATGGCCGCGGGCAGCATGGTCTCCCGCGCGACCGGGCTCATCCGCCAGGTCCTCCAGGGTGCCGCGCTGGGCACGGGCCTGCTGGCCACCACGTACAACCAGGCCAACGTCGTCCCCATGAGCCTGTACACGCTGCTGATCGGCGGGGCGCTGAACTCCGTGCTCGTGCCCCAGCTCGTACGGGCCAGGGTCGAGCACCCGGACGGCGGGCGCGCCCACGAGCAGCGGCTGGTCACGCTCGTCCTGTCCATCCTGGCGGTCGGCACGCTGCTCGCCGTATGGGCCGCCCCGGAGATCATCAGCCTCTACCAGACCGACACCCCAAGACCCACGAGGCGTTCGAACTGAGCGTGGTCTTCGCCCGCTTCATGCTGCCCCAGGTCTTCTTCTACGGGCTGTTCTTCATGATGGGCCAGGTCCTCAACGCCCGGGAGAAGTTCGGGGCCATGATGTGGACCCCGGTCCTGAACAACGTCATCCTGATCTCGATGTTCGGCCTGTACCTCGGCCTGCTGACCGTCCCCGACCAGGTGTCGGACATCACGCCGGAGCAGGTCCGGCTGCTGGGCATCGGCACGACCGTCGGCATCGTCCTCCAGGCCGTCGCCCTGGTCCCCTACGCGCGCGCCGCCGGGTTCCGCTTCCGGCCGCGCTTCGACTGGCGGGGTACGGGCCTGCGCAAGAGCGTCGCCGCCGCCCGCTGGACCCTGCTGTTCGTCCTGGCCAACCTGGTCGCCCTGACCGTCGTCACCCATTACGCGGGCGCCGCCGACCAGGCGCTGCCCAAGGACGGCGTGGGCTACTCCGCGTACTCCTACGCACAGATGATCTGGACGCTGCCGCAGGCGATCATCACCGTTTCGCTGGTCACCGCCCTGCTGCCGCGGATGAGCCGGGCGGTGGCCGAACACCGCCTGGACGACCTGCGCGGCGAACTCTCGCGCGCGCTGCGCACCAGCGGCGTCCTGATCGTCCCGGCCGCCGTCTTCTTCCTGGCCTTCGGGCCGGAGGTGGCACGGCTGCTGTTCGCGCACGGCGCGGCGTCCGCCGCCTCCGCCGAGCCCCTGGGCCACATGCTCCAGGCGTTCGGCCTGGGCCTTATCCCCTACTCCGCGCAGTACCTCCTGCTGCGCGGCTTCTACGCCTTCGAGGACACCCGTACGCCCTTCTGGATGGCGGCGTGGATCAGCGCGGTCAACATCGCCCTGGCCACCGTCTGCCACCTGCTGCTGCCGGCCCGCTGGGCGGTCACCGGCATGGCCGCCGCCTACGCCCTCTCCTACGCCGTCGGCCTGCTGCTCACCGCCCTGCGGCTGCGGCGGCGCCTCGAAGGGCGGCTGGACGGCAAGCGGCTGTGCCGCACGTACGGCAAGCTGACCGCGGCCGGGCTGACGGCCGGGGCGCTGGGCTGGGCGGTGGTACGGCTGTGCGTGCCCGCCGCGGACTCCTTCTGGACCACCGTCCTCGCCCTGGCGGCCGGCGGGGTCTCGATGGGGCTGGTCTATGTGCTCCTGGCCCGGATGCTTCGGATAGGTGAACTGCGCAGCCTGCCGGGACTGCGCTGATCCCGTACGGGCCTTCCGGGTGCGGACCCCCGTCCCGCACCCGGAAGGCCCATGCCCTGTACGGCCGTACGTCCGTACGGCACACGGAGCCCGGCCCGCGAGGCTCAGACCGTCCCCGCCACCTGCGGCGCCAAGCCCTCCCGGCCCTCCCCGTCCTCCCGGCCCTCCCCGTCCTCCCCGTCCTCCCGGCCCTCCCCGTCCTCCCGGCCTTCCCCATCCGGCCCGCCGGCCTCCCGCGCCCGCTCCAGCTCCGCCGCGACCATCTTCTCCATCGGGTCGACGGCGAGCCCCCCGGTGAACGCGATGGCCAGGACGATGGCCACGCCCAGGATCACCGGGCCCAGCCACACCATGGTGTCCACCGGCAGGACGTACGCACCGACGACCCGGGCCACGCACTCGCCCAGCAGCGCGATCCCCCACACCGCCGAGAAGGTGCGCTCACCCCGCCGGAACCGCGCCGATTCCGCCAGCAGCCGGTGCCACACGGCCGTCTTCCCGGCCTCCCCCTTGGTGATCCACACCTGAAGGCCCGGCGTCATCATCGGCCGTCCCACGAAGGCGGTGATCAGGACGGCGATGCCGATGACGCTGCTCACCGCGCTGTCCTTGGCGAGCATCAGCCGGGGGTCGCCGGTGACCGTGGTGAGCAGCAGGCTGACCACGTTGACCACCACGATCAGCGCGGCCAGCGCGTTGAACCGGCGGTCCTTGACCACGCCCCAGATCGTACGGAGGGCGGGCACGACACTGCTCCAGCCGAGCGCCGCCACGGTGCCCATGCCGAACCCCTTGCTGAGCAGGTAGTACGCCGCCACCGGCACCCCCGCGTCCAGGATCAGCGGCAACAGGCTCTCCAGCAGCGGATTCCTGCTGCCGGTGCTCCGCTCGGCGGGTGCTTGACCTGCCTGGCTCATGAGGGGTCCTCCCGTGTCGCCCTGTGTGACGCGTTCAGCTTCGCGGCGGGGCCCCTGGCCCCGGCAGTAGCGACTGTCCACGCTTCCGCATGACTTCTGTCATGCCCGGCCGCCTCGATCACCTCCGCCGTACGGGTCACGCGGCGAGCGCGGCCACCGCGTCCGGAGGCGGCGGCCCGGCGTCCCAGACGAGTTCAAACCAGACGGTCTTGCCGCCCGGCCCGAGCAACGAGTCACCGATCGCGCAGCCGCCCCATTTGTCCGCCACCAGCCCGATGATCAGCAGACCCCGCCCACGCTCGCTGTCACAGCCCGGCGGCACCGGCGAGGAACCGGGCGCGGGAAGGTGCGGACTGGAGTCCAGAACACTGACCCGCAGTACGGGGTAGGCCCAGTGCAGCCGTACGGAGGCGGGCCCCCGGGAGTACCGCACGGAGTTGGTGGTCAGCTCCGAGGTCAACAGCTCCGCCCGGTGCAGGAGTTCGTCCAGCCCGTGCGCCACGAGGACCGCTCTCAGAGTGGTCCGGGCGATGCCGGGGCCGCGGGGGTCCCGGGGGAAAGCGAGTTCGTACTCCCAGGGTTCGGCGAACGGGATGGGTGCGGGATGCGGGGGATGCGGTTCGGAGTTCACGCAGGCACCTCCATGTGCGGCGTCGCCGCCACTCCACACGCGAAGAGTGGCGCGGCCCACACCGTAGCGGTGCTCTACATAACTAATGAACAGCGTTAATCACAACGAGTTAATCCTCGTGATCTGGCGGATTCGGCTGCGCCCACCTCGGCACACTGTGCGCCAAACGAGGAGGGGGCACATGGCAACCAAGCACACCCCGACCATCCGTCAGCGCCGGTTCGGTGCGGAACTGCGGCGGCTCCGCGAGGCGGCAGGCATGACCGCGCCGACCGCCGCGGACCTGCTCGGCACGGACCGTACCGTCATCTCCAACATCGAGGGAGGACGCTTCGGCATCAGCGAGGAACGTCTGCGACGCCTCGCGAGCATCTACGCCTGTGAGAGCCAGGAGTTGGTCGAGGCACTGGTCCAGATGGCAGGAAGCCGTAAGGGCGGCTGGTGGGAGGAGTACCGGGGCAAGATCCCACCCGGGTTTCTCGACGTCGCCGAGTTGGAGCACTACGCGGTAAGGCTGCGCACCGTGCAGACGACGCTCCTGCCGGGACTGTTCCAGACCGAAGAGCACGCACGAGCGCTCTTCGACCTCCTGTCACCGCCACTGTCGCGGCTGGAAGTGGAGTTGCGTGTGACGCATCGGCTGACGCGCCAGAATGTTCTCCACGGCGACGATCCCACGCCTTTTGCCGGCGTCATCCACGAATCGGCTCTGCGTATGCAGGTCGGCGGCCGGGACGTGGCCCGCAGACAGCTTCGTCACCTCTTGGAAGCCTGCGAGTGGGACAACGTGACGTTGCTGGTGATCCCGTTCGCAGCAGGCGGCTTCCGGCTGATGGGCGATGGTTGCGTGGTGTACGCGTCAGCACCCGAAGCGCACCTGGACACGGTGCACATGGACTCCCCCACCGGTGGGGTGTTCATCGACGCACCCACGCACCTGGCTCATTTCCGCAGAAGGCTGGACGCGGCCGAGGAGAAGGCGTTGACTCCGGAGAAGTCCAGAGATTTCATCCACATGGTCAGCAAAGAACTGTGAGGAGCACGTTTCTTGTCAGAACCGGTGTGGCTCAAATCGTCGTTCTCCGAAGAAAGCGGCAATAGCTGCGTCGAGGTGGCCGAAGTAACCTTCGACACCCCCGGCGCCTCCGGCACCCTCGCACTGCGGGAAAGTGACGCGCCCGACCACGTCATGATCAGCGGCCGGGACGCACTCCGAGGACTGCTGGCCCGTATCAAGCAGGGGTGACGGCCGCCGCGGACCTGCTCGGCACGGACCGTACCGTCATCTCAGCATCGAGGGAGGACGCTTCGGCATCAGCGAGGGACATCCAGGTGGCAGGAAGCCGTAAGGGCGGCTGGTGGGAGGAGTACCGGGGCCAGATCCCACCCGGGTTTCTCGACGTCGCCGAGTTGGAGCACTACGCGGTGGATTTCATCCACATGGTCAGCGCAGAACTGTGAGGAGCACGTTTCTTGTCAGAACCGGTGTGGCTCAAATCGTCGTTCTCCGAAGACGGAGGCAACAACTGCGTCGAGGTGGCCGAAGTAACCTTCGACACCCCCGGCACCCCCGGCACCCTCGCACTGCGGGAAAGTGACGCGCCCGACCACGTCATGATCAGCGGCCGGGACGCACTCCGAGGACTGCTGGCCCGTATCAAGCAGGGGTGACGGCCGCCGCGACGCGCCGCGTCGTGGCGATCGTGGCGGAGCCCACCACCCGCGTGCCGTCGTACAGCACGATCGCCTGGCCGGGGGCGACACCGCGCACCGGCTCGGTGAAGGAGACGCGCAGCTCGCCGTCGGCCAGCTCCGCGCGTACCTCCGTCTCGCCGCCGTGGGCGCGGAGCTGGGCGGTGTACGTGCCGGGGCCGGTCGGCGCCTGCCCGCACCAGCGCGGCCGGACGGCGGTCAGGGCCGTCACGTCCAGGGACTCGGCCGGGCCGACGGTGACGGTGTTGTTCACCGGGGAGATGTCCAGGACGTAGCGCGGCTTGCCGTCCGGCGCCGGGGTGCCGATCCGCAGGCCCTTGCGCTGGCCGATGGTGAAGCCGTACGCGCCCTGGTGCGTGCCGACCTTGGCGCCGGACTCGTCCACGATGTCACCCTCGGCCGTACCGAGCCGCTTGGCCAGGAACGCCTGGGTGTCGCCGTCGGCGATGAAGCAGATGTCGTGGCTGTCGGGCTTCTTGGCCACGAACAGGCCGCGCCGGGCGGCCTCCTCCCGGATCTCCGCCTTGGTCGTCACGGTGTCGCCGAGCGGGAACATCGCGTGCGCGAGCTGCCGCTCGTCCAGGACGCCGAGCACGTACGACTGGTCCTTGGCCATGTCGGAGGCGCGGTGCAGCTCCAGGCCGCCGTCTTCTTCATTGCGCACGATCGTGGCGTAATGGCCCGTGCACACCGCGTCGAAGCCCAGGGCGAGCGCCTTGTCCAGCAGCGCGGCGAACTTGATCTTCTCGTTGCAGCGCAGACAGGGGTTGGGCGTACGGCCCGCCTCGTACTCCGCGAAGAAGTCCTCCACCACGTCCTCGCGGAAGCGCTCGGCCAGGTCCCAGACGTAGAACGGGATGCCGATGACGTCGGCGGCGCGGCGGGCGTCGTGGGAGTCCTCGATCGTGCAGCACCCGCGGGCGCCCGTACGGAAGGACTTGGGGTTCTCGGAGAGCGCGAGGTGCACGCCGGTCACGTCGTGGCCGGCTTCGGCGGCGCGGGCGGCGGCGACGGCGGAGTCGACACCTCCGGACATGGCGGCCAGTACGCGCAGGCGGCGGGGAGCGTCAGTCATAGCCCCTCCAGGGTAGACGGAACCGGCGAGTAGCCCGTAAGCGTTGTTCAGCGCATGGGGAAAGCCGATCAGGAGAGCACCGGGCGCGACGCCGGCGAGGAGGGCGCCGACGCCGCCGACGCGGCGCCGGGGTCCGCCAAGGGCGTCGACCGGCGGGGGCTGCTGCTCGGCGGCGCGGGCGTGCTGGCCGGCCTCGGCGTGGCCGCCTACGCCGCCCGCGACGAGCTCTCGCACTGGTGGTGGCGACTGCCGGGACAGGAGAAACCGCGCAAAGAGGGCGAAGTAGACTTTCGGGGCGCGCAGTGGGTGCCGGCCTCCCCGGCGAACTACCGACGGGCGGACCGGCCCGCCGACTACACCATCGACCGGGTCGTCATCCACGTCGTACAGGGCGGCTACCGCTCCGCCCTGAAAGTCTTCCAGGACCCGGCCCACGGCGCCGCCGCCCACTACGTCCTGCACAAGGACGGCCGGGTGACGCAGCTCGTCCGCGAACTGGACGTCGCCTACCACTCGGGCAACCGCGCCTGGAACGAACGCAGCATAGGCATCGAACACGAGGGCTTCGTCGACCGCCCCGAGTCCTTCACCCCAGCCATGTACGCGGCCTCCGCCCGCCTGACCGCCGCAATCTGCCGCCGCTACGGCTTCCCCGCCGACCGCAACCACATCGTCGGCCACATCGAGGTCCCCGGCACCGACCACACCGACCCAGGCCCCCACTGGAACTGGAACCACTACCTACACCTGGTACAAGCCATACCCCCGGAGCCGTCTCCGTCCCCGTCCTCGGGGCGATGATCAAGATCGCGGATGACGAAGACGGCATCCACGGATCGTGCGCCGTCGGAGGTTGCTCAGGCGGCCTGTTGGTGCGGGGTGAGTTCGATGGTCAGGTCGGCGTCAAGGGCGCGGGCCAGGCGGCGCAGGAGCGGGATGGTGGGTACGGTACCGCCGCCTTCGATCCGGGAGACCTGGGGCTGCTTCATCCCGCAGCGTTCGGCGAGCTCGGTCTGGGACAGGCCCAGAGCGGTGCGCCGGTCGTAGACCAACTGGCCGAGGTCGTGGGCCAGTTCGGCCTCCTCGTACAGGCGGTCGTACTCGGCGTTCTCCTCCGCCGCCTCACCGAGGAGTTTGCGGTGGCGGCGAGTCTTCCATTCGGCGTGGTTCACGGCAGCTCCTCCTTGATCGGACGACTGTAGATGTTGTGTTCGGTGGCCGGCTCATGACTGGCCTCGCATGCGGCTTGGACGGCGTGGGCGCGCTCCGCTTCCGCCCTCTCACGCATCTTCGTCTTGCGGAAGACGGTCAGCAGTACGACACGGCAACCCGGGGCGAGCCAGTAGGTGATGCGTTGAGCGCTACCGTCAAGGTCGAAACGTAACTCGCGGAGCTTGCCGCCGAGATGACGGGAGTAGGGCTCGCCGAGGGTGGTCGCCTGCTCGGCGAGGCGGTCGACCTTCTGCTCGGCTATCACGTAGTGGTGGGCGGGCAGATTCTCCAGCCAGAGGCGGACCTCGGGCTCGATCTCGATGGTGTACCGCTCACCGGTCATGGCTTCCATGCTATATGGCTTAGGTGTTATAGGCCACCAAGGGTGTCAAGGCTCCTGAGGGTGCCCACGCGGGAGGGGGAGGCGTTGGGCCGGGGTCCGCCCGGGCGGTGGGGCGCCGCCCCGGGAATTCGCGGGGCGGCAGGGGTCCAGCGGAGGGGGTGGCGGTGCCCCCGGCGCTCGCGCGCTCAGCTCAGGCCTGCGCTGCGGGCCCGTTCGACTGCTGGGCCGATCGCTTCTGCCAGGGCTTCGATGTCCGCGCGGGTGGAGGTGTGGCCGAGGGAGAAGCGCAGGGTGCCGCGGGCCAGGGCCGGGTCGGTGCCGGTGGCGAGGAGGACGTGGCTGGGCTGGGCGATACCGGCTGTGCAGGCGGAGCCGGTGGAGCAGGCGATGCCCTGGGCGTCCAGGAGGAGGAGCAGGGAATCGCCCTCGCAGCCGGGGAAGGAGAAGTGGGCGTTGGCGGGCAGCCGGCCGGCCGGGTCGGGGTCGCCGCCCAGGACGGCGTCGGGTGCCGCGGTCCGTACGGCCTTGATCAGGTCGTCGCGCAGCGCGCCGATCTCGCAGGCGAAGTCCGCGCGGTGGGCGACGGCGTGCCGGGCGGCTGCGGCGAAGGCCGCGATGGCGGGGGTGTCCAGCGTGCCGGAGCGTACGTGCCGCTCCTGGCCGCCGCCGTGCAGCACCGGTACGGGGGCGTACTCGCGGCCCAGCAGCAGGGCGCCGATGCCGTACGGGCCGCCGATCTTGTGGGCCGAGACGGTCATGGCGGCCAGGCCGGAGGCGCCGAAGTCCACCTCCAGTTGGCCGACCGCCTGTACCGCGTCGGCGTGCAGCGGGACGTCGAACTCCTTGGCGACCCGGGCGAGTTCGTGGACCGGCATGACCGTGCCGGTTTCGTTGTTGGCCCACATGACGGTGGCCAGGGCCACGTCTGCGGGGTCGCGGGCGATGGCCTCGCGCAGCGCGTCGGCGTGCACCCGCCCGTACGCGTCCACGGGCAGCCACTCCACGCGGGCGCCCTCGTGCTCGGCGAGCCAGTCCACGGCATCCAGGACGGCGTGGTGCTCGACGGGGCTGGCCAGCACGCGGGTACGGGCCGGGTCGGCGTCCCGGCGGGCCCAGTACAGGCCCTTGACGGCGAGGTTGTCGGCTTCCGTGCCGCCCGAGGTGAAGACGACCTCACTGGGGCGGGCGCCGAGCGAGGCGGCCAGGGATTCCCGGGCCTCCTCGACGGTACGCCGGGCTTGCCGTCCGGCGGCGTGCAGGGAGGAGGCGTTGCCGGTGACGGTGAGCTGGGCGGTCATCGCCTGCACCGCCTCCGGGAGCATCGGGGTGGTGGCGGCGTGGTCGAGGTAAACCATGGTGCGCACGATTCTACGAGCAGGCGCGGGGGCGCGTACGGGGCGCGTAGGGGCTTACGCGTACGCCGCCCCGCACCGTAGAGGGACGAAGCGGAAGCACCCTCTTATTACTGCCCCTGTCAGCCCTTCCAGCCCCCGGACAGCACACCGGCCACCACCCGGCAAAATGATCACATGTCTCCATCGACGGACTCCTCCGACTTCACACCCGCCTCCCCGCGCGCCCGGCGCCCGCGCGGCCTGCGCGCCGCCGCCCTGGCCCTCGGCCTGTGCGCCGCCCTGGCCACCGCCGCACCGGCGACCGCGGCCACCAAGAGCCACTCCGCCTCTCGCACCACCCACTCCGCCCGCGGCACCTCCGGCCACCACGCCACGAGCGCCGCGCACGGCCACCTCTCCCCGCCGGCAAGCGCGCCCACGCCACCAAGAACTGCGCCAGGATCCCCGGCAAGAAGAAGGGGAGCTGCAACGAGCCGCACCGCAAGTGCCGTCAGCGCGGCGCGAAGGCGGTCAGCTCCAAGGGCATCCACCTGACCTGCCGCATCGCCCGCTGGGACGGCCGGCTGCGCTGGCTCGCCAAGGGCGAGTGAGGGCGAAGGGAAACGAATGGCTTGGTGCTCGCGTGATCTCGACATCCAGGTAATTAGTCACTAGCGTTACGGTCATGACGACCGACGACTGGACGCTGGACCGTACGTACCGCAGTTCCGTCGGCGAGGTGCGCTGGACCGCCCTTGGCCCGCCCACCGCACCTCCCGTGGTCCTGCTGCACGGCACCCCGTTCTCCTCCTACATCTGGCGCGGCGTCGCCCGCGCGCTCGCCGGGCGGCACCGCGTCCTGGCCTGGGACATGCCGGGCTACGGCACCTCGGAGAAGTACGAGGACCAGGACGTCTCCCTCGCCGCGCAGGGCCGGGTCTTCACCGAACTCCTCGCGCACTGGGAGCTGACCGAGCCGGACGTGGTGGCGCACGACTTCGGCGGCTGCGTCGCGTTGCGCGCCCACCTTCTGCACGGTGCCCGCTATCGCCGTCTGGTTCTGGTGGACGCCCTGACCCTGGCTCCCTGGGGGACCCCCACCTACCGCCTGCTCGGCGCCCACCCCGAGATCTTCGGGCAGCTTCCGCCCGCGCTGCACCGGGCACTCGTACGGGAGTACGTCAGTTCCGCCAGCCACCGCGGGCTGCACCCGGCCGTCCTGGACCGTCTCGTGGAGCCCTGGTGCACCGCGGAGGGGCGCCCCGCCTTCTACCGCCAGATCGCCCGGAACGACCAGCGCTTCACCGACGAGATCCAGCCGCGCTACGGGGAGGTCGCGGTCCCGACCCTGATCTGCTGGGGCGCCGAGGACACCTGGGACCCCGCCACCAAGGGCCACGAACTGGCCTCCCTCATCCCCGGTGCTCGCCTCCACCTCATCCCCGGCGCCGGCCACCTCGTCCAGGAAGACGCCCCGGCGGAACTGACCGCGGCCCTGACGGACTTCCTGCGGCCACGGCCGGAATGCGACGGCCGCCACGACGGCTCCTAGTGATATAGGGCGCGAGAAGTGTACAGTTCTGTACATGAGTGACACGGTGGCAATGACAGAGGCCCGGGCGCGCTTCGGCTCGCTGGTCCGTCGTACGGCGCTCGCTCGCGAGCGCATCACGATCACCGATCACGGTCAGCCTGCAGCGGTGTTGATACACCCCCAGGAGCTGGCAGACCTGGAGGATTCGCTGGCACTGGCCGAGTACCGAGCCCAGCAAGCGGCCGGCACCTTTCGCGGGGTCCCCCATGAAGAGGTTCGTCGGCGACTCGGCCTGGAGCGTGGGTGAGTTACAGCATCGTCTGGGGAGAATCCGCCATCAACGCGGCGGCGGGATTCCTCAAAGACGACGCCAACGGTCTCAGTCAGCTCCTCGCAACCGTCGACCTACTGGCCGACAACCCACGTCCGGACGGAACCACCGCATACGGATCCTCCGACCTGCGCCGTATGTATGTCGGTAGATACCGGGTTCTTTATGAAATCACCGACACGACGACCACAGTCGCGATCCTTCACCTGGGCCGCACGCTCTGAGCTTCCGCCACTGCCCCGGCAGCTTGCCGACTGCCGGGGCTCATACGCGGGCGTGACGGTGCGGCCAGGGCGACGCGTCACGCCCCCAGCGGTGCCCGGGCCAGTTGGCGGGACTGGGCGACCAGGCGGTCCTCGGTGTCCCAGACCTCGGCGTCCTCCTCCAGGAAGCCGCCCGCCAGGTTGCGGGTGGTGATGGAGACCCGCAGCGGGCCGGGGGCCGGGCGGCGGCGGATGTGGGTGGTCAGTTCGACGGTGGGGACCCAGCCGGTCAGGCCGATGTCGAAGGCGGTGGGCGGCAGGGCGTCGACCGTCAGCAGCAGCGAGAGCGGGTCGGGGTCGCGGCCGTCGGCGAGGCCGAACCAGGCGCGCATCTCGCCCTTGCCGGAGGGCCGGCCGACCGCCCAGCCCGCGGTGGCCGGGTCCAGGCGCAGGTTCAGGCGCTCGGCGATGCGGGTGCTGCCGGGGATGGCCGGGCGTCCGCCGGGGCCGCTGTCGGCGCCGAGGCAGTGTTCGTACGGGGGCAGGGCCGGCGGCTTGGCGGTGGTGCGGACGTCGTCGGGGAGCGCGTCGAGGTCGCCGTAGGCGGCCAGCACCCGCATCCGTTCGACCTCGGTGCCGTCCTCCTGGAACTGTACGAGGGTGGCGCCGCCGGTGGACATGGTGCGGCCGGTGCGGATGGTCTCCGTACGGATGACGGCGGGGCCGGGGACGGAGGCCGTCAGGTAGTGCGCGGTGACCGAGAAGGGGTCGGGGTGCGCCAGGGCGTCTCCCAGGGCCCGTCCCATCAGGGCCAGGAGGTAGCCGCCGTTGACGGCCTGGATGATGGTCCAGCCTTCGGAGAGCTGGGTGTCGTAGACGCCGGGCGAGCGCCGGACGACCGCCGTGTCGCGGTCGAACTCACTGTTACCTATGGTCACCGTGGACATGCGCCGCACGCTACACGGATTTGTTACTGACGGGTAGCCCCTTTTACCGGAAGGAAGGGTTCCACGGCCTGAGAACATGTGCGCATGCTGCACATGCTCTATCTGGTCGGCGTCTCGGCCTTCGCCGCGAGCGGTGTCCTGGCCGCCTACCGCGCCGACATGGACCCCTTCGGCGGCCTGGTCCTCGCCTTCGCCGCGTCCATCTCCGGCGGCACCCTGCGCGACCTGATCCTCAACCGCCACCCGCTGTACTGGACCCACGACTGGGTCCTGCTGACGGTCATCATCTGTGTCGGCGTGGCCACCATGGTCTACCTGCACTTCTGGTCGCTGCCGCGCAGGTCGCTGCTGGTGGTGGACGCCATCGGGCTGGCCGTCGTCACCGTCATCGGGGCCCGGGCGGCCATCTCGGCCGGCGCCACCCCGCTCGCGGTGGTCATCCTGTCCGTGCTAACCGGCGTCACCGGAGAGGTCGTACGCGACGTGCTGTGCGGCGAGTTTCCGCCGCTGCTGCTGCGCGAGGACGTGTACGCGATCGCCGCGCTGGCCGGCGGCGCCTGCTACCTGGGACTGCACCACCTGGGGACCGGCGCCACCCCCGCCGCGGTGGTCTCGGCGGGGGTGGTCTTCGCGCTGCGTATGGGGGCGGTGTACTTCGGGCTGCACCTGCCCCGGCCGCAGCAGCTCCGCGCGGGCGACTGGCGGCTGAAGAACCGGGACCGGGGCAGCGGCCGGTGACGCCGGGGCGCGGCCGGGCACACCGCCGGGGGCGTTACGGCAGCGGCGGCTTGGTGGTGGTCTCCAGCCAGGTGTGGAAGAGGTCACCGAGCCGCTGCCCGGAGACCTTCTCGGCCAGCGCGACGAACTGTTCGGTGGTGGCGTTGCCGTACCGGTGCAGCTTCGTCCACGTCGGCAGCAGCTTGAAGAACGCCTTGTCCCCGATGCGCTCGCGCAGCACCTGGAGGGTCATCGCGCCCCTCTGGTAGACCGCCGAGGCGAACATCGTGTCACGCTGCGGGTCGGCGACCTTGATCTTCCAGAAGTCGGAGTCGGCGGGCCGGGCGTTGTAGGCGGCCACGAACGCGTCGTGGGCGCTGCGGGTGCCCTTGTGTTCGGCCCACAGCCACTGCGCGTACGTGGCGAAGCCCTCGTTGAGCCAGATGTGCTTCCAGCGCTCGACGGAGACGGAGTCGCCGAACCACTGGTGGGACAGCTCGTGGACGATGGTCGTCTCGTTGCGTACGGCGGAGTAGGCCGGTTTGGTCTGCACCTCCAGGGAGAACCCGGCCTGCGGCATGTCGTCGACGATGGCGCCGGTCTCCTCGAAGGGGTACGGGCCGAAGACCTGGGACCAGTAGTCGGTGGCCTCCGCGGTGATCGCGTAGACGTCGACCGGGCCGGTGGGCAGGGCCGGGTCGATCGCGACGTAGATGGGGATGCCGCCGGGGGTGGTGCCGCGGCGCACGTCGAACTTGCCGATCGTGGCGGTCGCCAGGTACGTGGCCATCGGCCGGCGCTCCCGCCAGTGGGCGTAGGAGCGGCCGTCGCGCTCGTAGGAGGAGACCAGCCGGCCGTTGGAGACGCCGGTCAGGCCCTTGGGCGCGTCGATGCGTATGTCGTACGTGGCCTTGTCGCTGGGGTGGTCGCTGGAGGGGAACCAGGTCGAGGCCGCGTTGGGCTCGCAGGCGACGAAGACACCGTCCTTGGTCTTCATCCAGCCGTAGTCGGAGCCGAAGACGATGGGGCCGCTCAGCGGCAGCGGGACGCCGCCGTAGACGACCTTGACGGTGAACCGCTCGCCCTCGCGCAGCCGCTTGCCCGGGGTGACGGTGATCTCATCACCGGAGCGGGTGAACTCGGCCCGGTGTCCGTTGACCCGGATCGAGGTGACCGTCAGCTTCTGGAGGTCGAGGTTGAAGGCGCTCAGGTCCTGGGTGGCACGGGCGGTCAGCGTCGTACGGCCGTCGAGCCGGCCGCTCGCCGGGTCGTAGCTGACGCCGAGGTCGTAGTGGAGGGCGTCGTACCCGCCGTTGCCCAGCAGCGGGAAGTAGCTGTCGCCCACGCCGGGCGCGCCGGGGGCGGCCCCGGGCGCGGCGGCGACGGCGAACCCCGAGGCCGCCGCCGTGGCCAGGGCGAGCAGACGGGTTCTGTGACGTGCAGATCGGGAGAGTGCCATGAGCCGTCCCTTCGAACGCACGGTTGCCGGACTGGATGCCGGACTGGATGCCGGTTGAACAACCGCGCCGACTCTGCACTCTCCCGCTCTGTTTCATGTCGGACTTTGCCAACTCGTCATGCTCTACCGACCGGTAGTGCGCTCACTCCGATCATTTCTCGGCATCGGCCGGTCCGTCGGACGCAGTACCGGGCGTACCACCCGTCGCACCGCCGGACGCACTCCCGGACGCACCGCCGGACGCTTCGCCGGGCACCTGATCGGGGGCGTTCTCCGGGTGGTGGCAGGCCACCTTGTGCCCGGTCCGCAGCGCCGTCAGCGGCGGCTCGGTCGTCCCGCACACCTCGGTCGCCTTCCAGCAGCGGGTACGGAACCGGCAGCCGGACGGCGGATTGATCGGCGAGGGCACATCGCCCTTGAGCAGGATACGGTCGCGCTGGGTGCGCCGCTTGGGGTCGGGCACCGGCACGGCGGACAGCAGCGCCTTGGTGTACGGGTGCATCGGCGCCTCGTACAGCGACGTACGGTCGCCCAGCTCCACGATCTTCCCCAGGTACATCACCGCGATCCGGTCCGAGACGTGCCGGATGACCGACAGGTCGTGAGCGATGATGACGTAGGTCAGCCCCAGCTCCTTCTGGAGGTCGTCCATCAGGTTGACGACCTGTGCCTGGATGGAGACGTCCAGCGCGGAGACCGGCTCGTCGGCCACCACCAGCTTCGGCTTGAGCGCCAGCGCGCGGGCGATGCCGATGCGCTGCCGCTGGCCGCCGGAGAACTCGTGCGGATAGCGGTTGTAGTGCTCGGGGCTCAGCCCCACCAGTTCCAGCAGCCGCTGCACCTCCTTCTTCACCCCGCCCTCGGGCTCGACGCCCTGGAGGCGGAAGGGGGTGCCGATGATGCCGCCGATGGTGTGCCGCGGGTTCAGCGACCCGTACGGATCCTGGAAGATCATCTGGACGTCGCGGCGCATCGGCCGCAGTTGGCCCGGGGACAGATGCGTGATGTCCTTGCCGTCGAACTCGATGGAGCCGCCGGTCGGCTCGTCGAGCCGGGTGATCAGCCGGCCCATCGTGGACTTGCCGCAGCCGGACTCGCCGACCACGCCCAGCGTCTCCCCCGGCCGTACCTCGAAGTCGATGCCGTCCACCGCCTGCACCGCCCCGACGTGCCGCTTGAGCAGGCCCTTGGTGATCGGGAAGTGCCGGACCAGCCCGCGGACCCGCAGCAGCGGTTCGCCGTCCCCGGCCCCGGCCGCGGCCGGGGCCGTGCGGCCCGCCGTCTTGCGCAGCACGGTCTTCGGGGCCGCCGGGCCCGGAGCGGCGGGCTGCGCGGAGGTCTTCTTGCTGTTGTCGGTCTCGTCGGTGTCACTCACAGCTTCGGCGCAATCTCTTCGGTCCAGATACGCTCCCGCTCCTCCTGCGTCAGGTGGCAGGCGGAGTAGTGCCCGCCCGACAACTCGCGCAGCTCGGGGCGGACCGTACGGGTGACGTTGTCCTTGGGCACATCCGCGTACGGGCAACGGGGGTTGAACGCACAGCCGGAGGGCACGTTGATCAGGCTGGGCGGGGAGCCCTTGACCGGGATGAGCCGGTCGGTCTGGTCGCGGTCGATGCGCGGCATGGAACCGAGCAGGCCCCAGGTGTAGGGGTGCTGCGGCTCGTAGAAGACCTTCTGGGCGGGCCCGCGCTCCACGCAGCGGCCGGCGTACATCACCAGCAGGTCATCCGCCAGCTCGGCGACCACGCCCAGGTCGTGGGTGATGATGACGACCGCCGAGCCGAACTCCTTCTGGAGGTCGCGGATCAGGTCCAGGATCTGCGCCTGGACGGTGACGTCCAGCGCGGTGGTCGGCTCGTCCGCGATGAGCAATTCGGGGTTGTTGACCAGCGCCATTGCGATCATCGCGCGCTGGCGCATACCGCCGGAGAACTGGTGCGGGTGGTCGTCCACGCGCTTGTCGGGCTGGGGGATGCCGACCCGGTCGAGCATCTCCACCGCCCGCTTGCGCGCGGTCTTCTTGTCCACGTTGTTGTGGACCCGGTACGCCTCCACGATCTGCTGGCCGACCGTGTAGTACGGGTGCAGCGCGGACAGCGGGTCCTGGAAGATCATCGCCATCTCGCGCCCGCGCAGCCGTCGTACGTCGTCGGGGTCCGCGGACACCAGCTCCCGGCCGTCCAGCCAGATCTCGCCGGACATGTTCACCTTGCTGCGCTGCTGCCGCGAGGCCCGGTGCAGCCCCATGATCGCCAGCGAGGTCACCGACTTGCCGGAGCCGGACTCGCCCACGATGCCCAGGGTCTTGCCCTTCTCCAGCGAGAAGGTGAGCCCGTCGACGGACTTCACGATGCCGTCGTCGGTGGAGAAGTGCACCTTCAGGTCGCGCACTTCCAGGAAGGCGGACGGCGGACGGGTGCCGGCCTCGGCCGGCTCACCCACCGCCGCGCCCATCGTGGCGCCCACCGCGGTGCCGGTCGTCGGGTCGTCGGAGGAGTCGGTCACGAGAGCCTCACCCGCGGGTCGACGGCGGCGTACAGAACGTCCACCACCAGGTTGCATATGACGATGAAGAACGCGGCGAGCAAGGTGACGCCGAGGATGTTGGGCAGGTCGTTGGCGTTGATCGCCTCGACGGCGAACGCGCCGACCCCCTTGAGGGAGAAGACCTGTTCGGTGATCAGCGCACCGCCGAGCAGCAGGCCCACGTCCATGCCGAAGACCGTGATGATCGGGGTGAGCGCGGCCCGCAGGCCGTGCCGGACGACGACCTTGTTCTCCCGCAGGCCCTTGGCGCGGGCCGTACGGATGTAGTCCTCGCTCAGCGTCTCCAGCATGCTCGCCCTGGTCAGCCGGGCGTACAGGGCGGAGTAGAGGAACGCCAGAGTCACCCATGGCAGGACCAGCGTTCTGGCCCACGCCACCGGGTCCTCCAGCAGAGGTACGTAATCACTTCGTTCGAAGATCGGCCACTGATAGGTGAACAGGGCCAGCGCCAGCGCGCCGGTGAAGAACATGGGGAGCGAGACCCCTGCCAGGGCGACGCCCATGGCCAGCCGGTCGAAGACCGAACCGGGGCGCAGCGCGGACAGCACGCCGGTGGCGACGCCGGAGACCAGCCACACCACGGCCGCGCCGGCCGCCAGAGAGATGGTCACCGGGAGGCGGGACTGGATCTCCGGCCACACCTCGATGTGCGTCTTGAAGGAGTAACCGAAGCACGGAACGTTGCACTTGGCCGCATCGGGGCCGAACTTGTAGTCGACGCCGACGAAGATGCCCTTGAGGAAGTCCCAGTACTGTACGTAGACCGGCTTGTCCAAGCCGAGGTTCTTCTTCACCGCGGCGATGTCCGCGGCCGAGGGGGCCTTTCCGATGTACTGGCCGGCAAGCTGGTCGGCGGTCTGCCCGGCCAGCCTCGGCAGCAGGAAGAAGATGCCGAAGGTGACCGCGCTGACGATCAGCAGCAGAATCACTGCGCTGATCAACCTGCGGATGAGGTACGAGAACACGGGACTGCGGCGTCGGCGCCGCGGACCGGACCGGCCGGTCCGCGGACACCAATGCCTTCACCTGCCTTCCGGGGCTTACTTCTTCAGGCCGACGTTGAGGTAGTCGTACTGACCGCTGTAGGCCGAGGTGGAGACCATGTTGGTGGCCTTCGGCGAGCGGTACAGCAGGACCTTGAAGTAGGTCAGCGGAACGATGACGGCCTGCTCCATGATCTTCTTGTCGGCCTCGGCGTACATCTTCTCCCGCGCGGCCTTGTCGGGGTTGGTGATCGAGTCGTCGAGCAGCTTGTTGATCACCGGGTCGTTCAGCTCGGAGAGGTTGCTGTTGCCGGACTTCTGGATCGCCTTGCCGTTGAAGACCTGGTTGAGGTAGCCGAAGCCGGTCGGGTAGTCCGAGCCCCACTGCATCATCATCAGGCCGACGTTGTTCTTCTTGGTGAACTCCGGGACGCCCGCGTAGTCCGAGAAGTACTTGCCGCTCGGGTAGGACTGGATCTTGGCGTTGATCCCGATCTTCTTCAGGGAGTTGATGACGGAGGTCGCCGCGTCCACCTCGTCCTGGCGGTCGTTGCGGGCCAGGATCGTGGTGGAGACGTTGCCCGCGCCGCACTTGTCCCAGTGCTTCTTGGCCTCGGCCAGGTCCAGCTTGTCGCCGTTGTACTTCTGCGGGTACATGTCGAACTTCTGGTACCCGGCGAGGTCGGTGGGCAGCACGGTGGAGGCGATGTCACCGCGGATCGGGCCGCCGAGCGAGGTCTGTACGGCCTTCTTGTCGATCGCGTACTGGACGGCCTTGCGGCACTCGACCTTGTCGAACGGCGCCACCTTGGTGTTCATCGCCGTGTAGACCAGGCGCTGGCCCAGCGCGTTGTCGGTGTTGGCCTTCTCCTTGGAGTTCGTCAGGAGCTGGGCCTGGGTCTGGCTGTCCACGCCGCGCCCGGCCGCGTCGATCTGGGTGTTGCCGGCCTGGAGGTCCTTGTCGATCGTGGACTGGGCGACCTTCATCTTCAGCACGATCTTGTCCGGGAGCTGCTTGCGCAGCGGGTCGGTGCTCGCCGACCAGTTCGGGTTGCGTACGAGGGTGACCTGCTTGCCCTCCTCGTAGCTCTCGAACTTGTAACTCCCGGAGGAGACCACGCTCTTGCTGTAGTCGGCGCCCTTGTCCTTGGCCTGCGGCACCGGCGCGGTCTGCGGGGCGCTGACCAGGTAGTCGAACTCCGCGAACGCCTGCTTGAGGTGGAAGACGATCGTCTGGTCGTCCGGGGTCTCGATGGACTTCAGACCTTCCTTGCTCTTGTCCTTGTACGGGCCCTTGTAGCCGCCCTCGTTGTCCTTGAGGTAGGTCTGGAAGTAGTTCGGGCCGAGCGAGAGGACGTCACGGGCGAAGTTGCTGCGCTCCACCGCGTACTTGACGTCCTTGGAGGTGATCGGGGAGCCGTCGTCGTACTTCAGACCCTTGCGGATCTTGTACGTCCAGGTCTTGCCGCCGTCGCTGGACTTGCCCATCGACTCCGCGAGGTCCGGCACCAGCTCGTTGCCCTTGGCGCCGGGGCCCGGCTTGAAGGTGGTCAGCGGACGGGCGTACAGACGGCTGAAGTTCCAGACGTACGCGTAGTACGTGTTGCCCGGGTCGAAGGACTCCGGGGCGTCGCTCAGCGCGTAGTTGAGCGTGCCGCCCTTCTCGTCCGAGGCGTTGACGATGCCCTTGGTGGCGGCGTTGGCCTCGGCGGACTCGCCCTTGGAGCCACCCTTGCCGCCACTGCAGCCGGCCAGCAAAAGGCCCGCACTGGTGAGGGCCGCGATCGTCGCGACCGGAACTGACCTTCGCATGATGGTCGGATTCCCCTTCGTTCGTCGAACTGGAATGGGACTTGTGGGCACCTGCCGCGGCAGGCGTCAGCGGCTGCGCGGGTCGAGCGCGTCACGCAGGCCGTCACCGAGCAGGTTGAACGCGAGTACGGTGACGAAGATCGCGAGGCCGGGGACGATCATGTACTGGGGGTCCACCTCGTAGTACTTGACCGCCTGGTTGAGCATCCCGCCCCAGGACGCCTGGGGCGGCTGGATGCCGACGCCCAGGAAGCTCAGGGCCGCCTCGAAGAGGATGTTGGAGGGGATCAGCAGCGTCGAGTAGACGATGATCGGGCCCACCAGGTTGGGCAGCAGCTCCCGGAAGAGGATGAACGGCCCGCGCGCTCCCATACCCCGGGCGGCGTCCACGAACTCCCGCTCGCGCAGCGAGAGCGTCTGGGCACGCACGATCCGCCCCATGTACGGCCAGTTGAAGAAGCCGATGACGAAGATCAGGACGGAGATGTGCAGCGGGAGCCCTTCGAGGCCGAAGGCGCCGCCCTGGAGCGAGGCGGAGATGGCGATCGCGAACAGCAGCAGCGGGAAGGCCAGGAAGACGTCCATCAGCCGGCTGATCATCGCGTCGATCCGGCCCCGGTAGAAGCCGGCCACGACGCCCAGGACGGTACCGATGGCCACCGACAGCAGCGTGGCGCCGAACGCGACGATCAGTGAGACCCAGGACCCCTCCAGGATGCGCGCCAGCAGATCGCGGCCGAACTTGGGATCCACGCCGAAGGGGTGGTCCGCGCTCATGCCGCCGAAGTCACCTTTGGGCAGTGTGGTGTTGGGGTCGATCAGCTCCTGGTTGGGGCTGTTGGGGTCCAGCCCCAACACCGACTGGATCGGCCGCGACAGGGCCGCGATCAGGATGAGCAGGATGACGATGACGGCGCCCGCCACCGCGACCTTGTCGCGCCGGAAACGGAGCCAGGCGATCTGGCCGAGCGAGCGCCCTTCGATCTTCTTGCTCTCGACGCCCTCCAGCACCGCTTCCGGCTGCGCCTCAGCAGCCGCCCCGGTGGTCTCGATCGGTGCGGTCACGGTGCCTTTGACCCCTCTCGGCCGGCAGGTGCCGGCCCACGCCCGCCGCCGCAGCGGCCTGGTCACATCACTGGAATCACTGACTCATGTCGTGCGCGGGGCGCGGGAGTTCACCCATGGGAGGAGCGGATGGAATTCCGCGACGCGGAGCGGCACGACGGTCGTACACAGGGCCGTAGCCCTCTTGTTGCGGGAGTCTTCATCCGATTCGCGATCACTCACCAGACCTGACGGGGAATGGATGCGCAACTGTGATGTGTCTCGCAGGCTTCCGTTATACGGACGGCGGAGACGGCTGAGCGGGGCCCGGGCCTGCGGGAAGGGGGTCCACCGTGGGGCGGATGGGGTCACTCCACCCCAAGATCAACAAGGCGGTGCCGGTGCGGAGTTGACGCTTCCGGTACGGGGCGGGGGTCGCGCGGCCCCGGCCGTACGGGTGCGGTCCGGGGCGCGGGTTCACCGGTACGGGAGTGCGGTACGGGAGTGCGGTACGGGGATGCAGCACGGAGAGAGCGGTATGCGACCCTCCGGTACGGACCCGTACGGGCGGCGGTGCTCGGCGCGGGCCCGTACGGGAATGCGGTGCGGGCGCTCAGTACGGGCGGGGGTAGCCGTACCCGTAGGACGGCGCAGGCGCGGGCGCGGGGCGGGTCCGCCCGAGCCGCCGCCATAGGCGTCGCGGTCGAAGAACGGCCGGGCGTTGGCGCGCATCCACATGCCCACCGGGTCGTACTCGTCGTTCATCGCCACCGTCGAGACCGGCAGGCCGTCCGGCACCGCGCCGATGGACTGCTGGATCATCAGCCGTACGGCGTCCACGGCCTGCGGCCCGGTGTCGTACAGATCCAGACCGATCGCCAGATACGGGGCGCCCAGCGCGGGCTGCACCCACGCCCGGCGCAGCGAGCGCACCGGTGGCGTACGGTGGGCGTTCTGCCCCAGCAGGGCGTAGAACTGCGGGATCTCGATGGCCGGTTCGCTGATCCGCAGCGGCCCCGCGGGCAGCCGGTCCAGCCCGCCGGCGATCCGCCGCAGATCCAGCCAGGGGATGCCCACACCGCCGCCCGGGGCGTGCGGATTGAGCCACAGGCCCCAGCGGTCGGGGAAGAGGGCCGCGGCGATGTCCCGCCCGCCGACGACCTCATGGGCACGGTTCCAGCCACTGGCCGCGAGTTCCGGCGCGGAGGTCACGCACGGCGCGTAGCCGAGCCCCTCGACCTCCATGTTCCCGTACTGCGCGTCGGGCGATCCGGCCTGGCCGTGCCACAGCAGCATCCACACCTGGCCCGCGGCGAGAGCCTGCAACAGCGCCTCGTAGACGTCGTACCGGCCGGGCGAGACCTGCCGCAGCATCTGCTCGACCTGCCCGGTCGCCGCCGCTCCCTGTTGCGCACCCGCGCTCACGTGGTCCGTCCCTTCTGTAGGCAGGCACGTGGGGTGCGCCCGCCCGGTCATCCAACCAGCTTACGAGTGGTCGCGAGAGTAGAAGGGCCGTACGCGCTCCAGCATCCGCCCGGCGACCGGATCGCCCTGTGCGAGGTCCAGCATGACCAGTTGTACGGGCCAGGGCACCGGCACCGCGCCCAGCGCGCGCCCCAGGGCGTTCAGGGCCAGGTCACGGGCCGTACCGTCGTGGAAGGGGGCGGAGTGCGGGTCGATCAGCACGCCGACGAACAGCGCGGGCGGCCCGCCCTCGACGCTCGCCAGGATGCGGCGCCCGCTCAGCACACAGCCGACGGCCGAGAACTCCAGGCCGGCCGCGGCCAGGAAGTCCACCGGGTCGTCCTGCCAGTCCGGCTCGAAGAGCCGCACCCGGCCGCCGCCGACCGGGCCGTCCAGTTCCGTACGGCCCACCCGGCACAATTCGGCCACCGCGGGCGGCGGCAGCGGGACCCCGGCCGTACCGTCCGGGTTGACCGCGATACCGATGAGCGGGGGCATACCGCGGGCGAATTCCTGGGCGGGCGCGACGGTGAAAGACAGGTGGGACCCGGCCACCCTCATGAACTCCTGCTCGGAGCTGAAGACGGGGACGTAGGCCAGGCCGTCGATCTCGACGGTCGGCAGGTCCAGCCCGGGGGCCCCAAGACCGGCGCTCTCGGGGCCGCCGCCGTTGGGCAGCGGCACCCATATGTTGCTGCGCCCCAGCACCTCCAGGATGCGCGCACCCGCCTGGGGGTGACCCACCGAGGCGGCCAGCACCTCTTCCAGCTCGTTGGCGGGCCAGGCCGGCGGCGCGATGCCCTGCCGCGCCTGGTCCCACTGCTCCTGCCGAGGGACGCCCTGCCCCGGAAAGTCCATGTCCATCCACCCGCTCCAAAACCGCGCGCCGTCCGGTCGAAGACCCTAGCGCCAGCCGGTGTGGCGCGGCCCGGTGCACCCGAATGATCACTCGACACGCACGTGCGGTTGCGGACCGTGCGGACCGCTCGGAAGGTGACTGCTGTGCGATCTTGCCCCGCTGTCTGCAGAAAGGCTCTCACCCTCATGGCAACGAACCGGACCGCCCTCGCCTTCCTCAGCGCCACCACCCTCGGTGCCCTGGCCCTGGGCGCCGTGGGCCCCGCCGCCGCGGCCGACCGTGCCCAGCTCGCCCGGGCACAGCTCACCCGCGCACAGCTCACCCGCGCACAGACCGTCGCCGTCAACGACATCGGCGCGCTGTCGCTGGCCGCCGACAGACTGCTGACCGCGGCCGGCGACCGCGCGGCGCCCGCCGCACAGGCCGATACGGTACGGGCGCGGCTGGCCGCCGTACTGCGCAGCACCACCGCGGCCGACGCGGCACTGCGCGCCGCCGGCGGCCGGACCGCCGCGAAGAGCGGGGACCCGATGAGCAAGGCGCAGGACACCGTGCGCCGCCAGGTCGCCCAGGCGCTGGCCGCCGCCCGGCACGACCGGCAGCAGACCGGCCGGGACGTGCCTCCCGCGGGCACCATCGCCAGCACCCTCACCGGGGGGCTGGGCCAGCTCCTCCTCGGCCTGGGCATCGACAAGCTCATCGCCGAGGAGGCGGCGCGGCAGCACGCGAAGGAGGACGCGGCACAGGCACAGCAGACCAAGCCGGCGGACGCGACGTCGGTGGCCCAGCCGCTGACCCAGTCGGAGGGCCGGCCGGCCGGGGCCGCGCTGGGCGCCGAGAAGTCCGGGAGCGCGCAGACCCCGCCGGACGAGCAGCCCGCCGGCTCCGGCGGGGCCGCCGCGGACCCGGCCCCGTCCACCACCCCCACCGACACCACGACGCCCGCAAGCACCACGAACACCACGGACGCCGCGACGCCCACGAGCCCGGCCACCGCTCAGACCGGCCTGAACCCGGCCGCCCTGATCCAGGCCATCCTGGGTCTCCCCGCCAAACTCCTGAGCATCCTGGGCTGACCCGGCCACCGCGGGCACCTCGCCCGCCGGTGCACCGGGCCCGCCCCCACCACCGAGCGCCCGGGCCGTGCGGACCCCCGCACGGCCCGCGCCGGGTCCCCGGGGCGGGCCGGCCGGCTTCCTTCAGCCCGGGCGCGTCCGCGGGCCCTCAGTCGAAGACGAACGTACGCAGGGCGGTGGCCGCCTCGCGGTCCAGGAGGGTGACGGAGGTGAAGCCGGGCGGGAGGCGGCCCGCGCGGGCGGCGGCGGTCAGGCGGCGCAGGGCGCGGCGGTGACGGGCGAAGGCGTAGCCCGAGACGCCGCGGCCCCGGGACTCCTGGCCGGCCAGGGCGACTTCGGGGGGTACGTCGAGGAGCAGCAGGTGCGCGCCGTGGCCGGTGCGCCGGGCGTGGCGGGCCAGCCAGCGGCGTACCCAGGCCAGGGTGCCGCAGTCGTGTACGACCACGCTGCCCCCCTGCCGCAGTGCCCGGCGCAGACCGAGGTAGTGCGCGGTGCGGACCAGTGGACGGTAGAGGACGTACGGCAGGCGGCGCAGCCGGCCGAGCTCCCAGCGTTCGCGTACGTCCTGCGAGTCGATGCGGCGCACCTCTTTGCCGCGGTGGTCCAGGGACGGTACGACGCGGCGCATGAGCGTGCTCTTGCCGCTGCCGGGCAGGCCGGAGACGACCACCAGGTCACCGGCGTCGAAGCGCATACGGGACGGGGTGCGGGCCGGCCGCGGCGCTCTGAGGTCCAGTACGGATATGCCCCGTCCGGGCCGGGCATCCGCTCCGGAACGGGCGGGCCGCGGCACTCGTACCGGCGTACGGGGATCCGGTATCCCGGAATCCGTACTGCCGGCATCCGTACTGCCGGAATCCGTACTGCCGGAATCCGTACTGCCGGAGTCAGGCCCCGCGGAGTCCTGCCCCACGCAGTCCGGACTGCCGGTTTCCGTACCGCGGGAATCCGGGCGGGCGACGGCTTCAGAGGACGCGGCCCCCGTATGTGCCGCCCATGCGGCGTGCCTTGGCACCGTGATCGCCCCTCCCGGTCCGGCAGGTCCGTCCCTGCCCGCAGACTGTCAAGAAAAGGCAATGAGGTTCAAGGTGGCGGGCCGCCATGGGGTCCCGGGGCTTTCAGGGGCCGTGCGGCCCGGCGGCCGGCGGCGAACGACGGCCCGGACCGGTGCCGGACCGGGGCCGGACCGGGGCTCCTGCATCCGGCGTTCCCGTGCAATGATGTGCGCGCCATGTGCGGGTACCGCACATCCATGCCTCCAATTGCATACCGGCCGCTTGAATCCGCGCGGGAGAGTCCCCGGCCGCCACGGCGGGGCGCCGAAGGAGCAAGTCCTCCCTTGAATCTCTCAGGCCCCGATACCGCGCGGGCGAGGCAGATCTGAAAAGCGGGCCGCGGCAGCGCGGCCCCACCCAAGGTGCAAACCGCGGCCCGGTACGGCTGCCGGTGAACCTCTCAGGTTCCGATGACAGATGGGGAGACCGTCTTGTCACCCCTGCCCGGGAGCCGCAACCATGACCGAAGCCCCCCGCCGTACGGCGCTGGACGCCACCCACCGCGCGCTCGGCGCGACGATGACCGACTTCGCCGGCTGGGACATGCCGCTGCGCTACGGCAGCGAGCGCGAGGAGCACCTCGCCGTCCGTACCCGCGCCGGCCTCTTCGACCTCTCCCACATGGGTGAGATCACCGTCACCGGGCCGCGCGCCGCCGATCTGCTGGATTACGCCCTGGTCGGCAACATCGGCGGGGTCGCCGTCGGCCGCGCCCGCTACACGATGATCTGTGACGAACAGGGCGGCATCCTGGACGACCTGATCGTCTACCGCCTCGCCGAGCGCGAGTACATGGTCGTCGCCAACGCCTCCAACGCCCAGGTCGTGCTGGACGCGCTGACCGGGCGCGCGGCCGGTTTCGAGGCGGAGGTACGGGACGACCGGGACGCGTACGCCCTGCTGGCCGTCCAGGGCCCGCGCTCCGCTCAGATCCTGAAGTCCGTGACCGACGCCGACCTGGACGGGCTGAAGTACTACGCCGGCCTGCCCGGCACCGTCGCGGGCGCCGCGGCGCTGATCGCCCGTACCGGATACACCGGCGAGGACGGCTTCGAGCTGTTCGTGCGTCCGGCGGACGCGGTGGCGCTGTGGGAGGCGCTGACCGAGGCGGGCCGGGAAGCGGGCCTGGTGCCGTGCGGCCTGTCCTGCCGGGACACCCTGCGCCTGGAGGCGGGCATGCCGCTGTACGGGCACGAGCTGACCCGTGCCACCACGCCCTTCGACGCGGGCCTGGGCCGGGTCGTGAAGTTCGACAAGACCACCAACGGAGGCGACTTCGTGGGCCGGGCCGCCCTGGAGAAGGCAGCCGCGCAGGCCGAGACCGCCCCGCCGCGCAAGCTCGTCGGCCTGGTCGCACAGGGCCGCCGGGTGCCGCGGGCCGGATTCTCCGTGGTCGCCGCCGACGGCACCGTCATCGGCGAGGTCACCTCCGGTGCCCCCTCCCCCACGCTCGGCAAGCCGATCGCCATCGCCTACGTGGACGCCCGGTACGCCGCGCCCGGTACGGAAGGGGTGGCCGTGGACATCCGCGGGACCCACGAACCGTACGAAGTCCTCGCGCTCCCCTTCTACAAGCGGCAGAAGTGACGCACTCGCGTCTCACCTTTCAAGACCCCTTGCACGAGCACGCATCCTCATCCAGGAGAATCGAACCATGAACAACCCCCAGCAGCTCCGTTACAGCAAGGAGCACGAGTGGCTGTCGGCCGCCGAGGACGGCGTCTCGACGGTCGGCATCACCGAGCACGCCTCCAACGCGCTCGGCGATGTCGTCTTCGTGCAGTTGCCCGCGGTCGGCGACACCGTCACGGCGGGTGAGACCTGCGGTGAGCTGGAGTCGACCAAGTCGGTCAGCGATCTCTACTCGCCGGTCGACGGTGAGGTCACGGAGATAAACGAGAACGTCGTCAACGACCCCTCGCTGGTGAACACCGCCCCCTTCGAGGGCGGCTGGCTGTTCAAGGTGAAGGTGACCGGCGAGCCGGAGGACCTCCTTTCGGCCGACGAGTACACCGCCTTCACCGCCGGCTGATCCCGCCCGTCTCCCACCGCCCCAGGTGGAGCTCCGCGCCCTTCCGGTCGCTCCTTCCCGACTCTCCGTCCAGGAAAGACTCATGTCGCTTCTCAACAGCTCCCTCCATGAGCTCGACCCCGATGTCGCCGCCGCCGTCGACGCCGAGCTCCACCGTCAGCAGTCCACCCTCGAAATGATCGCGTCGGAGAACTTCGCCCCGGTCGCCGTCATGGAGGCGCAGGGCTCGGTCCTCACCAACAAGTACGCCGAGGGCTACCCGGGCCGCCGCTACTACGGCGGCTGCGAGCACGTCGACGTCGTCGAGCAGATCGCCATCGAGCGCATCAAGGAGCTCTTCGGCGCCGAGCACGCCAACGTCCAGCCGCACTCGGGCGCGCAGGCCAACGCCGCCGCGATGTTCGCGCTGCTCAGCCCCGGCGACACCATCCTGGGTCTGAACCTCGCGCACGGCGGGCACCTGACCCACGGCATGAAGATCAACTTCTCCGGCAAGCTCTACAACGTGGTCGCCTACCACGTGGACGAGCAGACCAACCTGGTCGACATGGAGGAGGTCGAGCGCCTGGCCAAGGAGCACCGGCCCAAGCTGATCGTCGCCGGCTGGTCCGCCTACCCGCGTCAGCTCGACTTCGCCGCCTTCCGCCGGATCGCGGACGAGGTCGGCGCGTACCTGATGGTCGACATGGCGCACTTCGCGGGCCTGGTCGCCGCCGGGCTGCACCCCTCGCCCGTACCGCACGCGCACGTGGTGACCACCACCACGCACAAGACGCTGGGCGGTCCGCGCGGTGGTGTGATCCTGTCCACCAAGGAACTCGCCAAGAAGATCAACTCGGCGGTCTTCCCCGGCCAGCAGGGCGGCCCACTGGAGCACGTCATCGCGGCGAAGGCGGTGTCCTTCAAGGTCGCGGCGTCCGAGGAGTTCAAGGAGCGCCAGCAGCGCACCCTTGAGGGCGCCCGCATCCTGGCCGAGCGGCTGACCAAGGCCGACGTCACCGAGGCCGGCGTCTCGGTGCTCTCCGGCGGCACGGACGTGCACCTGGTCCTGGTGGACCTGCGCAACTCCGAGCTGGACGGCCAGCAGGCCGAGGACCGTCTCCACGAGGTCGGCATCACGGTCAACCGCAACGCCATCCCCAACGACCCGCGGCCCCCGATGGTCACCTCGGGTCTGCGGATCGGCACCCCGGCGCTGGCCACCCGTGGCTTCCAGGCGGAGGACTTCCGTGAGGTCGCGGACATCATCGCCGAGGCGCTCAAGCCGTCCTACGACGCCGAGTCCCTCAAGGCCCGCGTGAGCGCGCTGGCCGCCAAGCACCCGCTGTACCCCTCGCTGTAAGCCCGCGAGCGCCGCAGGCGCTCGTCGGCACGGTGATCAGCGCTGTAGCAGTGCTATATCACCACTGATCAGCGCTGTGATCAGCGTCACGCCGGCCTCGGGCCGGCCGGCAGCCGCGATCGCCCCGCGACGGGCCGGTACGCACCCTCGTACCGGCCCGTCGCCGCGGTCCGGGCGGCTGCCGTCACGCGTCCACACCGCCGCGGGGCCCCTCCCGTACCGGCCGTACCGCCCTCGTCGGCAGTGCCGGCCGCGCCGTACGGGCCGTCCCGTACCGGTCGCGGGCGCAGGGCGTCACCCACGCCCGCCGGCGGCCGGAAAGGCGCGCCACCACCCATCGTTTCCCCGGAGGACCGCCGTCCGCCGACCGCGGTCCGCAAGGCTGTGCGCGGGACCGCGTTAGGCTCGTCAGTCGGTGCAGAAACGTACCTCCTGCCCCATTGCTCCACCGTCCACCACGAGCAGACAAGGGAGTCCGCCACCGTGGCCATCTCCGTCTTCGACCTCTTCTCCATCGGCATCGGCCCCTCCAGCTCCCACACGGTCGGCCCGATGCGTGCGGCCCGGATGTTCGTCGGCCGCCTCAAGAAGGACGGTGTCCTCGCGCAGACGACCGCGGTACGGGCCGAACTGTTCGGCTCGCTGGGCGCCACCGGCCACGGCCACGGCACCCCCAAGGCCGTCCTGCTCGGGCTGGAGGGCCACTCCCCGCGCACCGTCGACGTGGAGAGCGCCGACGACGAGGTCGAGCGCATCCGCCGCACCGGCCGGCTGCGCCTGCTGGGCGCGGAGATCGGTGACGCCCACGAGATCGCCTTCGACGAGTCGACCGAGCTGATCCTGCACCGCCGCCGCGCCCTGCCCTACCACGCCAACGGCATGACCCTCTTCGCGTACGACGCCGCGGGCGCGCCCCTGCTGGAGAAGACGTACTACTCGGTGGGCGGCGGCTTCGTGGTGGACGAGGACGCGGTCGGCGAGGACCGCATCAAGCTCGACGACACGGTGCTGAAGTACCCCTTCCGTACGGGCGACGAGCTGCTGCGGCTCTCCCGGGAGACCGGTCTTTCCATATCGGCGCTGATGCTGGAGAACGAGAAGGCCTGGCGCGACGAGGAGGAGATCCGCGAGGGCCTGCTGGAGATCTGGCGCGTCATGCAGGCGTGTGTGACCCGCGGCATGTCCCGTGAGGGCATCCTGCCGGGCGGCCTGAAGGTACGGCGGCGCGCCGCCAACGGGGCCCGCGCGCTGCGTGCCGAGGGCAGTCCCGAGGCGCACGCGATGGAGTGGGTCACGCTGTACGCGATGGCCGTGAACGAGGAGAACGCGGCCGGCGGCCGGGTCGTCACCGCCCCCACCAACGGCGCGGCCGGCATCATTCCGGCCGTTCTGCACTACTACATGAACTTCGTGCCGGGCGCGGACGAGGACGGCGTGGTGCGCTTCCTGCTCGCCGCGGGCGCCATCGGCATGCTCTTCAAGGAGAACGCCTCGATCTCCGGCGCCGAGGTCGGCTGCCAGGGCGAGGTCGGCTCGGCCTGCTCGATGGCGGCCGGCGGCCTGGCGGAGGTGCTGGGCGGCTCCCCCGAGCAGGTGGAGAACGCCGCCGAGATCGGCATGGAGCACAACCTCGGCCTGACCTGCGACCCGGTCGGCGGGCTCGTACAGATCCCGTGCATCGAGCGCAACGGCATGGCCTCGGTGAAGGCCGTCACGGCGGCCCGTATGGCACTGCGCGGCGACGGCCGCCACCACGTCTCCCTGGACAAGGTCATCAAGACCATGAAGGAGACCGGCGCCGACATGAGCGTGAAGTACAAGGAGACCGCGCGCGGCGGACTCGCGGTGAACATCATCGAGTGCTGAGCCCTCGCCCGGAAGACGGTCCGGGCGACTGCGCTCGTACGACGACCGGCAGTCGCCCTCGCAGGAGCGCTGTCCGGAAGTGTCCGGACAGCGCTCCTGCGAGGCATGTTCTGCGATGCCGGTGCACTGCTGGCCCGACGTACCGATGATCCGACGTACCGATGGTCCGCCGGCGCGGTGACGTCCAAAAGCCGCTCGAACTACCGGAGGTACCCGCGCTCGTCGATGAAGACAGGGGGCGCGGACAAGAACGCATCGGCGTCCACCGGGCCGTATGCGATGTTGAACGTGTCCAGCCAGTACGTCCAGCCCCGGATCCCCATGGCGCTGCTGAACCGGTAGTTGAGCTGCCACCGAACCCATTGACCAGGGACGAGCCGGACAGTCGGAGGCCGTCGCCGCCGGGCCGGCAGAGCGTACCGGGACCACACCTGGGGAAGCACCCTCAGCCGGCCATCGGCTTCACGGAGCTGCACAGCGACCTTGCTCAGTTCTTCCCGGCTGTCGTACGGCGCGAAGCCGTCGCGCTCATGCATGCGGACCACGTGCGCGAAGGGGGCCCGCTCGTACGGAGAGGGGGCCTGCTCACACGGAAAGGACGCCCGCTCGTACGGAAGGGCGAAACCGACCGGAGCCGCATTCCTCCGGGTCGCGGCCTCTCCACCCCGGGACTTCTTCGTCCAGGTCGTCCGGACCCACTGAACGGCGGCCTCCACAACCTCGCTCCTGCCTGCCACATCGTCGAGGGCCCCACCCTATGTCCCTCCCGCAGTCACCCACATAGGCGCGTGTCACCGTCTCCCCTCGCCCCCGCGAGCACCACTCTGTCCGGGGAGCACCGATCAGTTAGGTGAGCACCGCCCAGTTACGTGAGCACCGCTCCGCGCAGAGAGCACTGCTCCACGCACAGAGCACCGCTCCGTACAGCGAGCAACGCTCCTTAACGAGAACGCCGCTCCATACGGTGAGCAGTGCTCTCCATGGAAAGCAGCGCTCCATCTCGTGTGCATCGCCTACGTACGGGTTGGGGCGGGCGGGCCTTGGGGGCCGGGGTGGGTGGGCCTGTGTGGGCGGGTGGGTCAGGCTGCTGTGCTCAGGTCGGGGCGGGGGATCAGTACGGGGTCGGCTACCGGCTTGAGCGGGGTCACGGCGGTGGTGCGGCGCTTGCGGAGGAGCGCCCCCGAGCCGATCGTTCCGGCGACGATCAGTCCGCCGATGACCAGGGCGCCCCGGGCACCGGCCAGCTCCATCAGGAGGCCGAGCAGCGGCGGACCGGCCAGGCCCCACGCGGTGCTGGCGCTGCGCCAGACACCGAGCACCCGGCCCCGCATGTGTGCGGGCGGGTCGGTCTGCAGGACCGTGGTGCCCGCGGTGTCGGAGATGGACTCCAGCGTGGCCATGGGCAGTACGAGTACCAGCACCATCAGCAGCGACGGCGAGAAGCCCACCAGCACCTGGAGCAGGGCGCCGGCCGCCGCCAGCGCGCCGACGAGCCGTACGGAGGGGCTGCGCAGCCGGGCGGCGAGCACCGCGCCGAGGATGCCGCCGGCGGCCAGGACGGTGGAGACCGTACCGAAGGCCCCGGCGCCGGCGTGCAGTGTGGTGGTGACCAGCACGGCCAGGGTCAGGGTGTAGTTGCGGCCGAAGACGGCGCTCAGACCGGTGATCACGGCGAGGGCCACCAGGCGCGGCCGGCCCAGGAAGAAGGCCAGTCCCTCGCGGGTGCCCGTACCGCCGCGGCGGCTGCCCCGCCGGGAGGCGGACGCGGCCCCGGCAGGCGCGGCCCCGGCAGGCGCGGCCTCGGCGGCAGCGGGCCCGGCCTGGGCGGGCACGGTCCCGGCCTCGGCGGCAGCAGTCCCGGCCTCGGCGGGTGCGGTCTTCGCCGGGGTGCCGGAGGGCTCGCGCAGGTTCGCGGCCACCGGGCGCAGGAAGGGGATGACGGCCGCGACGAACAGGAAGGACAGGCCGTTGGCGAGGTAGGCCGCCGCCGTACCGAGGAAGGAGACGACCACCGCGGCCAGCGCCGTACCGCCGAGCCGGCCGACGCTGTGCACCAGCGAGCCGACCGCGATGGCGGAGGGCACGTCCTTGGTGGGGACCAGGTCGTTGCCCAGCAGGGAGCACGCCGGGCCGTCGATGGTGGCGATGATGCCGGTGACGGCGGCCAGCGCCATCAGGACACCCACGTTGAGCTGGTCGAAGGCCACCAGCGCGGCGGTGGTGAAGGCGACCAGGCCCAGCACCGCCTGACTCACCGCGGCGGTGAGCTTACGGGGCCAGCGGTCGACCGCCGCGCCGCCCAGCATGCCCATGAGCAGGCCGGGGCCCGCCTGTACGGACAGCGACAGGCCGGTGGCCGCGGCGGAGCCGGTGATCTGGAGGACCAGCAGGTTCTGCACGGTGAGCTGCATCCACGTACCGGCGTTGGAGACCAGGTTGGCCACCGACCACCAGCGCATGCTGCGGTAGCGCAGCGAGCGCCACGGAGCGTGGTCCGCGCCGCCCTTCGTACGGCGGCCGGGGCCGAGGCCGAGGCGGCGGGCGAGGGAGGGGCGGCGCGGCCGGGCGGGGCGAGCGGAGGCAGCTCGGCGGAGTCCGGCGCGGCGGCGGGGGCGGGTATCGGGGCAGAAGAAGACACGGCGAAGCACTTCGTGAAGAGCCCGGCAGGCTCGGAAAGCGGGTCGGCGCGAAACAAGGACACCGGCCGCGGTGCGCGGTGTCTTCCGCCGAGATCTGTCGAGGCCGGCCCGGCGGCGGGCTCGTACGGGACCGTACGAGGGGCCGTGGGGGCCGACGCTGATACACCATGACAGATGTTCGGGGTCAGTCGGCGTCCGCGGCCCGCCCCGACGCCTTTGTGAGGCTCCGGAACCCTTGTGGCGTAAGGGATCGGGCACAGTGGGTGGGGTTGCTCACAGGCGGCGCGGGGGCGTGCGGCAGCGGTGTGAAGGCGCTGACAACGGCGTGCCGCGTGCGCCGCGGGCGCCGCTCTCTCGCACCATGGGAAGGCGATTCCGCTCTGTCCCTATGTGTTCCCACGCGCTCCGCGTGTTCCACGCGTTCCGTTCGTCCCACTCGCCGAGGAGACTCATGAACGAGCAGCAGCCCGGCACACCGTCCGCCTCCCCGCGGGTCGCCGTGATCACCGGCGCGGACTCGGGCATCGGCCGGGCCACCGCCGTACGGCTGGCCGGTGAAGGTATGGACATCGGCATCACCTGGCACAGCGACGAGGAGGGCGCCGAGCGCACCGCCGCCGAGGTACGCGCCACAGGCCGCCGGGCCGTGTCGGCGAAGATGGACCTCACCCGGCTCCCGGACGCCGCCGGGGTGATCGACCGGCTCGCCGAGGAGCTCGGCGGCATCGACGTCCTGGTCAACAACGCCGGGACCGGCACCGCCACCCTGTTCCTCGACCTGGACCTGGACACCGTACGCGAGGTGGTCGACACGGACCTGATCGGCCCGTTCCTGTGTTCCCAGCGGGCCGCCCGGCGCATGATCGAGCAGGGCCGGGGCGGCCGGATCGTCAATGTCACCAGCGTCCACGAGCACCAGCCGCGCGTGGGGTCGGCGCCCTACTGTGCGGCGAAGGGCGGTCTCGGCCTGCTCACCCAGGTCATGGCGCTGGAGCTGGCCGAGCACGGGATCAACGTCAACGCGGTGGCGCCGGGCGAGATCGCCACCCCCATGACCGGGCAGACCGATGTGGACGTGCACCAGGTGCGACGGCCCGGCGTACCGCTCGGCCGACCGGGTGACGCCCGTGAGGTGGCCGCCGTGATCGCCTTCCTGAGCGGACCGGACGCGAGCTATGTCACGGGAGCCTCATGGAGCGTGGACGGCGGCATGCTGCGAATGGGGCCGCAGGCCGGTTCACATCTGGAGAGCGACGCCTGGCGACGGCCGTGACGTACGGGTACGCGTAGGGCATGCGGGCCGGTCCTCCGGCGGCGGCAGGTCCGCCAGGACTCCCCGTCGAACGCGGCGCCGGGCACGGTGAGCAGGCTCCCGGCCGCAGGTCACCTGCTCGGGGACGCAGCCGACCGCTGCTTCCCGGCGGAAGCGGTCAGCTCCAGGGAAAGGCCGCCTCCACCCCGACAAGGCGCGGAGGAGCTTGTACGGGCCGGGCGGGCCCTCAGCGTGCCATGCGGCGCCGCCACAGCACGAAACCCGCGCCGGCCGCTGCCGCCACTCCTGCTCCCGCTCCGGCGAGCACGGCCGGGTGTCCGGGGTCGTTCTCGTCCGGGGCGGCAGCAGTTCTCTTCGCGCCGGTGGTGCTGGCGGTACTAGCGGTGCTCTTGTTGCCGGTGGTGCTATTGGGTTCGGTGGGGCTCTTGGTCCCGGTCCCAGTGGTGCTTTTGGTTCCAGAGGTGCTCTCGGTGCCGGTGCTTCTGCCGGTTCCTGAGCCGGTGGTTGCGCCCGTGCCCGTGCCCGTGACGACGATCTGGCTGGTCCTTTTCACGCGTCCGTGGTGGCTGACCACGGTGACCGGGTAAGAGCCGGGAGCCAGATCGGGGCGGATACGCGCGGGGGCGTAGTAGCGCGGATCGTCTCCGTCGGCCGCCTTGCTGTCATCGCGCTCCAGCCGCACCGGGCGCTGGAAGGCGGGGGAGGTGGCGGTCAGCGTCGTCTCCTCGCCCCCGTCGGGGAACGTGTCCTTCCACAGCACGTTGAACGTTCCGCCGGGCTGGGTGCGGTAACGATTCTTCGCCTCCTCGGCGCTGCCGGAGAGACCGAAGAAGAACGGGCCGCGCGCATTCCCGCGGTAGTCGTGGTCACCGGGCCGCGCCGCGCGCACCGTGATCCGCTTCCGTGCGAGCACGCGTCCGGAGGGACCGTGCAGCGTGACCGTATAAACGCCGTCCTTCGCCCGCCGGGAGACCATCGGAAGGGCGTCGAACAAACGTGGGTTGTTCCAGTCCGGCCCGTCGGCGTCATGGGTGAGCGCGACCGGTTTGTCGAACGCCGCGGAACGCACGGTGAAGGCGTGACCGGTCTCACCGGGGTAGAGGTCGTCATAGGACACCCCGAGCTGTTCGCCGGGGCGCTCGGGCCAGCCGGGTGTCTGGGAGACGGAGAACTCCGGCCGCTTGGCGGGCACCACCTGGACGGTGCTCCTGGCCACCGTCCGGCCGTCCAACGTGATGCGCACCGGATAACGGCCCGGGCGCGCGGACATCGCGATGGCGGCCTTGGCCAGCAAGCTGTGGTCCCCTGGAACGCCCGTGGAGTACTCCGTGAGCCGGACGGGCCTGGCGAAGGCCGGTGAAGAGGCGATGACCTTCTGTCGAGCGCGCAGGCGTCCCAGACCGTCCGCGGTGACCTGCAGCAGCCCGCCCGGCCGCTGGCCCATGTCGTCGACCCATACGCTCACGTGCCGCCGACCGCCGTCGGCCGCCGCGGGCACGGCCACCACACCGCCGTACAGCGCGGCCCCGGCCGTCACCGCCACCAGCATCCGTCTACCGTTCACGGCACCCCCTTCCACCAGCAAGAGGGAGAAAACCTTTCTACGGTTGTCCGCACGCGCGATATTCATACGGACCGGCCTGTCCGCATTAATACGGACCGGCCTGTCCACCGACGACGGCCCGCTCTGCCTGCCGCGGCCCGTCGAACGGCCGGTCCTGCCGCCGCCCGGGACGCCGCGGCCCTGAGCCCGCGGCCCTGAGCGGAGGCGTTCCCCTACAGGCCCGTGATCCGGAAGAGGAGGCGGCTGAAGGACTGCTCGGCCGCCTTGAGCGGGGCGCCGGTCGGGCAGCGCTCGGCTTCGGGCTCGTCCAGGAGGCCGATGTCCTGGATGCCGACATCGATCAGGGCGAGGACCGACTGTGCGTCGACCCTTGCGGGAAGGCCCATGCAGGGCGGCTTGCCCTTCAGGAGCCGCGTGACCACGGCGTCGTCGGCACCTCCGGCCGGCGCGGGAGCGGCTGTGGTGGGAGCGGCTGTGGCGGGAGCCGCCGTGAGAGGGGTGAGGGCGGTGATGACGCAGCCGACGGCGGCCACGGTGGTGGCTGCGCCGCGTGTCAGGACACTCATCGGACGGCTCCCTTCGGCGGTGACGCTGGGTTAACGACACGTCGAGGGGATGGACACGCTGTTCTCGTTTTCCTCGTACGCCGTCGCAGGGGTCGCCCGCTCGCCCGCGCTTTTCGCGGTAGGACATCACGTACATGACGGCGGCATCGCGTACGTGACGGCATCACGTAGCGTCACGACATCACGTAGCGTTACGGCGTCACTAAGAGGTCAGCAGTCGCCTGACGGCCTCCTCGACCGGGCCCTGGGTGGCCGGGAGGCCGAAGCGGCCCCCCTCACCGAGGTGTTCGAGGTCGGGCGCGATGGTCCTTCCGGCCTCGAAGAGTTCGAAGAGCCGGGGATTGATGTACGAGGCCCGGCAGACCGCCGGCGTGTTGCCGAGGTAGCCGCTCACCTCCCGTACGACGCGGGAGACCGCGCGTTTGCGTGCGGTGGGTGCCTCGGCGGCCGGGGCGGAGACCGCCAGTCCCACGGCGGCCAGTACGGTCGCGTGCCAGGTGCGGAAGTCCTTGGCGGTGATGTCCAGGCCCGCCAGTTCCCGCAGTGTCTCGTTCAGGTCGGCGCTGCGTACCTCGTGCCAGGCGCCGCGCTCCCAGTAGGCGAACAGCCGCGGCCCGTCGTCCCGGCGGCGCAGCAGTGCCCGTACGACCGCGTACGCCGCCGGGTCGACCAGGGCCCGGCACTGCTCCTTGCCGCCCTTGCCCTCATAGGTGAAGCCGATCTCGCCGCCCCGGCACCGGGCGTGGTCGCGCAGCATGGTCGCGAGACCGTACGTACCGTTGTCGCGGGCGTAGCTCTCGCCGCCGACACGGAAGAAGCCCAGGTCCAGCAGGCGTACCCCGCAGGCCAGTACCCGGTCGCGAGTCAGCCCGCGCTGCTCCAGCAGGCCGGCCGTGCGGACCCGTACCTCCGGCAGGCAGGCCGCCGCCCTGAGGACGTGTTCGTGTTTGGCCCGCTCCTGCTCGGCCCGGAAGTCCTGGTGGTAGAGGTACTGCCGGCGTCCGGCGGCGTCGGTGCCGACGGCCTGGATGTGGCCGTTGTCCCAGGGGCAGATCCATACGTCCTCCCAGGCCGGCGGGATCACCAGGTCGATCGCGCGCTGCCGCTGGGCGCCGGTCAGCGGGCGGCCGTCGGCGTCCAGGTAGCGGAAGCCGCGGCCGTGCCGCAGCCGCCGGTGTCCGGGCCGGTCGGGGTGGCTCCACCGCAGCCGTCCCACGGTCGTCCACCGGCCTCATTCACGAGGGCTACCGGTGTCGAGGTCTTCGTCGTCGACGATGTGGACCGCCGCCTCCTCCGCGCCGGCGGCTCCGCCGTCGATGCCCACGTCCCTGGCCACGACGCCGCCGTTGCCCCGCGGGGTGCCCTCGTCCGTCCCGACGATCCGGCCGGCCCGTGCCCCGCCGGCCTCCGGGTCCACCGGTTCGCCGTTCGCGCCGGGCTGGTCGCCGATGCCGTCGCCGGGCGGGACGCCGACGTCCGGGACCTCTTCGGCCAGGCGCTGGTCCAGACTCTCGCCCTCGCGCTGTTCGCGTGCCGTGGTGCCCTGGCGGTCGTCGACCACGAAGGGCTTCTCGGGCGGCGAGTAGCCCTGGTCCAGCGTGGCGTCCAGGTCCGGCTCGTCGAGCGCGTTCTCCATGTCGATGTCGTCCGGATTGTCGTGGGTGCCGCGGGTGTCGGAGCCGGTCGGCTGGTAGACCTCGTCACCCATGGCCTCGTTGTCCAAGGTGCCCCCGGTCTCCCCGGTGTCCGGGCCGGCTGCGTCGGCTGCGTCCGCCATGATGCACCTCCTCGTTGTCGGCTTCCCGTACGGCTTCCCGGCACCGCCCCGCAAAACGGAAGTAAGCGGAGGAAATGGCGAGATTCTTGTCCATACAAGCGGCGTACTCAGGGGCGGGGTACTCGGAGCGCGTATACCGCGTATACCCCGTATACCGCGTACACAGGGTGATGCGCTCAGGACGGCGCGCCCAGGCCGTGCACGATGCCGACCACCTCCTCGTCCGTGACCTGCGCGAAGTCCTCGTAGGACTCCCCCACCGCCCGGAAGTGCTCCGGCCGGCGCAGACACACCAGCTCATCCGCCTCCTGCCGCATCGCCTCGGCGGTGTGGGCGCCGCACACCGGCACCGCCAGCACCAGCCGGGCCGGGTCGCGGCGGCGCAGATGACGCAGACAGGCGCGGGCGGTGACGCCGGTGGCCAGGCCGTCGTCGATGACGATCACGGTCCGGCCCGCCACCTGCGGCGGCGGCAGACCGCGGCGGTAGCGGTCCTCACGGCGGTGCAGTTCGGCGCGCTCCCGGGCCACCTCGGGGGCGAGCCGCTCCTCGGACAGCCCGAGCATCTCCAAGGCGTACGTGTCGAAGACCGGCGGGTCCTCGCCGACGATCGCCCCGATCCCGACCTCCGGCCGGCCCGGTACGCCGATCTTGCGGGCGACCAGCAGGTCCAGCGGTACGCGCAGGGCACGGGCGACCTCCGCCGCCACCGGCACACCGCCGCGCGGCAGGGCCAGGACGAGGGTGTGGGTGAGGTCCGCGTGGGTGTCCGCCGCCCAGCGGACCAGTGCCGCGGCGAGCTGGGTGCCGGCCTGGCGCCGGTCGTGGAATCGCATGAGCCCTCTCCTTCGGTACCCCTCGGCACCCGGGTACCCCGAGGCGGCCGGAGGCACCCCGGGAGGCACGGCGCGGAGCGGACCACGCCCCTCGGCCCGGCCGCCGACTCCTGGGTCCGCGCCCACCCCGTACATGAACAAGCCCGGAAAGACCGCCTCATGAGGGTCTTTCCGGGCCCGGCACGTACAGGCTCATGGCTCATGGTTCATCCAGGCTCATGGCTCGTGGCTCATCCGGTGGGCAGCAGCACCTGTTCGGCCGTCGGCACAGCCGGAAGGGGGGTCTTGGGGCGCAGCGGAGGGCCGGTCGGGGCGTCCGTACGGACCGTGAACCAGACGACTTTGCCGTCGGGCGTGGCATGGGTGCCCCAACTGTCGCTGAGGGAGGCGATCATCGCCAGGCCCCGGCCGTGCGTGGCGAGCGGGACCGGGCTGCACATCCGCGGCAGGCTGCGGTCCTTGTCGGCCACCGAGGCGGTGAGCCGGCGGCCGGTCCAGCGGAGTTCCAGGACGCACGCCTTGTCGTTCTTGGCGTGCCGGTACACATTGGTCAGCAGTTCACTGACGCCCAGGCCCACCGGCTGCATGAGCGGTTCGAGCCCCCAGTGGCGCAGGTGGGCGGCGACGATGCGCCGCACCTGGGCGATCCGGAACGGATACGCCTCGGCACCGAGGGTGTACTGGCGGCTGACTTCGGTGATCACGACTGCGACTCCCTCCTTGGGGGGAGGGGCACGTCCGGCTGGCGCGCCCCTCGCATCGCCCGGAGCAACGTGAGTACGGCTACGGAACGTGGTCGCTCACGCACTCCCTGAGTCACACCAGCGTCACCCGGCGGACCCGATCCCGCAACGCCACGCCGGGCGCGGGGGCCGGAGCCCGCCCGCCGCGGACGGACGGCGCGCGAGTGACGGCGGACGGCTCACGGACGAGCAGCGCGGGAGTGACGGCGGACAGCCCATGGACGGCCCACCGAGGGTCGGCGCAGGGCGCGACAGGAGGCCCGCGGACGGGCGGCGGTCGATTGGCCGGTCAAAAATCGCGGGGGCCCGGCGCCGGACGCACATTGAGGTCAGTGGCCTGCCGTACGGCGCTCCCGCGGGGTGCCCCCGGGCGGCGCGTCCGTGCGGCAGCCGTGAGAACCCGCGCGCGGGCCCGTGGACCGCACGGCCCGGCGGGCGGGTCCCGCACCCGAGGAGATTGGCATGATCACGGCGCATCGCCGCACCCATACCTCACCCGACACCGCCGAGGACTTCCGCCGCCTCGCCCGCATGGCCCCCGGCCCGGACCGTGACCTGCTGCGCCATCAGGTCATCGCTGCCTGGCTGCCGATGGCCGAGCGCATCAGCTGCCGGTTCCGCAACAAGGGGGAGACCGCCGCGGATCTGCGGCAGGTCGCGGCGGTCGCGCTGGTCAAGGCGGTGGACCGGTACGACCCGGACCTCAGCCACTCCTTCGAGGCGTACGCCGTGCCCACGATCATCGGCGAGCTCAAGCGGCACTTCCGCGACCACCTGTGGACACTGCACGTGCCACGCAGCGTCCAGCAGGCCCGCTCCCGGGTCCGGGCCGCGCTCAGCGACCTCGAACAGGAACTCGTCGGCCGCCGCCCGACCGTCGAGGAGATCGCCACCCGTACCGGGCTCTCCGAGGAGGACGTCCTGCTGGGCCTGGAGGCCAGTGCCACCTGCGCCCCGGTCTCCCTGGACGCGGTCACCGGTGCCTCCGAGGACCTCACCGTCCGCGACACGCTGGGCGCCGAGGACAGCGCGCTGGAGCACGTCATCAACCGTGAGGCGCTGCGCCCGCTGCTGGCCGGGCTGCCCGAGCGGGAGCGGCACGTACTGCACCTGCGGTTCTTCCGCGGGCTCTCCCAGAGCCAGATCGCCGAGTCCGTCGGGGTCTCCCAGATGCAGATCTCCCGCATCCTGGCCCGGCTGTTCCGGCAGATACGGCAGCAGCTCGCGGCCTGTGAATGAGCCACGGCCGGGCGGCCGGGAAGCGGGGCGGGGTGAGGGCCGGGCGGTGGCCGGGCGGCGGCCGGACCGTGCCCGTACGGCGACCGGGCGGCGACCGGGCCGGGCCGCCCGCGCGGGCGACGCGAGGGGCGGAAGTCCGATTGACCCTGAAAAGTAGGGGTACTGCAAGACGTGCCGTCCGGGAGTCACTCCTGTACGGCGGATCGACACCTGCCCCACACGTCAACCTCCCCACACCCCCCCACACATCAGCCCCCCCACACGTCTGGAGTGACACCGATGGCCGACACCAACCCCATCGAACTGCAGAAGGCGCTCAAGGGCGCGCACTACCCCGCCGGCCGCAAGGACCTGGTGGAGTGCGCCAAGAGCAACAAGGCGGACAGCGAGCTGGTCGACAAGATCTCCCACCTTCGCGAGAACCGCTTCAAGAACCCCGCCGAGGTGGAGAAGGCCGTCTTCCACGGGAAGTGAACCAGCGGCGCGCTCACGGAAGGAACCCCATGGATCTGGACCCTCTGGACACCGCATCCGCCCCCGGTGGGAGCACGCAGTGGTCACCGGCGGCGCCGGCTTCGTCGGCTCGCATCTGTGCACCGCGCTCATGGATCAGGGCACCGCCGTCACCTGTGTGGACGACTTCTGCACCGGTTCCCGGGAGAACCTGTCCCATCTGGAGGGCCGTGCGGGCTTCACCCTGGTCCGCGCGGACGTCAGCAAGCCGTTCGAGGTCCGGCGGCCGGCGGACCTCGTCCTGCACTTCGCCTCCCCCGCCTCGCCCGCCGACTATCTCCGGCTGCCCCTGCACACCCTGGAGACGGGCAGCGCCGGCACCCGCAACGCGCTGGCGCTGGCCCGTTCCTGGGGGGCGCGCTTCGTGCTCGCGTCCACCTCGGAGGTGTACGGCGATCCGCGGCAGCACCCGCAGAACGAGAGTTACTGGGGCAACGTCAACCCCGTGGGGCCGCGTAGCGTGTACGACGAGGCGAAACGTTTCGCCGAGGCGCTGACCACGGCCGAGTTCACCTCGCACGGCACCGACACCGCGATCGTACGACTGTTCAACACGTACGGGCCGCGGATGCGCGGGCACGACGGCCGGGCCGTACCGACCTTCATATGCCAGGCGCTGGCCGGTGAGCCGCTGACGGTCACCGGTGACGGACGGCAGACCCGGTCGCTGGCGTACGTGGACGACACCGTACGCGGCATCCTCGCCATGGCGGCGTCCGACCTGCGCGGACCGGTCAACCTCGGCAACCCCGACGAGATCACCATGCTCGGCCTGGCCCGCCTGGTCATCGAACTCACCGGGTCCCGCTCCGAGGTCCGCTTCATCGACCGGCCCACCGACGACCCGGCCGTGCGCTGTCCCGACATCACGCTGGCCCGCGGCAAGCTCCAGTGGGAGCCGGAGGTGCCCGCCAGAGAGGGGCTGGACCGGGTCATCCGCTGGTTCCGGGAGCGCCGGCCGGCCTGACCGGCCGCGCCGCAGGCCCGGCCGCCTCCTCTTCGACCGCTCCCTCTTCGACCGCTCCCTCTTCGGCCGCCCCACGGACCGGCCGTCCGCCCCCACCGACCAGCCGTTCCCCGTCCCGGCCGCCCCGGCGGCGCACCGGCCCGTCCCCACCGTTCCACCGCCCGACCGCCAACAGGCCAGGAAAGGCCACTGTCCATGCGCATTCTCGGAATCAACGCCCTCTTCCACGACCCTTCCGCCGCGCTCGTGATCGACGGCAGGACCGTCGCCGCCGCCGAGGAAGAACGGTTCTCCAGGCGTAAGCACGGCAAGCGGCCGGTGCCGTTCTCCGCCTGGGAGGTCCCCGCGCAGTCCGCCGCCTGGTGCCTGCGCCGGGCCGGGCTGCGGCCCCAGGACCTCGACGCCGTCGCGTACTCCTTCGACCCCGGACTGGCCCGGCCGGCCGAGGCGATGGGCCTGGACGACCCCTGGGACCACCTGCGCCTGATCTACGCCCGTGAGGCCCCCAACTTCCTGCGCGACGCGCTGCCCGGACTCGACCCGGACATCGTGCGGTTCGTCCCGCACCACATGGCGCACGCCGCCTCCGGCGCCTTCGCCGCGCCCGACGCGGACTCCTCCTCCGTCCTGGTCCTGGACGGCCGCGGCGAGGCCACCTCGCACCTGGCCGCGCGCCGGATCGGCGAGCGGCTGGTGCCCCTGCACGGCCAGGAACTGCCGCACTCCCTGGGCCTGGTGTACGAGGAACTCACCCAGCACCTGGGCTTCCTGCGCTCCTCCGACGAGTACAAGGTCATGGCGCTGGCCTCGTACGGCACCCCGCGCATGCTCCCCGAACTGCGCCGCCACGTGCACCCGACCGGTGACGGCGGCTTCCGGGCCAGTGGCGTGCCGTGGGGCGAACTGTGCGACGCCCGGCGCCCCGACGAGGCGTGGACGCAGGCCCACGCCGACCTGGCCGCCAGCACCCAGGCGTGCCTGGAGGAGACCCTGCTGGACCTCGCCCGCTGGCTGCACGGCCAGACCCACGACCAGGTACTGACCCTGGCCGGCGGGGTGGCGCTCAACTGCGTGGCCAACTCCCGGATCGCCCGCGAGGGGCCCTTCGACCGGGTCTGGGTGCAGCCGGCCTCCGGCGACGCGGGTACGGCGCTGGGCGGCGCGCTGCTGCTCTCCGCCGACACCGGGCAGGCGCCACAGCCGCCGAGCACCGCCGCGCTGGGCCGTGGCTGGTCCGACGCCGAACTCGAAGCCTGGCTCAAGACGGCCCAGGTGCCCTTCGACCGGCCGGCCGACGTCGCCGAGACGGTGGCCCGGGCGCTGGCCGACGACCAGATCGTCGCCTGGTTCCAGGGCCGTGCGGAGTTCGGCCCGCGGGCGCTGGGCCACCGGTCGCTGCTGGCCCACCCCGGCCGGGTGGGCAACCTGGAGCGGCTGAACAACGTCAAGGGGCGCGAGCAGTTCCGGCCGGTGGCGCCGATGGTGCTGGCCGACCGGGCGGCGGAGATCTTCGACGGGCCGCTGCCGAGCCCGTACATGCTCTTCGTGCACGACGTGGCGCCGCACTGGCGGGAGCGCATCCCGGCCGTGGTCCACGTGGACGGCACCGCGCGCATCCAGACCGTGGACGCGGACGCCGAGCCGCTGGTGGCCCGGATGCTGCGGAACTTCGAGCAGTTGACGGACCTGCCGGTGGTGGTCAACACCAGCCTCAACACGGCGGGCCGCCCCATGGTCGACGATCCGCGCGACGCGCTGGAATGCTTCGGCTCCGCCCCGGTGGACCTGCTGGCGATCGGACCGTTCGTCGTACGCCGCCGGGAGTTCTTCGCCTCCGGGCAGCCGGACGCGGCGCGGGCCGCCGCCCGGCCGCTGGAAGAGGAGCTGGCCGTATGAGCGGCCGGAACCACGGGAACGGTCGCGGCCGGGCGGACGGAGACCACCGCGCCGACGGCGGCCGTACGAACGGGAGCAGTCGTACGAACGGGAGCAGTCGTACGGGCGGGGGCGGCGGTACGCGCGACGGCAGCCGTACGAACGGGAGCGGCGGTACGGGCAGTGGCAACCGTACGAACGGGAGCAGCGGTACAGGGCGCCGGGCCGCCTCCCCCGCCGGGCCGCGGTACGCGATCGTCATCCCGACCCTGGGCCGCCCCAGCCTGGACGCCTGCCTGCGCGCGCTGGCCGAGGGCGAGGGCCCGCGGCCGGCCCGGATCGTCCTGGTCGACGACCGCCGGCTGGAGGACTGCACCCCGCTGTCCGTGACGGTGCCCGCCCCGCTGCTGGACCTGGTCGAGATCGTCTCCGGCTGCGCGCGGGGCCCGGCGGCGGCCCGCAACACCGGCTGGCGGTCCGTGTCCGAGCCGTGGATCGCCTTCCTGGACGACGATGTGCTGCCCGGCCCGACCTGGGCACGCGACCTGGCCGCCGACCTGACCGCAGCCGGTCCGGAGACGGCCGCCGTACAGGGCCGGATCTTCGTGCCGCTGCCCACGGACCGCCGGCCCACCGACTGGGAACGCAACACGGCCGGCCTGGCGAGCGCCCAGTGGATCACCGCCGACATGGCCTACCGGCGCGCGGCGCTGGAAGCGGTCGGCGGCTTCGACGAACGCTTTCCGCGTGCCTTCCGGGAGGACGCCGACCTGGCCCTGCGGGTCGTGGACGCGGGCTGGGCCATCGGTACGGGCGACCGCCGCACCACGCACCCCGTACGCCCCACGGACCGCTGGGTGTCCCTGCGCACCCAGGCCGGCAACGCGGACGACGTCCTGATGAACCGGGTGCACGGCCGCGACTGGTGGCACCGGGCCGGGGCACCGCGCGGCCGGCTGCCCCGCCATCTCGCGGTGACCGCGGCGGGCGTGGCGGCGCTGGCGCTGGCCGCCGCAGGCCGGCCCCGGGCGGCGGCGGGCTGCGCGGGGCTGTGGCTGGGCGGCACAGCGGAGTTCGCCTGGGCCCGTATCGCACCCGGGCCCCGGACCTCGGACGAGATCGCCACCATGGCCGCGACCAGCGCGCTGATCCCGCCGGCCGCCACGCTCCACTGGCTGCGCGGACTCTTCCGGCACCGGCGCGCCGGCGCGTGGCAGGCGCCGGCGCAGGTGTCGGCGCAGGTGTCGGCGGTCGGAGAGGGCCGGGAGGAGCAGCACGGTCGCCGGCCGGGCCCCGAGGCGCCCGTGGAGACGCCGGCCGTCCCCCGCACGACGGTGAGCCTGCCGGTCCTGGAGTAGCCCCGGCGGCCTCGCGTGAACTGCCCTCGGCACCCGCCGTTCCCGTCGGCGGGTGCCGAGGCGGACGAGTGCCGTACGGGCTGACCGGCACGCCGTACGAACCGGGCTGCATGCCGTACCGGAACGACGCCGATCCGCAGGCCGGCGATGCCCGACCGCACCACCGATGAGTGGTGAGGCGATGGCCCCCAGTAGTCATTTTGTGTGGGTTTCGTAGTTGGCTCCCGGGATACCTGTGGCGTGTGCTCACCACATCAGCCCCACCCAACACAACCGCCCCGGCCGACGGCCCGTGGCTGTTCCTCCCGGAGACCCGGGTCCAGCCCGCCGCCCCCACCTCCGCCTCCGCCCCGGTCCCCGTTCCCCCCGCGTCCTCCGGAACCGCCCGGCTCCCCGAGGCGGTGCTCTTCGACCGGGACGGCACGCTTATCGAGGACGTCCCCTACAACGGCGACCCCCGCCTCGTCCGCCCGATGCCCGGCGCGCTCCGGGCCGTTGAGGCGCTGCGTTCCTGCGGCGTCCCCCTCGGTGTAGTCAGCAACCAGTCGGGCGTCGCGCGCGGGCTGCTGACGCGGCGGGATGTGGGCGCCGTACGCGACCGGGTGGAGGAGCTGCTCGGCCCGTTCGACGTCTGGGCGGTGTGCCCGCACGGTCCGGCCGACGGCTGCGGCTGCCGCAAGCCCGCCCCCGGTCTGGTGCTCGCGGCCTGCGGCCTGCTGGCCGTCTCCCCCGCGCGTACGGTCGTCATCGGTGACATCGGCGCGGACATGGGCGCCGCCCGCGCGGCCGGTGCCCGGGGCGTCCTGGTCCCGACGCCGGTGACCCGCCAGGAGGAGATCGGCGCGGCCGAGGAGAGCGCCCCGGACCTGCTCACCGCGATCCGGGAACTGCTGCCGGGCCGGATGCTGCCGGAGGACCGGGAGCAGTCGCCGCAGGACCGGGAGCTGTCGCCGGCCCCGGACAAGGGCCCCGGGGCATGACGGCGGTCCCTCGTACGCTCGTCGTACGGCTGGACAGCGCCGGTGACGTGCTGCTGGCCGGCCCGGCGGTACGGGCGGTGGCGGCCGGTTCGCGGCACACGGCGGTGCTGTGCGGGCCTTTGGGGGAGCAGGCGGCGCGGCTGCTGCCGGGCGTGGACGAGGTGCTGGTGCACGACGCGCCGTGGGTGGGCCTGGACCCGCCACCGGTACGGCGCGAGGAGACCGACGCCCTGGTCGACGCGCTGGCCGCCCGCCGCTTCGACCGCGCCCTGATCCTCACGTCCTTCCACCAGAGCCCGCTGCCGGCCGCGCTGCTGCTGCGGCTGGCCGGGGTGCCGTGGATCGCCGCGGACAGCGTGGACTACCCGGGCGCGCTGCTGGACCTGCGGCACCGGCGGGCGCCGCACCGCCACGAGGCGCGGGCGGCGCTCGATCTCGCGCAGGCGGCCGGCTTCGCCCTGCCGCCCGGCGACCCCGGCGGTCTGCGCGTCGCCGCCGTCCCCGGCACCGGCCATCTGACGGGCGGCGAACCGTACGTCGTGGTGCACCCCGGCTCCGCCGTCCCGGCCCGCTCCTGGAGCGCGGCCCGGGCCCGCCGGGGCGTGGCGGCCCTGGCCGCCGCCGGACACCGGGTCGTGGTCACCGGCGGCCCCGGCGAGCGCGCGCTGACCGCGTTCGTGGCGGGCGGCGACGCCCTGGACCTGGGCGGCCGGACCGGGTTCCCGGAGCTGGCCGGGGTGCTGGCCGGGGCCCGCACGGCGGTGGTCGGCAACACCGGCCCGGCGCATCTGGCCGCGGCCGTGGGAACCCCGGTGGCCTGCCTGTTCGCGCCCGTCGTGCCGGCCGAGCGGTGGGCGCCGTACCGGGTGCCGTCCGTCCTGCTGGGACGCCAGGACGCGCCGTGCGCCGGGACCCGGGCCCGCAGTTGCCCGGTGCCCGGCCATCCCTGCCTGGACTCGGTGACGGACGCCGAGCTCCTCGATGCCGTGGACTCGCTCGTCAGCCGGGACCGCGGCCCGGACCAGGAGGTGACCGTATGAACATTCTGCTGTGGCACGTGCACGGTTCGTGGACCACCGCGTTCGTCCAGGGACCGCACACCTACTTCGTGCCGGTCACCCCGGACCGCGGGCCGGACGGGCTGGGCCGGGCGCGTACGTTCCCCTGGCCTGAGTCCGTACGGGAACTGACGCCGTCCCAGCTCTCCGAGGCCCCGGTCGATCTGGTGGTGCTCCAGCGCCCGCACGAGGCGGAGCTGGCCGAGCGCTGGCTCGGCGGACGGCGGCCGGGCCGGGACGTGCCGGCGGTATACCTGGAGCACAACGCGCCCAGCGGTGACGTCCCCGACACCCGCCACCCGTGCGCCGACCGGGACGATCTGGTGCTGGTGCACGTCACCCACTTCAACCGGCTCTTCTGGGACAGCGGTTCGACCCGTACGGAAGTGATCGAGCACGGCATCGTCGACCCCGGGCACCTGTACACCGGGCGGCTGCCGCGGGCCGCCGTGGTCGTCAACGAGCCGCTGCGGCGCGGCCGTACGACCGGTACGGATCTGCTGCCCGCCCTGTCCGAGGCGGCCCCGCTGGACGTGTTCGGGATGCGGACCGAGGGCCTGGCCGGGCACTTGGGCATCCCGCCGGACCGCTGCCGCACCGCCGACCTGCCACAGGGCGAGCTGCACGGCGCGATGGCCGAACGCCGCGTGTACGTGCACCCGGTGCGCTGGACGTCCCTGGGCCTGTCCCTCCTGGAGGCCATGCACCTGGGGATGCCGGTGGTCGCCCTGGCCACCACCGAGGCGGTCCAGGCGGTGCCGCCGGGCGCCGGGGTGCTCTCCACGCGCCCCGAGGTGCTGGCCGAGGCCGCGCGCCGGTACGTGGCGGACCCGCGGGCCGCGGCCGAGGACGGGGCGCGGGCGCGGGACGCGGCGCTCGCCCGCTACGGGCTCAAACGCTTCCTGCACGACTGGGAGCGACTGATCGAGGAGGTGACCCGGAAATGATGCCGACCGAGGAAGTCCGTCCGCACACCGTGGCGCTGGTGTCGGAGCACGCCAGCCCGCTGGCCGTACTGGGAGGCGTGGACGCCGGCGGCCAGAACGTCCATGTCGCCCACCTCGCCGCCGCCCTCGCCGACCGCGGTCACCGGGTCGTCGTCTACACCCGCCGGGACTCCCCCGACCTGCCGGGCCGGGTGCCGCTGCGGCCGGGCGTGGAGGTACGGCACGTCACCGCCGGGCCCGTACGGCACGTCCCCAAGGACGAACTCCTGCCGTACATGGAGGAGTTCGGGCAGTTCCTGATACGCGAGTGGCAGCACCGGCCACCGGACGTGGTCCACTCCCACTTCTGGATGTCCGGCGTGGCCGCCCTGATGGCCACCCGTGAACTGGACCTGCCGCTGACCCACACCTACCACGCGCTGGGCACCGTCAAGCGGCGTCACCAGCGGGCCGCCGACACCAGCCCGCCGGACCGGATAGCCCTGGAGGCCCGGATCGGCGAGGGCTGCGACCGCATCATCGCCACCTGCCGCGACGAGGTCGCCGAACTGGGCGCCATGGGGGTACCGGCACACCGGGCGGCCGTGGTGCCGTGCGGCGTGGACCCGGCGCACTTCACCCCCGAGGGCCCCGTCGCACCGCGCGGCCCGCACCGGCACCGGCTCCTCCAGATCGGCCGGCTCGTCAAACGCAAGGGCGCCGGGGTCTCGGTCGCGGCCCTGGCGGGCCTGCCCGGCGCCGAACTCGTCATCGCCGGCGGCCCGCCGCGCGACCGGCTCGACGCCGACCCCGAAGTACGGCGACTGCGCGCGCTGGCCCGTCAGGCGGGCGTCGCCGACCGGGTCCGCTTCGTCGGGGGCGTGCCGCGCGAGGAGGTGCCCGCGCTGCTGCGCAGCGCCGATGTGGTGCTGTGCCCCGCCGACTACGAGCCGTTCGGGATCGTGCCCCTGGAGGCGATGGGCTGCGGCACGCCCGTGGTGGCCACCGCCGTGGGCGGGCAGCTCGACACCGTCGCCGACCCGGTGACCGGGCGGCTGGTGCCACCGGGCGATCCCGCCGCGCTGGCCGCGGCCGTCACCGGCCTGCTCCGGGACCCGGCGCGGCGGTCGGCGTGCGGGGCCGCGGGCCGCCGCCGCGTACTGACCCGGTACGGCTGGGACCGGGTGGCCGCGGCCACCGAGGCGGTCTACCGCGAGGTGCTGGCGTCCCGTCCCGCCGCGGTCACCTCGCCGGTGGGCTGAGCGACGCGCGCCGCGACGTGCGGACGGGGCGATGGAGCGATGGGGCGACGCGCGGACGGGGCGTGCGGATGCCGGTTCCGTCCGTACGGATGCCGGTTCCGTCCGTACGCCGGGTCCGTACCCGCTCACGAACCGTGCGTGCTCCCGAACCGTACGTACGCCGTGCGTCGCGGCGCCGCACGACCGGTCCACCGCACCATCCGCACCACCGCACACGTAAGGGAGGTATGGGCCCGGCCCGCCGTCCGCCGGACGCCGGAGAAGGCTCAGCAAGCCATGACCGCCATGACTGCCATGACCGATCCTCGTCACCCCCACCACGCCGCACACGAGCACTGCCAGTCCCTGCTGGACGCCATCGGCCGGTTCCGCCGTGCCGGGCTCGGCCAGGTCGCCGCCTGGGGCGACCACCTCGCCGCCGTGCTGCCCCTCGGCGGGCGGCTGCTGGCCGCCGGCAACGGCGGCAGCGCGGCGCAGGCCCAGCACCTGACCGCCGAACTGGTCGGCCGGTACCGCGACGAACGCCCCGCCTACTCCGCCATCGCCCTGCACGCGGAGACCTCCAGTGTCACGGCCATCGGCAACGACTACGGCTTCGAGGAGCTGTACGCGCGTCAGGTCGCCGCGCACGGACGGCCCGGCGACGTCCTGCTGCTGATGTCCACCTCCGGGCGCAGCCCCAACCTGCTGGCCGCGGCCGACACGGGCCGGGCGGCCGGGCTGCGGGTCTGGGCGATGACCGGGCCCCGCCCCAACCCGCTGGCCGCCCGCGCGGACGAGGCGCTGTGCATCGACGCGGACAGCACGGCGACCGTGCAGGAAGCGCACCTGGTGGCGCTGCACCTGCTGTGCGAGTCCTTCGACGCGGTGGTGGACGACCGGGCGGACACGGGGGCGCGGGCGGCGGGCGGTCCGACGGTGGCAGGAGCGGGCGCCGGCGCGGGAGCCGGCACGAGCGCGGGCGCGGGCGCCGGAGTGCGTGCGGGCGCGGGCACGGTACGGGAGCCGGTCGCGGCGGGTACGGGCACCGCGGCCGGTACGCCGGCGGGGCCGGTCACCTCGGCCGCACCACCGGGCACGACCGACCCTTCCGACCCCTCCGCCACCTCGACGGCATCGGCCGCATCGGCCGCATCGGCCGCGTACGGAGATTCCGGGTCCCCCACTGCCGCTGGGTCCCCCACAGCCGCCGGGTCTCCCACGGTCACCGGATCTCACCACACCGGCGGACGCGCCCGCCCGCTCACCCGGGAGGCGCCGTGACGGAGAAGGAGCGGACACCGCTGGTCGTCGTCGGTGACACGCTGCTCGACCGGGACATCGACGGCGAGGCCGGCCGGCTGGCGCCGGACGCGCCGGCCCCCGTCGTGGACGTCACGGGTGACCGCAGCCGGCCCGGCGGCGCGGGGCTGGCCGCCGCGCTGGCCGCCCGGGACGGCCGGGGCAGCCGTGACGTCGTGCTGGTCACCGCGCTCGGCACGGACCGCGCCAGCGCGACCGTACGCGAGGCGCTGACCGCCTCCCGAATACGCCTGGCCGAACTGCCGCTGGACGGCACGCTGCCCGTCAAGACCCGGGTCCGTGTGGGCGACCGGCCGCTGGTACGGATCGACGACGGCGGCGGGTTGCCCGGCGAACCCGACGAGGCGGTGCGCGAGGTGCTGCGGAGCGCGCGTGCCGTGCTGGTCGCCGACTACGGCCGGGGCACCGTCCGCGCCCTGCGCCCGTACCTCGCCGAGGCCGCCCGACGGGTTCCGGTGCTGTGGGACCCGCACCCGCGCGGCGACGCGCCGGTTCCCGGCGTCCGGCTGGCCACCCCCAACGCCGCCGAGGCCCGCGCCCTGGTACCGTCCGACGGCACCGGCCCGGGGCCCACCGCGTCAGCCGTGCCCGCCGCGTCCGCCGCGTCAGCCGTGCCCGCCGGGGACGGCCCGCCGCCGCCCGCCCGGGACAGCCGGCTGCCGTCCGCGCAGGACGACTCGCTGCGCGCCCACGCGCTGCGCGGCGCACATCTGGCGGACCGCTGGCAGGTCGCCGCGGTGGCCGTCACGCTCGGCGCGCGCGGGGCGATGCTGACCCGCATCGGCAGCGACAGCCCGCTGCTGGTCCCGCCCGCCTACCCGGCCTCCGGCGATCCGTGCGGGGCCGGGGACTGCTTCGCGGCGGTGGCCGCCGCCGCGCTCGGTGACGGCGCCCTGCCCGAGGAGGCCGTCGAACGGGCGGTCGCCGAGGCCGCCGCGTTCGTCGCGGCGGGCGGCGCCGGCAACCCCGCCCTGTGGGACGCACAGGACCCCGCTGCGGACCGACGGCCGCCGCTGTCCGACCCGTTCGCGCTCGCCGAGTCGGTACGCGCCCGGGGCGGCACGGTCGTCGCCACCGGCGGCTGCTTCGACCTGCTGCACGCCGGCCACGTCGGGCTGCTGGAGAGCGCCCGGCGGATCGGCGACTGCCTCATCGTCTGCGTCAACTCCGACGATTCCATCCGCAGGCTCAAGGGCCCCGGCCGGCCGCTGACGCCCGAGGCCGACCGGGTACGGGTCCTGTCGGGCCTGGGCTCGGTGGACGCCGTGGCCGTCTTCGACGAGGACACGCCGGAGGCGCTGCTGCGCCGGCTGCGCCCCGATGTGTGGGCCAAGGGCGGCGACTACACGGCCGAGACCCTGCCGGAGGCGGTGGCCCTGGGCGAATGGGGCGGCCAGACCGTCGTGCTGCCCTACCTGGCGGGCCGCTCCACCACCGAACTGGCCCGCCGCGCGGCCCTGGCCCGTACCCACACCCACACCACGACAGGAGCGGGCCGGTGAACGGGCGGAGGACCGACGGGGCACGGACCGGCACGGCACGGGCCGATGCGGCACGAACCGGCACGCCACAGGCCGAGGCCGACATGGCACAGCCCAACGCGACACGCCCCGCCCCCGCCGGAGACGCCCCGCGCCCCCGCGTCCTGGTCCTGCGGGCACTGGGGCTCGGCGATCTGCTGACGGCGGTGCCCGCGCTGCGCGCGCTGCGGGCCGCCTGCCCCGGGCACGAGATCGTGCTGGCGGCGCCCGGCCGGCTCGCCGAGGCCGCCGCGGCCACCGGCGTCGTCGACCGGCTGCTGCCCGCCGAGGCGCCGGACCGCGCCGTGCCGCGCACGCTGGAGTGGACCGGCCCGCCCCCCGCCCTCGCGGTGGACCTGCACGGCAACGGCCCGCCCAGCCACCTCCTGCTGCGCGCCCTGCGGCCGGCCCGGCTGTTCGCGTACGCCCATCCCGTCACCCCGGACGTGCCCGGTCCCCGCTGGCAGGAGGACGAGCACGAGCGCGTCCGCTGGTGCCGGCTCCTGGAGTGGTACGGCGTCCCCGCCGACCCCGACGACCTGCGGATACCACCGCCCGCCGGGCCTTCCCCGGCCCCCGGCGCGGTCGTGGTCCACCCCGGCGCCGACGCCGCGGCCAGGCGGTGGCCGCCGGAACGGTTCGCCGCCGTCGCCCGCACCCTCCATCGCGCGGGGCACCGGGTCGTGGTGACCGCGGGCGCCGGCGAGGGTCCGCTCGCCCGCCAGGTCGTCGAGCGGGCCGGGCTGCCGGACTCCGCCGTCGTGGGCGGCGCGGCGGACGTGCCCTTCGGCGAACTGGCCGCGCTGGTGGCCCACGCCCGGGCCGTCGTGGTCGGGGACACCGGGCTCGCCCACCTCGCCAGTGCGCTGGGCACGCCGTCCGTGGTGCTGTTCGGGCCGGTCTCCCCGCGGCTGTGGGGACCGCCGCGCTCGTCCCGGCACCGGGTGCTGTGGCACCCGGACCGCGGGGACCTGGCGCGCCCGGGTGACGCGCACGGTGCGCGGCCCGACGGCCGGCTGCTGCGCGTCACGGTGGCCGAGGTCCTCGACGAGCTGGCCGAGCTGCCCGGATTCACGTCCGGCGGGGTACGTCCCGACGCGCCCCCGCCCGTACGCGTAGAGCCCGCCGAGACCGGCCCGGAGCCCGAAGCCGGACCCGGAACCGGAATCGGAACCGGCCCCGGAACGGGAACCGAGTCGGGACCCGCCCCCAGCCCCAGCCCCAGCCCCAGCCCCGACCCCGAGCCCGAAACCGCAGCTCGACCCTCGCCCGAAGCTCAACCCGCACCCCGACCCGCCTCCGGTCCCGGCCCCGGGCCCCAGGAGGCCCCCTCATCCGACCGCATCCGCACACGTCCTACCGAGCCGGTGTCATGAGCGCAATCAGGTCATCCCCGTCCTCTCCGCCAACCCCGTCCTCTCCGTCAACCCCGTCACCCCCGTCAACTTCGTCGGTCCCGTCGTCCTCGTCGTCCGCTTCCGCGGCGGCCGAGCCCCGGGTCGGCGTCGTGGTGATCACCCGCAACCGGCGTGAGCGCCTGCTCGGCACCCTGGACCGCCTCGCCGCGCTGCCCGAGCGCCCGCCCGTCGCCGTCGTCGACAACGGCTCGACGGACGGCACCGCGCGCGCCGTACGGGACCGCCACCCGCAGGTCCGTCTGCTGACCCCACGACGCAACCTCGGCGCGGTCGGCCGCAACGTGGGCGCCGCCGCGCTGCACACCCCGTACGTGGCCTTCGCCGATGACGACTCCTGGTGGGAGCCGGGCGCCCTGGACCGTGCCGCCGCGCTGTTCGACGGCCATCCCCGGCTCGGGCTGATCGCCGCCGCGGTGCGCGTGGGCCGGGAGGGCCGGCCCGACCCGCTCAACGAGGTGCTGGCGGCCTCGCCCCTGGGCCGGGCCTCCGACCTGCCGGGCCCCTCGGTGCTGGGGTTCCTGGCGTGCGCGGCGGTCGTACGGCGTGAGGCGTTCCTCGGTGCCGGCGGCTTCGACCGGGTCCTGCACTTCGGCGGTGAGGAGGAACTGCTCGCCCTCGAACTGGCCACCCGCGGCTGGGGCCTGGCCCACTGCCCGCAGGTGATCGCCTGGCACGACCCGGACCCCGGGCCCCGCGCCGGCCGCTCGGCCCGGATGCTGCGCAACGAACTGCTCACCGCCTGGATGCGCCGGCCCCTGCCGCGCGCGGCATCCCGTACGTGGTCGCTGCTGCGCGCCTGCCCCAGGGACCCCGAGGCCCGGGATGCCCTGGCGGGCGCCGTCCGCCGGCTGCCCGCCGCGGTCTCCCGCCGCCGGGTGGTCCCTCCCTGGGTGGAGCACGGCGTACGGATCCTGGAGGGCGGCCGGTCCCAGCGGGAGCGCCGTACCGCGCATTCCCCGCAGGAGCGCCGTACCGCGAACGACGAGCCGGACGCCGGCCGCCCGCCGGAATCCGCCGCCCCCTGTCCGTCTCCGGCCGCCCCTCCGCCCGAGCCCCCGCCCCTGAACCCGTCCCCACACCCGCACCCGCACCCGCACCTGAACCCGTCCCCGCCGGCCGGCGGGGCGGCCGACGAGCGGCCTTCGCGTACCTCGATCGCCGCGCTGCACACCCTGCGGGCCACCAGCACCGAAGCCGGGGGAGAGCTGCCGTGACCGACCACCGCACCACCGTCGTCGTCATCACCCGCGACCGGCGCGAGGAGTTGCTGCACACCCTGGGCCGGCTGACGGCGCTGCCCGAACGGCCACCGGTGACCGTGGTCGACAACGCCTCGTCCGACGGCACGGCGCGGGCGGTGCGCGAGCGCTTCCCCGCCGTACGGTTGCTGACCCCGGGCCGCAACCTCGGCGCGGTCGGCCGCAATCTCGCCGCCCGCACGGCCACCACGCCCTACCTGGCCTTCTGTGACGACGACTCGTGGTGGGAGCCCGGCTCGCTGGCGGGGGCCGCCGACCTCCTGGACGCCCACCGCCGGCTCGCCGCCGTCACGGCCCGTATCCTCGTCCATCCGCATCCGGACGCCGCACCTCACAGCGGCACGGGTGACCGTACGGGCGCGCTCCCCGAACCACACGAGGGCCCCGAACCGTACGAGGGCCCCGAACCGTACGAGGGCCCGAACCGTACGAGGACCCCATCGTCCAGGAGCTGCGGCACTCCCCGATCCCCGGTCCGGACTGGCTGCCGGGCCCCGCGCTCGGTTCCTTCCTCGCCGCGGCAACCGTGCTGCGTACCGACTGCTTCCGCTCGGCGGGCGGCTTCTCGCCCCGGCTGTGGCTGGGCGGCGAGGAGGAACTGCTCGCCGCCGACCTCGCCGCGCGCGGCTGGTGGCTCGCCTACGCCGACGGCCTGACGGTCCATCACCGGCCCTCGCCGCGCCGGGACGCGACCCTGCGCCGCCGGCACGGCATCCGCAACACCCTGTGGTTCACCTGGCTGCGCCGCTCGGCGCCGTCGGCCCTGCGCCGTACGGCACACCTGGCGCGGACCGTGCCGCGCGATGCCACGTCCGTACGGGCCTTCGCCGAGGCCGCCGCGGGCGCCCCGTGGGTGCTGCGCGAACGCCGCCCGCTGCCCCGGGACGTCGAGCAGCGGCTGCGGCTCCTGGAGGCCCCGCAGAAGGCATCGGCCGCCCGCCGCTATGTCGGGTGAACGCCGTGCCGGGTGAGGGTGAGCGGCGCCGCCCGGCCGGGGAGTCGGGCCGCAGGGGAGGGAAGCCATGACGGAGGGAGGGACGCCATGACGGACGTCGTGGCACAGGCCGGGGCCCGCCCGGCCCGGGAGACGTGCCCGGCCCGGGTGACCCGCCCGGCCCGGGTCCTGCTCACCGGCTGGTTCAGCTTCCTGCACGGGGAGGTCACGGCGGGCGACATGCTCGCCGCCGAGGCGGTGCGGGACACACTGCGCGCCGCCTCCATCCCCCATGAGACGGCCTGGTCACCGGTGTTCCGCCCCGGGGCGCTGTGCCTGGAGGACGCCGACCCGGAGCAGTACACGCACGTCGTCTTCACCTGCGGTCCGCTGCACTCCCACCCGGCGCCGGACGGCGGCCCGAGCCCGCTGCTGGGTCTGCACGACCGCTTCGCGCGCTGCCGCCGGATCGCCGTCGGCGTCTCCGTGCCCGATCCGGCCGACCCGGCCGTGACCCGGTTCGACGATCTGCTGCCCCGGGACACGGCGGGCCGCGCGCAGCCGGCCGGTGACCTGAGTGTGCACGCGCCCCTGCCGGCGCCGGTCCCGGTCCTCGGGGTCATCCAGACGCAGGGCCAGCACGAGTACGGGTCCCGGCGGCGGCACGGCGAGGTCGCCCGGTCACTGGACCGGTGGCTCGGCACGCTGGAGGCGGCGCGGCTGCCGCTGGACACCCGGCTGGACTCCCGCGACTGGCGACTGCCGGCGACCCCCGGGCAACTGCACAGCGTCCTGTCCCGGCTGGACGCCGTGGTCACCACCCGGCTGCACGGGCTGGTCCTGGCCCTTCGGGCCGGCGTCCCGGCGCTGGCCGTGGATCCCGTGGCGGGCGGGGCGAAGGTCAGGGCCCAGGCGACGGCGCTGGGCTGGCCCGCGGTCCTGCCGTACGAAGCGGTCCGGCCGGCGAGCCTGGACCGGCTGCTGGCCTGGTGTCTGTCGCCGGAAGGGCGGCAGCGGGCCGCCGATGCCGCCGCCCGCACCGACGGCGTGCGCCCGCCGGGCGAGGACGGTCTGCTGCCCGGTCTCCTCCGGCGTCTGGGCCACTGATGCGCCCGGAGCATTGAGGGCCCGCGGTCAGGCTGGGCGGGCGCAGGACGTCAGGCGATCGGCGAGCGCGGTGACGAGGCCGCGCAGCTCATCGGGGCGCTCGATGACGAACGGCCGGTCGAGTGAGGCGAGTACCGCAGGCAACCAGTCGAGCCGCTCCGCCCACAGCTCGACGCGCAGCCAGCGCTCGGCCGCCCGGTCCTGGCCGGCCGCGGGCTCGTACTCCTCAAGGCTCGCGATGCCGGCGGGCAGGTGGGCGCGGATCTGCTCGACCGTCCCGTGGATCCGCAAGGTCACCTGGTGCCGGTACTCGGCCGTGGCGAACGCCGACAGCACGCGCTGTGCCGGGCCGGGGCCCGCAGGCGCTTCGAATGAGCCGGGCAGGGTCCGCGCGTCTGCGATGCGATCGAGCCGGAAGGTCCGGTCCTCGCCGGTCCGGGCGTCCTGGCCCGTGACGTACCACCGTCCCGCATGGGCGACGATCCCGTACGCGTGCAGCGTGCGTTCGCTGCGCCGTCCGTTGCGGTCGGTGTAGCGGATGGAGGCCGGCCGGCGGTGGCGCACCGCATCGGCGACGGTGAGCAGGACCCCGGCGTCCGGGGTGTCGAACTCTCCCGGCTGTTCCGTGAAGGCGAGGGATTCCAGGAGTGTGTCGAGCCGGCGGGCGATGTGCTTGGGCAGCACCCGCCGGATCTTCGCCGAGGCCGTCTCGTTCGCCGTGTGCTGCGTCGTCGTCAGCCCTGCCCGGCGGCCGGCGATCAGGCCGAGCAGCACGGCCAGCGCCTCGTCGTCGCTGAGCATGAGCGGCGGCAAGCGGTACCCGGGAGCGAGCCGGTACCCGCCGTAGCGACCGCGCACCGATTCCACGGGCACGTCCAGGTCAATCAACTGGTCCACATATCGCCGCACGGTGCGCCCTTCGACGCCGAGCCGGTCGGCCAGTTCGGCCACCGTCCGGGTGCCGCCCGACTGGAGCAGCTCCAGGAGTGTCAGCACGCGGGCGGTGGGTCGGGACATATCCGCAGCCTAACGCGAATACAGGACCGATTCTGTCCACTATTTCTCCTAGCCTGCGCGGTGCACGCCTTCAGCACAGCCAAGGAGATCCCCATGGAGTTCGTCTCGATCCGCATCATCACCAGCGACGTGGCGCGCCTCGTCGAGTTCTATGAGCGCGCCACCGGGGCGCGGGCGACGTGGGCCACCGAGGAATTCGCCGAACTCAGGACCACGGGCGGCACCCTCGCGATCGCCGGCACCGGCACCGTCCCGCTGTTCGCCCCGGGCTCCGCCCGCCCGGCGGACAACCACAGCGTGATCACCGAGTTCCTCGTGGACGACGTGGACCGCGTGCACCAGAACCTGACCGGCTTCGTCACCGACTTCGTCAACGGGCCCACCACGATGCCCTGGGGCAACCGGTCGCTGCTGTTCCGTGACCCCGACGGCAACCTCGTCAACTTCTTCACCCCCGTCACCCCGGCGGCCATCGAGAAGTTCGCACGCTGACGTACGCGAAGCCGCTCACGCGGGAGATCTGAGATCTGAGATCCCAGGTCACGGATCCCAGATCCCAGATCCCGGATCCCGGGCCACAGCTAGCGGCCGATCTCCCAGGCGAACGGCGGCAGTTCACGCGCCCGGGAGTAGACCTCCAGTGCCCGGCCGGCCAGCACGAACGGATGGACCCGGGCACCTTCGAGCCCCGCCAGCAGCCGGGCGCAGTGGTGGACACAGCCCACCACTTCCGTGCCGTGCCGGTCTATGAGGGTGACGGCGTTCCCGTCGCCCTCGCACGGCGTGGGGTCCTTGGCCGCCGCGGCACCGCAACGGGCCCGGTCCTGCCTGTGCGCACGGTCCACCAGTGGCCTCCCCCGCTCCGGGTGACGTCCGATGCCGGTGGTCACTCCCGCGGGAGGCCGGCACCTATGAGGTGCTGCTCTTTTTCGAGCGGTTCCATGCCGACTTGGTAAACAACTGGGCCGGTCCTGGTTCGTTCATGAAGAATTCTGCCCATCGGCGATCGAAAATCCGCGCGAGCATATCGCCCATCCGTACGAAAGAGCCGGTTCGCCTACGCATCGCAACCATTCACGAATGATCCCGAGCGCCCCCGGGAATGCACCAAAAGGCCCATGGGCTGCGGAACTTACCCTCGCGCATCTGGCGTATCAGGTCATTGACATGCTGAACTACCCATACACAGATGACGCTTGGTAACCGTACGACTTGGCCGTAGGAGGCCGCTCATGCTGCACGGCGTCGACATCAGTTCACACAACACCACGTATTCCGCCGAGGGGTTGGACTTCGTCTTCATAAAGGCCACGGAAGGCCGCTCGTACATCAATCCGCACCAGAAATCCCAGGCCGACAAGGCCCGCAAGGCCGGGTGCGTGATCGGCTTCTACCATTTCCTGTGGCCCGGCCACATCACGGCCCAGGCCGAGTACTTCGTCGGGAAGTGCGCTTCCGAGGAGGGCGACCTGCTGGCGGCCGACTGGGAGCGGACCAGCGCCGGGACCCACGCGAGCAGCGCGCAGAAGGACGAGTTCATCCGCGAGGTCAAGCGGCTGCGGCCCTCGCACCGGGTGCTGCTCTACTGCAACCGGGACTTCTGGGTCCACCAGGACACCTCGTCCTACGCCGGTGACGGACTGTGGATCGCCGACTACGTTGCGGCGGGCCATCCCCGCGTGAAGGCGCCGTGGCGCCTCCACCAGTACACCAACCAGCCGGTGGACAAGAACGTCGCGGACTTCGAGGACAAGGCCGCCCTGAAGAAGTGGGCGCGCCCGGCATAGAGTTTCCCCGTCCCACGGACCGCACCGACCCCGGCACCGCCGGCCCCCACATCACCGACCGCATCCACCCCATCACCACCACCTCCATCACCACCACCTCCTCCCCCATTCACTCCTAGGAGCAATCGTGACCGACCCGGCGTCCATGTCCCTCCAGCAGGAGATCGCCCGTGATCTCCAGGTGTCCGCGTCCTTCGACGCCCCGCGGGAGACCGAACGCCGGGTGGCCTTCCTCGCCGACCGGCTCGCGACCACGGGCCTGCGCTCCCTGGTCCTGGGCATCAGCGGCGGGGTCGACTCCACGACCGCGGGCCGGCTGTGCCAGCTCGCGGTGGAGCGGGCCCGCGCCACGGGGCACGACGCCACGTTCTACGCGATGCGGCTGCCGTACGGCGTCCAGGCGGACGAGAAGGACGCCCAGCTCGCCCTGGACTTCATCCGCGCCGACCGGGTCCTGACGGTGGACGTCCGCCCCGCGAGCGACGCCGCGCTGGAGGCGGCCCTCGCGGGCGGCGTCGAGTTCCGTGACGCGCGTCACCAGGACTTCGTCCACGGCAACATCAAGGCCCGGCAGCGGATGATCGCCCAGTACGCGGTCGCGGGCGCCCACGACGGGCTGGTCGTCGGCACGGACCACGCCGCCGAGGCGGTGTCCGGCTTCTTCACCAAGTTCGGGGACGGCGCCGCGGACGTCGTACCGCTGACCGGCCTGACCAAGCGGCGGGTACGGGCCGTCGCCGAGGCCCTCGGTGCCCCGGCCGAGCTGGTCTGGAAGACGCCGACCGCCGACCTGGAGACCCTGGACCCGGGCAAGCCCGACGAGGACGCGCTCGGCGTCACGTACGAGGAGATCGACGACTTCCTCGAAGGCAAGCCGGTCAGCGAGACGGCGTTCGCGGCCATCACGCGCCGCTACCGCCTCACCGCCCACAAGCGGGAACTGCCCATCGCCCCGTGAGGCGGCCGTACCGCCACGCCGTTTCCGCCGTGCCGTATCCACTGCGCTGTCTCCAGCAGGGGGCGTACACCGGCACGTCATACTCCGGGAAGGCGACAGTCACCGCCGGGCCGCTGATTCGTGGCCCCGGCGGGGCATGGATGCGGCCATGGGAAGCCGCGCAATGCGATCGGAAGATCAACTGTCAGTGGGGGCATCTACGCTCCGAGGTATGGGTTACGCAGACCTGCGCGAACTCCAGACCGCGCTGACCACCGCATCCGATATCGCCTCGTCCCTACAGACCGCGCCCACCCGGCGCGATGCCGATCAGCTCGTCGACGTCCTCCGGCGGGCCCTGACCGCCGCCACCTCGCTGGGGGCGGCCGGCGGCCCGACCGGCTGCGCCCTGCACCCCAACGGGGCGGTCGATCCGCTCTACGGAGACCCGGAGGACCCCCTCCCGCCGGAGTACGGCAGGTGCCTGCTGTGCAACGACCGCCGGCGGCGGGCCGACGCCCACCCTCACCACCACCACCGCGACTGGCACCGGCGGCGGACGGCCTGACGTGACGCCCGGCTGCGCGGACCACCACCGCTCAGCCGGGGCAGACCCCGGGAGAGCGCGGCGGTCCCGGGGTCAGTCCAGGATGCGCAGGTCGTAGAAGAACTCGTAGCGGATGGGGTCGTCCGGCAGGTACCAGTGGAAGCCCTCTTCGAGGAAGACGGCGACGACATTGACGGCGACCACCAGGACCGCGAGGCCGAGCGCGAGGCGGCCGACGGCGCGGTACGGGCCGTGCGGCGGGACACGGCGGCCGGCGGTGGTGTGCGCGAAGGCCGTGACGACGCCGATGGCGAGGACGGACGCCTGGAAGAGCAGCCACGCCCACACATACAGGTGCAGGCCCACGACCTCCCGGCCGTACCCCTGGTCGTCCGGGAGGATGTGCAGCATGGTCTGCCGCCAGGCCGCGAAGGACCCGGCGACACAGCCGACGAGGGCCAGGCCCCAGCCCATGAGGTAGTCACGGCGGGTGACCGTGCCGTCCAGCCCCTGGCGGACGATGTGGGCCGGTCCGGCGAAGGCCAGGACCATGAACATCCGCTGGATGACACAGAGCGGGCAGGGATGTTCGTCCATCACGAACTGGACGTACAGCCCGCCGCAGAGGACCGCGGCCCACCCGATGACGAAGACGCAGGCGAACCAGTACTGCCCGCTGGCCAGGAGCCCCGGCGGCCCCTCCTCCTCGTCGGCCGGGAGCACCGGGAACCGAGCGCTCGTCACGGGCGGACCTCCTGGCCGTCAGTAGTTCAGACCGAGGGCGAGGCTGCTGGTGATGTGGTGGGCCAGCAGGAGAGCCGCGACGGCCAGCGTCGCCCACCACGCGCCGAGCACCGCGGTCCGGCCCCGGCGTCCCACGATCGCCAGCATCGTGACCAGGAGACCGGAGGAGACGAGGGTGTCCATGGCCCCGGACGGTAGCGGCCGGGCGGCGGCATCCCACGCGGACCGCGGGATGCCGCACCGTTCGGGTGCCGGATATGAGCCGGATGGCCCACACGCCGGTCCGGGACGCTCAGGGGCGAGGCGCCCCTGGCCGGGACTTCTCCGGCTGCTGCTTCTCCGTCCGGGACTTCTCCGGCCGCAGCGCGATCCGTCCCAGCACCGCGGCGACGACGAGCGCGAGGACCGCGATCAGGACGTAGTCCGGTACGGAGTTGCCGACCCGGGCCGCCCAGTCCTCCAGCCGGGCCTCGGCGTCCGCGTCGAGGATCCCCGGCAGCGCCCCGGTTCCGTCGAAGGCCAGGAAGAGCACGCCGATGCCGATGAAGAACAGTCCGGAGAGCAGCGACGTGGTGTGCAGCCGCAGCTTGCCGAGGGTGAACGCCCGGCCGCGCAGCCAGCCGCGGCTGCCCAGATGGAAGCGGTCCCACAGCAGCGCCAGGACGAACAGCGGGAGCGCCATGCCCAGCGCGTACACGGCGAGCATCGAGGCCCCGTACGCCGGGGAGCCGCTGATCGCCGTCACCGTCAGCACCGCGCCGAGGATCGGACCGGCGCAGAAGCCCGCCAGGCCGTACACACAGCCCAGGAGGAAGGTGGACAGCGCCGACCGCGGGGTGATGCGGGCCGCGGCGGCCTGGGCGCGCTTGACGGCGAAGCCCAGGCCCAGGATCTGTGCGGCACCCATGGCGATCACCACCCAGCCGCCGATGGTGATCAGCAGATCACGGTGTCCGTTGAACAGCCGGCTGACCGTGGTGCTGGCCGCGCCGAGCGGCACCAGGGTCGTGGCCAGACCCAGGTAGAACACGCCCGTGCGGGCCAGCAGCTTGCCGGGGTGCGCGAGGGAGTACGCGAAGAAGGCGGGCAGCAGCAGGGCGCTGCACGGGCTGAGCAGGGCCAGGGCGCCGCCCAGGAAGGCGGCGAGGTACCCGATGTCCGTCACTGCGCGGCCCCTTCGTCGGCCCCCTTGGCCCCGCCCTTCCCGGACTCACCCTTCCCGGACTGATCCTTCCCGGACCCCGCCTTGCCCGCCCCGGCCTTGTCCGCCCTGGCCTCGGCTTCCCGTACGGCCTGCGCGAAGACCTCGGCCGACTGGGCGCCCGCGATGGGCCGGCCGTTCACCAGGAAGCTCGGCGTGGACTGGACGCCGAGCTGGTAGCCCTCCTCCTGGTCCTTGCCGACCGCGGCCTGTGCGGCGGGGCTCTTCAGGTCCGCCCGGAATTTGTCGATGTCCGGCACCCCGCTCTCCCGCGCCAGGCCGACGAGCCCGTCCTCGGACAGCTCCTCGCCCTTGCGGGAGCGGGCGAACAGCGCCTCGTGCAGCTCCCGGAACTTGCCCTGGCGGCCCGCCGCCCAGGAGGCACGGGCGGCGCGCTCGGAGTCCGCGCCCTTGATGGGGAAGTTGCGGAACTCGATGCGCAGGGTTCCCTCGTCGACGAACTTCTTCACCAGCTCGGGCTGGGTCTCACGGGTGAAACGCCCGCAGAACGAGCACTGGTAGTCGGCGTACTCGACCAGGACGACCGGGGCGTCCTTCCGCCCGATCGCCAGCGGGTCGCCGTCCTGGCGCCGGATGGTCCGCCGGGCGATGTCGTCGAACATCTTCTGCTGGCCGGCGTCCTCCTGGGGCGCCACGGAGGCCGCGGCGCCGGACGGCCCCGTACCGGCGCGGTCGTTCCCACCACCGCCCTCGACGGCTTTTCCGACGGCGACGGCGATGGCTACCAGGGCGACGACCAGGGCCAGGACCGCGCCGATGGCGGCGATCCTGCGGGTGGGTGAGACGGAGGTGGGCATGCGAATGCTCCAGACGTACGTACTGAAGAACTGAGTAACTGAGGCACAAAAGAAAGACCGGAAGACGCAACGGAACGGCGGCCGACGTCGGCATGACGACGCAACGGCACGACGGTGCGACAACACCGCGCCGGAACAGGCCGGCCTAAATCCTCAGTACGGTCAGGTGTCTGGTGGGGTCGGCAGCGGAACCACTGCCGGTGGGCGGCCGGGCCGGGGCGTGCCCCGGCGGGCCGTCCGCGGCGAGCGGCGCGAGGCCGGTGGCCGCGGGGGTGAGCGACTCACCGCGGTGAGGGGTGGGAACGGGCACGGACTCGCTCTGGCTGGGCGCCGCCCGCCCCGAGCACCTCTTGGGCGCATCGGCGCGCGCCACGGGACCGCCGTACGCCATCGGGCCGCCGTACGCCCCATGTACGTCATGCGCCGCCCGTACGCCGTTCTGCGCGGCCCGCACGTCATGCGCCGCCCGCACCCCCGTACCCAGTTCCCCGGTGCCGCCCGCCCGGCAGAGCAGCGAGGCGAAGGCGACCGAGAGCAGGAGCAGCAGAAGGACAGCGGGCGTCCTGCGTACGCGTTCCATTCCGGTCACCCCTCCCTCTCTCCGGCACTCCGCTTCCACGGGCGTGAACGTTCCACGGGCGTGAACGGCCCATCCTACGGAAACCACCCCGGACGCCCCGCCCGGCTGAGCGGCTTCAGCCATCCGCCGCGCTCATCCCTCCTCATGATCAGGTTCGCATAACCATCGATGGAATTGATTACCTAACCAATCATTGAAAGGCCGGTGGCACAGCTCACCTTGGATCAACAAACAATACGCCCAATAAAAATAACATCTGTCCCGAATTGCGGCTTTGGCAAGGCCGCGTCGCACCTGTCATAGTCGGGACCAGCGACCCCCATTGACCCGGGCCAGGTCGTTCATGACACCGCGGGCACACCCCTTTCGCCCGCCGTCGTCGACACTGGGGCCCTGACCCGCGCACCTCGCGGAAGGGCCCCGGTCTCGTTTCGGAGAGGGTCCGCCCCTCGCGAGGCCCCGGCGACGGCCGTCGGAAAGACGCCGAGCGCGATGCCGGCCAGGATGATTCCACCGGACATTCCACCGGACCTGATCCTGCGAGCCCACGCTCTGTACGCACATGATGTGCACATGCAGACGGCGGATGAAGGGGGCGCGGTAGACCGAAGCGCGGGCTCAGTGGTCGGTGATCCGCATCTCGAACCAGGTGGTCTTGCCGCGGGGCAGCAGGTCCACGCCCCAGCGGTCCGAGAGCTTGTCCACCAGGAACAGTCCGCGTCCGCTGGTGTCCATCTCGTGGACGGGCATCAGGCAGGGCAGGCCGCGGGACGGGTCGCGTACCTCGACCCGGATCCAGCCGCGGCGGCGGAGCATCCGCAGGGCGAAGGTGCGGGCGCCGGTGTGCCGGACCGCGTTGCCTACGAGCTCGGATACCAACAAGACGGCGTACTCGGCGAGTTGGGGGGACAGGGACCACTTCTTGAGCCAGACGCACTGGGTCAGTCTGCGGGCGGTGGCGGCGGATTCGGGGCGCGAGGGCAGCCGGACCTCTTCGACAGTGGTGTCGCCCACCGGATCCACCGCCTTGGACACACGTTCCCGTTCGGCGGCCGGCCTTCTCTCGCCGCCGGGAGTTCCCCAGCGTGCGGCGGCCGTGCCGCTGCGCGGTCGCGGCTGCTCCGTTCCTTCGAGGCCCGCCATGCCCCCATCATGGCCGTTACCGCGTCGGGGCGGGGGCAGAACCGGTGGAATGACCCGGCCGGAAACGCCGGTTCCAGGCCCCTCGCCGACATATGCCACCAGCAGTTGGTGCGCCTCGTACGGCAGTGACCTGGGCCGGAGCCCGGCAGCCCGGAGAGTACCCGGCGGTACGGACGGGGCCGGCCGCCCCGCGCGGGAACCGGACCGGATTCGCCCGCACGGGGCAGCGGGTACCGGGCCGCCCCACCCGTCACGTCAACCGCGCCCGTATCACACGAACTTGGCCTTGCCCGGCCCTTCCTCCACGAAGCTGCGCATGCCCCGCGCGCGGTCCTCGGTGGCGAACAGACCCGCGAACCAGTTGCGTTCGATGGTCAGACCGTTGTCGATGTCGGTCTCCAGCCCGGCGTCGATCGACTCCTTGGCGGCGCGCAGCGCGATCGCGGGACCCGCGGCCAGGCGCGCGGCCCAGGCGTGCGCCTGTTCGTACACCTCGGCCGCCGGGACGACACGGTCCACCAGACCCATCGACAGCGCCTCGTCCGCCTTGACCTGGCGGCCGGTGAAGATCAGGTCCTTGGCCTTGGAGGGGCCGACCAGCCGGGCCAGCCGCTGGGTGCCGCCGGCGCCGGGAATCAGGCCGAGGAGGATCTCGGGCTGGCCGAGCTTGGCGTTGTCGGCGGCGATCCGGAAGTCGGCGCACAGTGCCAGCTCGCAGCCGCCGCCGAGCGCGTAGCCGGTGACCGCGGCGACGACGGGCTTGGGGATGCGGGCCACGGTGGTGAAGGAGTCCTGCAGGGCCTTGGAGCGTACGACCATGGCGGCGTGGTCCATGGCCTGCATCTCCTTGATGTCCGCGCCGGCCGCGAACACCTTCTCGCCGCCCCACAGGATCACCGCGCGTACGTCCTCGCGGCGGCCGGCTTCCTCGGCGAGTTCGCGCAGCCGGTCCTGGGTGGCGACGTCCAGCGCGTTCATCGGGGGGCGGTCCAGACGGATGGTGCCGACGCCCTCGGCGACCTCAAGGTTCACAGTCATGAGGGCAGGTTAGCCCCCGGTTAGCTTTCGTTAACCGGGGGCCGTCCGGTGCACTTGGTCACAGTGCCCGGTTGGTGCCCGGTGGTGGCGCCGGGCGGCCCTCTGTGCCCCTTCTGGCGCGCCCTACCGCCCGGCCCGCCACTTCTCCCAGGACATGTTCCAGACGTTGAGCCCGTTGTCCGGACTGATCGTTTCGTCGTGCGAGTTCTTGACGATCACCACGTCGCCGATCAGGGAGTTGCGGAAGAACCACGCGGCGGGCGTGCCGCCGTCCCCGCCGCCGCGCTGGTCGAACAGGCCCACACAGCCGTGGCTGGCGTTGCGCGCGCCGAACGTCGACCTGCCGGACCAGTAGTTGCCGTGGATGAACGTGCCGGACGTGCTCAGCCGCATGGCGTGCGGTACGTCCTTGATGTCGTACTCGCCGCCGAAACCGACCGTTTCGCCGTTCATCCGCGTCACTTCGTGCTTCTCACTGATGACCATCTGACCGTTGTAGGTCTCGGTGCCCGGCCCGCCCGCGGTGACGGGAATCGTCTTGATCTTCTTGCCGTCGCGCACGACCGTCATCTCCTTGGACGCGGCGTCCACGGTGCTGACCTGGCTGCGGCCCACCTTGAAGGAGATCCGCTTGGTCTGCGTGCCGTAGACGCCCGGCCGCCCCTCGACGCCGTTGAGGTCGAGGGTGAAGGTGACCTTCGTGCCGGGCGTCCAGTACTTCTCGGGACGGAAGTCCAGGCGGTCGTTGCCGAACCAGTGGCCCACGACGGGCACCGCCGGCTCGACCCGGACCCGTACGGCCTTCTCCACCGCCGCGGGGTCGGTGATCCCGCGCGTGAAGCGCAGGGAGACCGGCATGCCGACGCCGACCTCCTGGCCGTCCTCCGGGGTGTACTGGGCGACGAAGGTGTTCTTGGGGACGAGCGTGGTGAAGGTGGAGTGCTCGGCCGCCTGACGCCCCTTGTCGTCCACCGCGACCGCGTCGACGGTGTACTTGGTGGCGGTGCTCAGATGGCCGACGGGCTGCCACAGGGAGCCGCCGGATATCTTCCCGTCGACCTCCTTGCCCTTGGCATCGGTGACCCTGACCGACTTCAGCTTCCCGCCCGTGGCGCCGACCTTCAGGGCGCCGCGGGTGGCGACGCCGTCCGCGCCGTCCTTGGGGGAGACCGTGACCACCGCCCGGGACGCGGCGGTGTCCTCGCCTCCCCGGCCGCCCGGGTCGTCGTCCCCGCCGCCGCACGCGCTCACCAACAGCAGCAACACGCCCAGCAGCAGCGCGAGTACGCCCTTGCCGCCCCGCCGCCGTCCGCGCCCGCGGACCGGCTCCCCCGATATAGGCTGCACGTTCACCACTGGCACCACCGGCCCCTTTTCCCCTCGTACGGCCCCGCACTCCCCCGCGCGATACCCGAACAGGCGCTCAGCGGCTAGATAACCACACCGCGCTGACAGTGGCCTCCCCGCCGATGTCACCGTTCGGTCCCAAGTGATAAGCGTGATGCGCAATCGTACGAAAGGTAGCCCGACTCGCCCTGGAGTCGGCCGGATTCGCTCCCTGTACGGTGGCCCTTCAGCGCAGCGCCGAGCCCGCCAGCCACCGCCGCCACGGCATGTTCCAGCCACCGAGGCCGTTGTCGGGGGCGACGGTGCGCTCCGGTGAGCGGACCACCTCCACCGTGTCCCCGATCAGGGACCGGTCGAAGAACCAGCCCGCCGGGGTGTCCGGGCCGCCACCGGGCACGTCCCGCAGCCCGATGCAGCCGTGACTGGTATTGGCGGCGCCGAACGTACGGGGCGCAGCCCAGTAGTTGCCGTGCAGAAACGTTCCCGAGGTCGTCAGCCGCAGCGCGTGCGGAACATCCGGGATGTCGTACTCCGCACCGAAACCGACCGTGTCGCCGTTCATACGGGTCACGGCGTGCCGTTCCAGGATCACCATCTTCCCGTTGTACGTGGGGCTGGCGAGGTCGCCCGCGGTGACCGGCAAAGTGGCCAGCACCCGCCCGGCCCGCCGCACCGTCATCGTGTGCGCCGCCGCGTCAACCGTGCTGGTCTGATCCCGGCCGATCCTGAAACGCACCCGCTTGCGCTGGATCCCGTACACGCCCGGCGCCGCCCGTACGTCGCGCAGCCGCAGGGCGACCGTGACCTCGGTACCGGGCCGCCAGCGGTCGCGGGGCCGGAAGTCCAGCCGCCGGGCACCGAACCAGTGGGCCGCGACCGGCACGCCCGGCCGCGCGGTGACGGAGATGGCCCGCTCCACGGCGGCGCGGTCGGCGACCGGGCGGCTGAAGTCGAACGAGACGATCATGCCCGTACCGACCGTGGAACCGTTCTCGGGCGTGAAGAAGCCGATGAAGCGGCGCATGGGCACGGAGGTGGTGAAGGTGGTGTGCCGGGCGGAGCGGCGCCCGTGGCCGTCCAGCGCCACCGCGTCGACGGTGTAGCGCGCGGCCGGGACCAGCCGGTCCGCGCGCGGGCGCCAGCTCAGGCCGTCGCGGGAGATCCGGCCCGGTACGGTGACGCTGCCGCCGTCCCCGGACCGGCCGACCACGACCCGCTCCAACCGGCCGTCGGGCACCCGCACTTCGAGCCGGTCGCGGGCCCCCACCTCGCGCGCGCCGTCCCCGGGGAAGACCCTGATGGCCTCCTCCGGCGAGCGCGGCTTGCCGCCCGCCAGGGTCTCCGGGAGGCCGCAGCCCGTCAGCGCCGCCGTCCCCGCCAGGGCGGCGACGCCCAGCGCCGCCACGGTCGCCATCGCGTGCGCCCGTACGCGTCCGGGTGCCTTGGCCTTCGTCCCGCGCGGTGCTCGTCCTCGTCCTGTGCTCACCCGGTGGGTCACGCCTCGGTACGTCACGAACAGATCAACGAGCGCCCCCACCGCGGGAAACGTGAGGCGGCGGCCGGTTGCGGGAAGAACAGGAGGGAGGGCGGGTCCGAACGCATGGCCGGGACGTCATGCACGGGGCCCGCCCGACCGGGCCGTGAGCCGCAGGAGGCTGGCAGGTGTCGAGCGCACCCGAGCAGGAGGCAGTACCGGACGGACGGGGGGAGGTACTACAGGACGGACAGCGGGAGGCGGCACTGGACGGACGGCAGCAGGCAGTACGGGACGGACGGCAGGGAACGGGCGGGCCGGACGCGACGGCACGGGCACCGGCGCCGCGGACCGCGTCCCCGGGGTCGGCGTCCTTGGGGTCGGCAACGCCGGGGACGGCGACGCCGGAATCCGCCATGCCCTTGTCGCCGGAGCTCGCCGCGCCCCCGGCGCCGGGAACCACCGCGCCCTCCGGGCCGGCCACCGTCAACGGCCGTCCCGTACGGGCCCCCGCGCCCCGCGCCACGCCCACCCCCGCGCCACACACCACGCCCGCACCCGCACCCGGCAGCGCCCCCGTCCGCGCCCCGCCCCGCCAACCGCCGCCCCCGTACGGCCCGGCAGCCCGCACCCCCTGGGCGCCCACTGCCGCACCGGCCCGGACGGCGTCACGGGCACCAACTTCGCCCTCTGGGCGGCCGGCGCGGAGGCCGTGGAGGTCTGCCTCTTCGACGACGAGGGACACGAGACCCGTCACCCGCTGGCCGAGCTGACACACGAGATCTGGCACGGCTTCCTGCCCGGCGTACGGCCGGGGACCCGCTACGGCTACCGCGTCCACGGCCGCTGGGACCCCTGGACCGGAGCCCGCTGGAATCCGGCCAAGCTCCTCCTGGACCCCTACGCCCGCGCGGTGGACGGGGAGTTCACGCTGCCCGCCGAGGTGTACGGGCACATGCGGGACTGGCCGCAGCAGCACATCGCCGACACCGTGCGCGACGAGCGTGACTCGGCACCGTACGTCCCCAAGGGCGTGGTGGTCGGCAACGAGGGTGACCAGGACGGCGCGGACGAGTGGCGGGACGACCGCCGCCCCAAGACCCCCTGGCCCGACTCCGTCATCTACGAACTGCACGTCCGGGGCTTCACGATGCGCCACCCCGGCGTCCCCGAGCACCTGCGCGGCACGTACGCCGGGCTCGCCCACCCCGCCGCCGTCGACCACCTCCTGCGCCTGGGCGTCACCGCCGTCGAGCTGCTGCCCGTCCACCAGTTCGCCCACGAGGACCATCTGCTCCGCCGCGGCCTGCGCGACTACTGGGGCTACAACTCCATCGGCTACTTCGCCCCGCACGCCGCCTACGCCGCCTCCGGCTCCCGCGGCCAGCAGGTCGGCGAGTTCAAGCGGATGGTACGGGCGCTGCACGACGCGGGCATCGAGGTCATCCTGGACGTCGTCTACAACCACACCGCCGAGGCGAACGAACTCGGCCCCATGCTCTCCTTCCGCGGCATCGACAACCGCGGCTACTACCGCCTGGCCGGTGACGCCCGCCGCTACGCCGACTACACCGGCTGCGGCAACACCCTGCACGTCGTGCGGCCCAACGTGCTGCGGCTGATCACCGACTCGCTGCGCTACTGGGTGACCGAGATGGGCGTGGACGGCTTCCGCTTCGACCTCGCCGCCGCGCTGGTCCGCTCCGCGCCCGCCGCCCCGGGCGGGGAGCGGCCCGACATGCTCTCGCCCTTCCTCGCCGTCATCGCCCAGGACCCGGTACTGCGCCGGGTCAAACTGATCGCCGAGCCCTGGGACGTCGGCTCCGGCGGCTATCAGGCCGGCGCCTTCCCGCCGCTGTGGACGGAGTGGAACGACCGCTACCGCGACGCCGTGCGCGACTTCTGGCGCGGCGCCCATTCCGACGTACGGGACCTGGGCTACCGGCTGTCCGGGTCCAGCGACCTGTACGCCTGGGGCGGACGCCGCCCGTACGCCTCGGTCAACTTCATCACCTCCCACGACGGTTTCACCCTGCGCGACCTGGTCTCCTACGAGCACAAGCACAACGCGGCCAACGGCGAGGGCAACCGGGACGGCACCGATGACAACCGCTCCTGGAACTGCGGGGCCGAGGGCGAGACCGACCAGGAGTCCGTACGGGCCCTGCGCCGCCGCCAGTTACGCAACCTGCTGACCACACTCCTGCTCTCCACCGGTGTCCCCATGCTGGTGGCGGGCGACGAGATGGGCCGCACCCAGCATGGCAACAACAACGCCTACTGCCAGGACAACGAGACCAGTTGGCTGGACTGGTCGCTCATGAAGGACCCCGGGTGGCGGTCGCTGGCCGTGCTGACCTCCCGCCTCATAGGACTGCGCCGCGCCCATCCGGTGCTGCGCCGCCGCGCCTTTTTCTCGGGGCGGCAGGGGGCGGGCGGGCTGCGCGACCTGGCGTGGTTCACCCCGCGGGGCACGGAGATGACCGAGGCGGACTGGTACGCGCCCACCGCCACCCTGGGGTTCTACCTGTCCGGGCGGGACATCCCGCAGCGCGACGAGCTGGGTGCCCCGATCACCGACGACAGCTTCCTGGCCGTGCTGCACGCCGGTGACCGGCCGGTTTCCTTCGTCCTGCCCGGGGAGCCGTGGGCACGGACGTACGAGCTGGTCGTGGACACCTCACGGGAGGAGCAGGACGAGCCGCCGCCCGTACGGCATGAGGCGGGGGCGGCCGTCGTGGTTCCGGGGCGCTCGGTGCTGCTGCTGCGGGCGGTCACCGGGTGACGGGCGCGGTGCCCCAAGAGGCGTTCCCGTAGGCGTGCGCGAGGGGCGCCGAGGTATGCGTCGGCGGGCGAAAACCGCGTGAGCATTGTCAGTGCCGCACCGTACGCTCACCGCTGATGGCCGATACAGCGAAAGTGAAGCCCCCGTCCGCATCCGCATACGAATCCGGGTCCGGGCCCGAGTCCGGGCCTGAGTCCGGGCCCGGGCCCGGGTCCAAGCCGGGGTCCGGGTCCCGGCCCGCGCACCAGCCGGAACCCGCCACCGACCCCCCGTCCGGGCCCGGGCAGCGGTCCGCGGTGCGCTCCCTGCTGCGCCTGTGGCCATACGTACGCCCGGTGCGGATGCGGCTGTTCACGGCCGCGTTCGTCGCCGTCCTGGCGTCCTGCGTCGGCGTCGTCATCCCGCTGGTGCTCAAGTGGCTGGTGGACGGGCCGGTCGCCGGCCACGACCCGGGCGGGGTGTGGCTGGGCGGCTTGTACCTGCTGTTGCTCGGCATCATGGAGGCCGGGCTGTTCGGGCTGCGGCGCTGGCTGGTGGCGCGCCCGCTCGCCGACGTCGAGGCGTCGATGCGCGACTCCCTCTACCGGCACGTCCAGCGGCTGCCGGTCTCCTTCCACGACCGCTGGGCGTCGGGCCAGTTGCTGTCCCGGGCGACGACCGACCTGCAACTCGTACGGCTCTTCCTCGCCTTCCCCCTGACGTTCCTGGTCGTCAACGTGACCACGATCCTGGTCGGCTTCGCCATCCTGCTGGCGCAGCGCTGGTCCCTGGGGCTGGTGCTGCTCGCGCCCATCGTGCCGCTGATCGTGCTGTGCTCGGTCTTCGAGTCGCGCTACGCACTCGCCGCGCGCCGGGCCCAGGACCAGGTGGGCGATCTGACGACCGTGGTGGAGGAATCGGTCCTGGGCATCCGGATCATCAAGGGGTTCGGACGCCACCGCAGCCAGGCCCGCGCGTTCCGGCGGCTGACGCGGGAGCTGCGTACGACCGAGTTGCACAAGGCGCGGCTGCTGGCCGCGATATGGACCTGCATCATGACGCTGCCGGAGATCGCCATCGGCGCGGCGCTGGTGCTCGGCACGGTGCAGGTGGCCGACGGGGAGCTGTCGGCCGGCACCCTCGTCGCCTTCCTCTCCACCGCCCTGGCGCTGGTCTGGCCGGTGGAGTCGATCGGCTTCCTGCTGGCCATGAGCAACGAGGCCGCCACCGCCACCGACCGGTTCTTCGAGGTCATGGACGAGAAGCAGCCGAAGGAAAAAGGTACGGACGAAAAGAAAACGACCGCGAAGAGGGCGGAAGGGGCGAAAGCGGCGAAGTCCACAACCGCGGACACCCCCGCCGGGCTGGTCTTCTCCGGCGTGGTCTTCCGGTACCCCGACGCGCCGGAGGACACCCCGGCCACGCTCCGGGGCGTCGATCTGCACATACGGCCCGGCGAGACCATGGCCCTGGTGGGTGCGACCGGCAGCGGTAAGACCACGCTCACCGCGCTCGTACCGCGTCTGTACGACCCCACCGCCGGCCGGATCACCCTGGACGGCACGGACATCACGACGCTCTCCCGTGAGGAGGTGCGGGCGCTGGTCGCCGTGGCCTTCGAGGAGCCCACGCTCTTCTCGGCGACCGCCGCCGAGAACGTCCTCATGGGCGGCGAGGGCCTGAGCGAGGAGGACCTCGCACGGGCCCTGGAGGTGGCCCAGGCCGCCGAGTTCGTCCGCGCGCTCCCCGAGGGCGGCGACACCCAGGTCGGCGAGCAGGGGCTGAGCCTGTCCGGCGGGCAGCGGCAGCGGCTGGCGCTGGCCCGCGCCGTGGCCGCCCGCCCGCGCTACCTCATCCTGGACGACCCGCTCTCCGCACTGGACGTCCATACGGAGGCGCTGGTGGAGGCGGCGCTGCGGCAGGTCCTGGCGACCACCACCGCCCTGGTCGTGGCCCACCGCCCCTCCACGGTCCTGCTCGCCGACCGGGTCGCGCTGCTCTCCGAGGGCCGTATAGCGGCGGTCGGCACCCACCACGAACTGCTGCGTACGAGTGCCGAATACGCCTCCCTGATGTCGGGCGAGGGCGAGGGCGGCCCGGGGCGCGACGGCCCCGGGCAGAACGGCCCGGCACGACGCGAGGAGGAGGCCGCCCGATGACCACCACCACGACGACCACGGCCACGACCATGACGACCGACAAGTCCGCCGGACCCGCCCCCTCAGGAACGGGAGCGGGAACGGAAACAACTGACGAGTTCGAGAACGACACACTGACCACGCCCAAAGGGGCCTCCCGCTCCCTCATGGGCTCGCTGCTGCGCCCGCACACCCGTCGCGTCCGCGTCTCCGCGCTGCTCCTGCTGCTCCAGCAGGCCGCCGTGCAGGCGGGCCCACTGCTGGTCGCGTACGCCATCGACCGCGCCGTGCCCGCCCTGCGGGCCCACGACTACGGCCCGCTCATCGCCGTCGCCGTCGGCTATCTCCTGTGTGCCTCGGCCTCCGGCGGCTTCCAGTACGCCTTCATCCGGCTCTCCGCCCGCGTCAGCCAGGACGTCCTCCTCGACCTGCGCGGACGCATCTTCCGCCACGGCCAGGCCCTGAGCCTGGACTTCCACGAGCGCTACACCTCCGGCCGGCTGATATCGCGGGCGACCACGGACGTGGAGTCGCTGCGCGAACTGCTCAACGAGGGCCTGCAGGAGCTGCTGGTCGTCGTGCTGTCCACCCTCTACATCACGGCGACGCTGCTGTACCTGGACTGGGAGCTGGGACTGGCGGCCATCGCCTCCGCCGGCCCGCTCTACTTCCTCGTACGCTCCTTCCAGCGCCGTTCGATGCGGGTCTACAGCGCGAAGTCCACGGCCACCGCCGCGGTCATCGTGAAGTTCGCCGAGACGGTCAACGGCATCCGGCCGGTGCAGGCGTTCCGCCGCGAGCGGGCCAACGACGCCGCCTTCGACCGCCTCAACCGTACGCACGAGCGGGTCAACGGCGACGCGGTCCTGGAGATGGCCCGCTATGTCGTCTCCTCGCGGATGGTCGCCAACTTCGCGGTGGCGGCCATCGTCCTGTGGGGCGCCTACCGGGTCGCCTCCGGCGGGCTGGCCCTGGGCGTCCTGGCCGCCGCCGTGCTGTACCTGCGCCGCCTGTACGACCCGATCGACCGCCTCGGCATGTTCCTGAACTCCTACCAGTCCGCCGCCGCGTCACTCCAGAAGATCGCGGGCCTGCTCGCCCGGCGCCCCGCCGTGCCCGAACCCGCCGCCCCGGTGGCCCTGCCCGCACCGCCCGGCGCACACACCGGCCGCGAGGTGCGCTTCGAGGACGTCAGCTTCGCCTACCGCACGGGCGGCGAAGTGCTGCCCCGCTTCGACCTGACCCTGGCCGCGGGCCGTACGGTCGCCGTCGTCGGCACCACCGGCGCCGGCAAGTCCACCCTCGCCAAGCTCCTGGCCCGCTTCTACGACCCGACCGCCGGCCGGGTGCTCCTGGACGGCGTGGACCTGCGCGAGCTGTCCACGGCCGAACTGCGCCGCAATGTCGTCATGGTGACGCAGGAGGCGTTCCTCTTCTCCGGCACGGTCGCCGAGAACATCGCCGTCGGCCGCCCGGACGCCACCCGTGAGGAGATCGAACGCGCCGCCAAGGCCATCGGCGCCCACGACTTCATCGCCGCCCTGCCCGACGGGTACGACACCGACGTACGCAAGCGCGGCGGCCGGATTTCCGCCGGTCAGCGCCAGTTGGTCGCCTTCGCCCGGGCCCTGCTCGCCGATCCCGCCGTACTGATCCTGGACGAGGCGACCAGCTCCCTGGACATCCCCGGCGAACGTGCGGTGCAGCGCGCCATGGATACCGTCCTGCGCGGCCGTACGGCGGTCGTCATCGCCCACCGCCTGTCCACCGTCGAAACCGCCGACCGCGTCCTGGTCATGTCCCACGGCCGCGTCATCGAGGACGGCCCGCCCACCGAACTCATCACCAAGGAGAACGGCCACTTCGCCCAGCTCCACCGCGCCTGGCAGGACAGCGTGGTCCACTGACGGCCGACGGGGACCGGACCGGCCGGGGAGTTCGGTGGGCCCGGGGTGCCGCCCGCGCTCAGTCTGCGAACTTTCCCGTCCCGGCGTTCCCGCCCGTGCCCGGGGCCTTGCCGCAGAACTCCGCCTCGATGATGTCGTAGTAGACCGACGAGTTGGTCAGCCAGTCGCCGTTGATCTGGAACGTCAGCCGGTGGGAGCCGTCCTTCGTGCCGGTCGTCGCGGACAGTGAGCCGTTGGTCCGGCCGGTGTGCCCGTAGACCGTCACGCCGCAGGACAGCTTCAGGGAGTCGACCCCGAGGCCGTACGCGCCGCCGCCGCCCGCCGGCGCCCCGTCCAGCATCTTGTCGAGCTGGGCGGGCGGCAGCAGACGGCCCCGCATCAGGGCGTGCTGGAAGCGGTTGAGGTCGTCGGCGGTGGAGATGATCTCGCCTGCCGCGCCGAGCCAGGTCATGTTCTGTTCGGTGGCGTCGTGGACGGGGGCGTCGGGGTCCTTGGAGTGGAGCCGGGAGTAGGCGACGGGGTGCGGCGCCGGCATCCTCGGGTCGGTGCCGGGGAAGGAGGTGCCGGTCAGCTTCAGCGGCTCGATGATGCGGCGGGTGGCTTCCTGGGCGTACGTGTGGCCGGTCGCCTTCTCGATGACCAGGCCGGCCAGGACGTAATTGGTGTTGGAGTAGGCCGGGTTCGCCTTGGGCGGCGCCATCTTCAGTGCGACGGCGACCAGGTCCTGCGGCCGGTAGGTGTCGTAGCGGTGCTCGGGAAAGCCGCTGCCCGAGGTCTTGACGTGGAACGCCTCGTCGCCGGTGTAGTCGGGCAGGCCGCTGGTGTGGGAGAGCAGTTGCCGCAGGGTGATCTTGTGGCCGTCGTAGCCGTTGCCGCGTACGAGGCCCGGCAGCCACTTCTCCACCGTGTCCTCCGTGCTCAGCCTCCCCTCGGCCTCCAGTTGGAGCATGACGGTGCCGATGAACATCTTGGTGTTGCTCGCCGCCCGGAAGTGTTCGCCGGTCAAGCGCGGGCGCCCGGTGGCGGTGTCCGACAGGCCCACCGCGCCGGACCACGCACCTCTCGCGTCGTGGACCTTGGCGATCACGCCGGGCAGTTCGCCGGAGCCGACGACCTGCCGCAGTGCGGCCAGGGTCGCCTCGTGGCCGCCCCGGCGGGCCTGCCCCGCCCCGGTTCCGTACGCGGACTTCCCGTGAGTGGATGTTCCGTACGCCGTGTCCGCCGTCGCCCCATAGGGGGCCGCGGACGCGGTCAGGGTGCCCGCCCCGACCGCCGCGGTCGTCGTCAGGGTGAGCAGAACGGTACGCAGGGTACGTACGGGACGCCGGACTCGCTGCTTCATCGATGGTGTCCTTCGCTCGCGAGGGGGCTGGGTGTGCCCCTGTGGCGTGAGGGACGCCGAAGTCCGGTACCGGGGTTGACCGGTGTGCCGTACCGGCCGTACCGGCCCTGACGGGCGGGCGGCGGACTCGGTGGCGCGCGAAGGTGTACGTGCCGCGTGTCCTGTATACGAACCCGATCCTTCGCTCTACGGACGTTTTCCGGCCAACTTCTTGATGAGAGCCTGACAACAACAGCTCTCCGGTGGCACTCTTCCCGGCAGCCGTCGCACGGCCCCCACAGTTCATCCCGTGCGCACGGCCCGCACCATCCCCCCACACGCTCCAAGAGTTCTGCCTCGCTCTGCCCGGACGACCACTTAGCCGCCCGGTTTCCCCCTCGGTCGCGTATCCCAACGGCGCGGCCCCGCAGAAGGAGTCAGTGTGAGACGCACCCCCATGGGCGTCGGCGCGCCGTAGCGACCGGTGCCGTCGTCGCCGTGACGGCGATGCTCGCCGTCGGCGCGCAGACCGGCGCCAGCACGGCCGCCCCGGCACAGGCCGCCAAGTCCTTCGCCAAGCCCGACCCGGGCGCGCTGCCCGTCAAGCTGTCCCCGTCCCAGCGTGCGGAGCTGATACGGGACGCGGGCGCCACCACCGCACAGACCGCGAAGAAGCTGAGTCTGGGCGCGAAGGAGAAGCTGGTCGTCAAGGACGTGTCCAAGGACGTCGACGGCACCACCCACACCCGCTACGAGCGCACCTACGCCGGACTGCCGGTACTCGGCGGCGACCTGATCGTCCACGAGACCAGGAGCGGCAAGGTCGAAGGCGTCACCAAGGCCGTGGCCTCCCAGCTCAAGGTGGACGGCACCACGGCGAAGATCGCGCCGGCCGCCGCCGAGTCCAAGGCCGTCAAGGCGGCGCAGGCGCAGGGGTCCAAGAAGACCACCGCGTCCAAGGACCCGCGCAAGGTGATCTGGGTCGCCGACGGCAAGCCCCTTCTGGCGTACGAGACGGTCGTCGGCGGCCTCCAGGACGACGGCACGCCCAACGAGCTGCACGTCATCACCAACGCCAACACCGGCGCCAAGATCTTCCAGTACCAGGCGATCGAGAACGGCGTCGGCAACAGCCAGTACAGCGGCAAGGTCACCATCGGGACCGCGCCCTCGTACACGATGACCGACACCACGCGCGGCAACCACAAGACCTACAACCTCAACCACGGGACGTCCGGGACCGGCACGCTGTTCACCGACCCCGACGACGTGTGGGGCGACGGCACTCCGCAGAACGCCCAGACCGCCGGCGTGGACGCGCACTACGGCGCGGCGCTGACCTGGGACTACTACAAGAACGTGCATGGCCGCACCGGTATCCGGGGGGACGGCGTCGGCGCGTACAGCCGGGTCCACTACGGCAACAACTACGTCAACGCCTTCTGGTCGGACGACTGCTTCTGCATGACGTACGGTGACGGCCAGGGCAACGTCAAGCCGCTGACCTCGATCGACGTCGCGGCCCACGAGATGACCCACGGCGTCACCTCCGCCACCGCCAACCTCACCTACAGCGGCGAGTCCGGCGGTCTGAACGAGGGCACCTCCGACATCTTCGCGGCGGCGGTGGAGTTCAACGCCAACAACTCCGCGGACCCGGGTGACTACCTCGTCGGCGAGAAGATCGACATCAACGGCAACGGCACGCCGCTGCGTTACATGGACAAGCCCAGCAAGGACGGCCGGTCCAAGGACTACTGGTACTCGGGCATCGGCAACGTCGACGTCCACTACTCCTCGGGCGTGGCCAACCACTTCTTCTACCTGCTCTCCGAGGGCAGCGGCGCCAAGGACATCAACGGCGTCCACTACGACAGCCCGACCTACGACAACCTCCCGGTCCCCGGCATCGGCCGGGCCAACGCCGAGAAGATCTGGTTCAAGGCGCTCAGCCAGTACATGAGCGCGAACACCAACTATGCCGCGGCCCGCACCGCAACGCTGCGCGCCGCCGCCGACCTCTTCGGCCAGGACAGCAGCACGTACAACACCGTCGCCAACACCTGGGCCGCGGTCAACGTCGGCTCGCGGGTGCCCGACGGCGGCGTGTCCGTCACCAACCCGGGCGACCAGACCAGCACCGTCAACCAGCCGGCCAGCCTGCAGATCAAGGCGACCAGCAGCAACAGCGGCGCGCTGAAGTACGCGGCCTCCGGTCTGCCCGCCGGGCTGTCGATCAACGCGAGCACCGGTCTGATCTCCGGTACGCCCACCGCCACCGGCACCAGCAGCGTGACGGTCACGGTCACCGACTCGGCGAACAAGACAGGCAGCACCAGCTTCAAGTGGACGGTCAACCCGGCCGGCGGCGGCAATGTCTTCGAGAACACCGACGACGTCCCGATCCCGGACGCGGGTGCGGCCGTCACCTCGCCGATCAACGTCACCCGCAGCGGCAACGCGCCGAGCAACCTGAAGGTGGACGTGGACATCGTCCACACCTACCGCGGTGACCTGGTCATCGACCTGGTGGCGCCGGACGGCACCGCCTACCGCCTGAAGAACTCCAACGCCTCGGACTCGGCGGACAACGTGAAGGCCACGTACACCGTCGACGCCTCCAAGAGGGCCGCCAACGGCGTATGGAAGCTGCGGGTCCAGGACGTCTACGCGCAGGACACCGGCTACATCAACAGTTGGAGGCTGACCTTCTGAGAGCCGCGCGCCGGCCTCCTGGCCCCGGTGGCCTCACAGTTCGCAGGCCGGGCCCGGTAACTCCATGAAGGTCCGCACACGTCGGGCGTCGCTCCTCGGGAGCGGCGCCCGACTCCGTTATCCGGACATCGATGTTCCCTCCACGGACGATTTCCAGCCAACCTGCGGACATGGTCCTGACATGAACGCGCTCAACTGGCAATGTCCCCCACGCACGTCACACCCGCACCGCTTTGCACCCCCACGTCATTGGCAAAGTAGAAGGAGTACGCGTGACCCCCCACATACCCCGTCACGTCTCGAACCGCCGCTTTTCCCGCAAGACCCGCATCACCGGCTCCCTGATCGCCGCCGCGGCCCTGGTCGCCGCCGGCGTCACCGCCGGCACCGCGGGCGCGTCCCCAGCCCCGCCCAGGCCACCCCACAGGCCGCCGCCCAGGGCGCCACCCCGCTCAAGCTCACCGCCTCGCACCGCGCCGAGCTGCTGCGCGACGCCGACGCCACCAAGGCGCGCGCCGCCCAGGAGCTGGGCCTGGACGCGAAGGAGAAACTGGTCGTCAAGGACGTCGTCAAGGACGCCGACGGCACCACCCACACCCGCTACGAGCGCACCTACGCCGGACTGCCCGTCCTGGGCGGCGACATGATCGTCCACCGCGCGAAGAACGGCACGGTCAAGAGCACCACCAAGGCCGTCAAGGCAGCCGTCAAGGTGGCCTCCACCCAGGCGAGAATCGCCCCGAAGGCCGCCGCACAGTCCGCCCAGGGCACCGCGGTCAAGACCCTCGGCGCGAAGAAGGCCGACGCCAACCAGCCCCGCAAGGTGGTCTGGGCCGCCTCCGGCACGCCCGTCCTGGCGTACGAGACCGTCGTGGAAAGCGTCAAGAAGGACGGCACCCCCAGCAAGTTGCACGTCATCACCGACGCGACCAGCGGCAAGAAGCTCTTCCAGTACGACGCCGTGCACACCGGCAAGGGCGAGAGCGAGTACAGCGGCAGCGTCGAGCTGAGCACCTCCAAGGAGGGCAACGGCTTCACCCTGACCGACGGCGAGCGCGGCGGCCACAAGACCACCAACCTGGCCAACGGCGAGTCCGGTGACGGCAAGGCGTTCTCCGACGAGGACGACAAGTGGGGCAACGGCAAGGCCGACGACCCGCAGACCGCCGCCGTGGACGCCCACTACGGCGCGGCGCAGACCTGGGACTACTACAAGAACGTGCACGGCCGCAGCGGCATCAAGGGCGACGGCAAGGCCGCCTACAGCCGCGTCCACTACGGCAACAACTACGTCAACGCCTTCTGGTCGGACGACTGCTTCTGCATGACGTACGGCGACGGCCAGGGCAACAAGCACCCGCTGACCGCCCTGGACGTCGCGGCCCACGAGATGACCCACGGCGTCACCTCCGCCACCGCCAACCTCACCTACAGCGGCGAGTCGGGCGGCCTCAACGAGGCCACCTCCGACATCTTCGGCACCGCCGTGGAGTTCCACGCCAAGAACGCCACCGACCCCGGTGACTACCTCATCGGCGAGAAGATCGACATCAACGGCGACGGCACCCCGCTGCGTTACATGGACAAGCCCAGCAAGGACGGCCAGTCCCAGGACAACTGGGACTCCAAGACCGGTGGCCTGGACCCGCACTACTCCTCGGGCGTCGCCAACCACTTCTTCTACCTCCTCTCCGAAGGCAGCGGTGCCAAGGAGATCGGCGGCGTGAAGTACGACAGCCCCACCGCCGACGGCTCCAAGGTCACCGGCATCGGCCGCGACAAGGCCGAGAAGATCTGGTTCAAGGCCCTGACGACCTACATGACCTCCAACACCGACTACAAGGCCGCCCGCGAGGCCACCGTCAAGGCCGCCACCGACCTCTACGGCGCCGACAGCGCCGAGGTCAAGGGCGTGGAGTCCGCCTGGACCGGCGTAGCCGTCAAGTAACCCACCCGACCGGGACGGGGTGACGTGCACCACCCCAGGGCGTCCCCCGCAAGGCATCAACGGCCTTGCGGGGGACGCCTTTCCTTGAACCGTCATTTTCCCTGCGCCCGCACCCGCACCCGACGGGGACGGAGCGCCGGCCGGGGTCAGCGCATCAGGACGCCGGCGGCTTCGCTGGTGGATTCGGAGGGGACGGCGAGGAGGCCGAGGTCGGCGGGATGGGTGAGGAGGGGGTGGGCGGGCAGGATGCGGACGGTGTAGCCGAAGGAGCCGGTGCGGTCCAGGGCGAGGGGACCCTCGTAGAGGCGGCGGCCTTCCAGGTCGGGTCCGCCGGTGGGTTTGAGGGCGATGGTGGTGGCGTCGGTGATGCGGTCGGACTCGTCCACCCGGCCGGAGACGACCTGGACCTCGACGTCGTCGGGGAGCAGGTCACCCAGGGCGACGCGGACCCGCAGGGCGAGGGTGGCGCCCAGTTCGGCGCTGCCGTTGGCGGGGGCGGTGGGGACGCCGGTCTCGACGTGGTCGACGGTGACCTGGGGCCAGGCGGCGCGGACGCGGGCCTTCCAGCGGGCCAGTTCGCCGGCCACCTCGGGGGTCAGCACGCGCTGGGCGCGGGCGGCGGGGGCGTACAGCCGTTCCACGTACTCGCGCACCATGCGTCCCGCCAGCACCTTCGGTCCCAGGGTGACCAGCGTCTGGCGGACCATCTCGACCCAGCGCTGCGGGATACCGGTGGCGTCACGGTCGTAGAAGCGGGGGGCGACCCGGGCCTCCAGGAGGTCGTACAGGGCGCCTGCCTCCAGCTCGTCGCGCCGGTGCTCGTCGATGGCGGAGCCGTCGGCGGTGGGGATGGACCAGCCGAAGTCGGGTTCGTACCACTCGTCCCACCAGCCGTCCAGGACCGAGAGGTTCAGACAGCCGTTGAGCGCGGCCTTCATGCCGGAGGTGCCGCACGCCTCCAGGGGACGCAGGGGGTTGTTGAGCCAGACGTCGCAGCCGGGGTAGAGCTTCTGCGCCATGGCCATGCCGTAGTCGGGGAGGAAGACGATGCGGTGGCGTACGCGCGGGTCGTCGGCGAAGCGCACCAGGTCCTGCACGAGCCGTTTGCCGCTGTCGTCGGCGGGGTGGGCCTTGCCCGCCACCACGATCTGGATGGGCCGTTCGGGGTGCAGCAGCAGGTCCATCAGGCGGTCGCGGTCGCGCAGCATGAGGGTCAGGCGCTTGTAGGAGGGGACCCGGCGGGCGAAACCGATGGTCAGGACGTCCGGGTCCAGCGCGCCGTCGATCCAGCCCAGCTCGGCGGCGCCCGCCCCGCGCTGGCGCCAGGAGTCGCGCAGCCGGCGCCGTACCTCTTCGACGAGCTGTTCGCGCAGCACCCGGCGCAGATCCCACACGGCGGCGTCGGGGATCTCGGCGACGGCGGACCAGCGCCGGGAGTCGCCGACCGACAGCGCGTCCTCCGTGCGCCCGGCGCCGATCTGCCGGGCGCCGAGCCGGAAGACCTCCGGCGCGACCCAGGTCGGCGCGTGCACCCCGTTGGTCACGGAGATGATCGGCACCTCCTCGGGGTCGAAGCCCGGCCACAGTCCGGCGAACATCTCCCGGCTGACCTGGCCGTGCAGGGTGGAGACGCCGTTGGCGCGCTGGGCCAGGCGCAGACCCATGACCGCCATGTTGAACAGGTTCGGTTCGCCCTGCGGGTAGGTCTCCATGCCCAGGGCCAGGACGCGTTCGACGTCCACGCCCGGCAGCTCGCCGTCGTCGCCGAAGTGCCGGGCGACCAGTTCGCGGTCGAAGCGGTCGATGCCCGCCGGGACCGGGGTGTGGGTGGTGAAGACCGTACCGGCCCGTACGGTCTCCAGCGCCCCGTCGAACTCCAGGCCGCCGGCACCGGTCAGCTCGCGGATGCGTTCCAGGCCCAGGAAACCGGCGTGTCCCTCGTTGGTGTGGAAGACCTCGGGCTCGGGGTGCCCGGTCAGCCGGCAGTACGTCCGTACGGCCCGTACCCCGCCGATGCCCAGCAGCATCTCCTGGAGGAGGCGGTGCTCGCTGCCGCCGCCGTAGAGCCGGTCGGTGACGTCCCGCTCGCCGGGGGCGTTCTCCTCCACGTCGGAGTCCAGGAGCAGCAGCGGTACGCGTCCCACCCGCGCCTGCCAGACGTACGAGCGCAGCCGCCGGCCCGCGGGCAGCGCGATGGCGACCTGGGCGGGTGTGCCGTCACCCTCCCGCAGCAGCTCCAGCGGCAGCTCGTTGGGGTCCAGGACGGGGTAGTGCTCCTGCTGCCAGCCCTCGCGGGAGAGCGACTGGCGGAAGTAGCCGTGCCGGTAGAGCAGCCCGACGCCGATCATCGGTACGCCCAGGTCGCTGGCGGCCTTGAGGTGGTCGCCGGCGAGGATGCCCAGGCCCCCGGAGTACTGGGGCAGTGCGGCCGTGATGCCGAACTCGGGTGAGAAGTAGGCGATAGCGGCGGGCAGTTCGGCCTGCGGGGCGGTCTGGTACCAGCGCCGGCCGGCCAGATAGTCGTGCAGGTCGTCGGCGGCGGCGGTCAGCCGGCGCAGGAATCTGCGGTCCTCGGCCAGCTCGGTGAGCCGCTCGGCCGAGACGTTGCCCAGAAGCCGTACGGGGTCGCCGCCGCAGCGCTGCCACTCCTCGGGGGCGACGGCCTGGAAGAGGTCACGGGTCTCGGGGTGCCAGGACCAGCGCAGATTGCGCGCCAGATCGCTCAGCGGTCGCAGGGGCTCGGGGAGGACGGGGCGCACGGTGAACCGACGAATGGCCTTCACGCTTCGACGGTAGCGCCGGGTACCCGTTCTCTCCCTCCATTCCCACGGAATCCGGTCGGCAACCACCCGCGCCGGTGGTGCCGGTGGCGTATGCGGCGTACACGACGTACGCGTACGGGTTCGGCCGCGCCGCGGTGCCGCACGGTCTGCGCGGACGATATGGCCGATTCCGCCCCGCCGTGCGCTCTTGTACGGACTCGTGTGCGACGAGAGGCTGCGGTACGGCGCCGACCGGGGCGGGGCGGGGGCCGGCCGCCGCGCCCGGTTCCGCGGCGCGCCGCCTGAGTTGAGGAGGGGAACTCCATTCATGGCTGGTACCCGCATACGCACCCGCCGCCGACGGACGCTCCCGGCCGTCGGCGCCGTCACCGCGGCGGCCCTGACCGCCGTCACCCTGCCGGCGTACGCCGCCCCACGCCAGGGGACCGTCCTGGGCGAGGAGGCGCCCGGCACGGTACGCGGCAGCTACATCGTCACGCTCAAGAGCGGGCCAGGGGGGATCGCGGCACCGTCCCGGGAGGGCCGGCGGCTGGCCGCCGCCTACGGGGCGCGGATCAGCCGCCTGTACACCACGGCCGTCAACGGTTACGCGGTCAGCGCGCGTCCGGACCAGGCCCGGCGGCTGGCCGCGGATCCGGCGGTGGCGTCGGTGGCACGGGATCAGGCGGTCTCGCTGGACCGGACCTGGGCCACCGCCTCACCCCGGGCCCATGCCGCGCCTCGGGCCGACGCCGCAGACCGGGCCCACTCCTGGGACCGGTCCGCCGCCGCCCGACCCCCGTCCCGTACGCAGCGCAACCCCCGTCCTGGGGCCTGGACCGGCTCGACCGCCGGAACCTGCCGCTGGACCGCTCGTACACCTGGCCGAAGTCCGCCGGCAAGGGCGTCACCGTGTACGTGATCGACACCGGCGTACGCACCACGCACCGGGACTTCGGCGGCCGGGCCACCAGCGGCTGGGACTTCGTGGACGACGACCGGGACGCGCGGGACGGCAACGGGCACGGGACGCATGTGGCCGCCACCGTCGCCGGCCGTGCCTACGGCGTGGCCAAGCAGGCCCGGGTCGTGGCGGTGCGGGTGCTGGACAACCGGGGCACGGGCACGGTCGCGCAGGTGATCGCCGGCATCGACTGGGTGGCCCGGCACGCCCGGCGCCCGGCGGTGGCGAACCTGAGCCTGGGCACCGCGGCGGACCCGCAACTGGACCGGGCGGTGCGCAACGCCGTCGCCGCGGGGGTGACCTTCACGGTCGCGGCGGGCAACGGAGGCGGCCCGGCCGGCGCGGGCTCCCCCGCCCGGGTGAAAGAGGTGGTCACGGTCGGCGCGAGCGACTCCGGGGACCGCCGGGCTCCCTTCTCCAACTGGGGACCAGCCCTGGACCTGTTCGCCCCAGGTGTGGGCATCACTTCCGCGTGGAACTCGGGTGACAAGGCCAGGCGGACCCTTTCCGGTACGTCGATGGCCGCTCCGCACGCCGCCGGCGCCGCCGCGCTGTATCTGGCAGGGCACCGGAAGGCGGGACCCAAGGAGGTGCGGGACGCGCTGGCCACCCGGGCGGCACCGAACCGGATCAAGGGTGCGGGCCGCGGCTCGCCGACGACGTTGCTCCAGGTCCCCACAGGGTGGTGACCACCGGCCGGAGCCGGGCCGGTCCTGCCTGGGGGCGGGGCCGGCCCCGTCGTCGGTGGCCGCTGCCGGTGGCCGGGAGCAGGTGAACGTCATCGGGTTGCCCGCCCGTACACCCTGGGAAGGCTCCCCCGGTATCTGCGTACCTCCGTGCCGTCGTATCTCCGCACCACCGCAGCCCACGCCACCACCCGACGACCACGGCCCATCGCCCACCGCCCCCAACCGAGTGAAAGCGGACAGGAGCGCCCATGCCCGCACCGCGTCCCCCTACCACGGAGCGGATACAAAGGACAAAAATCGGCGAAGCACCTCAAACCTATGGTGATCCCATGATCGGTCGCATCCCTGTCCTGGACCTCCGCCCGCTGATCGACTGCGGGCGCCGCCCGGCCAAGGCGGTGGTGGGCGAGACGTTCGAAGTGTCGGCCACCGTCTTCAGAGAAGGGCACGACGCGGTCGCCGCCAACGTCGTGCTGCGGGATCCCTCCGGGCGCTGCGGCCCCTGGACGCCGATGCGCGAGCTGGCGCCCGGGACGGACCGGTGGGGCGCCGATGTCACGCCCGACGTCGAGGGCCGCTGGACGTACGCGGTCGAGGCGTGGTCGGACCCGGTCGCGACCTGGCGCCACCATGCCCGCATCAAGATCCCGGCCGGTCTGGACACCGCCCTGGTCCTGGCCGAGGGCGCGGCCCTGCACGAGCGGGCCGCCGCGGGGGTGCCCAAGAGCGAGGGCCGCGAGGCGGTGCTGGGCGCCGTGGACGTGCTGCGCGACGAGCAGTTGCCCGCCGCCACCCGGCTGGCCGCGGCGCTGGCGCCCGAGGTCACCGAGGCCCTGGACCGCCATCCGCTGCGCGAGCTGGTCACCGCCTCCCGCCCGGCGCCGCTGCTGGTCGAGCGCCGGCGCGCGCTGTACGGGTCGTGGTACGAGTTCTTCCCGCGCTCGGAGGGCGCGGTGGTCGAGGAGGGCAAACCGCCGGTGCCCGGCACGCTGCGTACGGCCGCCGAGCGGCTGCCCGCCATCGCCGCGATGGGCTTCGACGTCGTCTACCTGCCGCCCGTCCACCCCATCGGCACCTCCTACCGCAAGGGCCCCAACAACTCACTGTCGGCGGGGCCCTACGACGTGGGCTGCCCCTGGGCCATCGGCTCGCCCGACGGCGGCCACGACGCCCTGGACCCGGCGCTGGGCACCTTCGCCGACTTCGACGACTTCGTGCGTACGGCCGGTGATCTGCGGATGGAGGTGGCGCTGGATTTTGCACTCCAGTGCTCCCCCGACCACCCGTGGGTGGAAAAGCACCCCGATTGGTTCCACCACCGCGCCGACGGCACCATCGCCTACGCCGAGAACCCCCGAAGAAGTACCAGGACATCTACCCGATCGCCTTCGACACCGACTTCCGGGGCCTGGTGCGGGAGACCGAACGGGTGTTGCGTTTCTGGATGGCGCGCGGCATCCGCATCTTCCGCGTCGACAATCCGCACACCAAGCCGGTGCTCTTCTGGGAAAAGGTCATCTCGGACATCAACCGCACCGACCCGGACGTCATCTTCCTGGCCGAGGCGTTCACCCGGCCCGCGATGATGCACACCCTGGCGCAGGTCGGCTTCCAGCAGTCCTATACGTACTTCACCTGGCGCAACACCAAGCACGAGCTGACGGAATACCTGACCGAACTCTCCGGCGAGGCGGCCTCGTACATGCGGCCGAACTTCTTCGTGAATACCCCGGACATCCTGCACGCCTATCTGCAAGAGGGAGGGCGCACCGCCTTTGAAGTACGTGCCGTCCTGGCCGCCACCCTCTCGCCGACGTGGGGCGTCTACGCCGGATACGAGTTGTGCGAGTCGACTCCCGTACGAAGTGGGAGCGAGGAGTACCTCGACTCGGAAAAGTATCAACTCAAGCCACGCGATTGGGAGACAGCGGCCCGCGAGGGACGTACGATCGCACCGCTCATCACCACACTGAACCGGCTGCGCCGCCGGCACCCGGCGCTCCAGCAGCTCCGTACACTCCGTTTTCACCACGCCGACAACGACGCGGTCCTGGCCTACTCCAAGCGGGACGGTGACGGTGCCGGAGCCGACACCATCCTGACGATCGTCAACCTCGACCCGCACCACACCCACGAGGCGACGGTCTCGTTGGACATGCCGGCACTCGGCCTCGAACGGCTCGAGTCCTTCCCGGTGCGCGACGAGCTCACCGGCGAGACCTACCACTGGGGCAGAGACAACTATGTGCGCCTTGAGCCGGGTCGTTCCCTCGCGCCCGCGCACGTGCTGTCTCTGCGACCGTCCTCACCGATCGGAGGGTCACCCAATTGATCGTCAATGAGCCCGTCCCGGACAAATTCGAGGACACCCCGGCACAGGACCGTGATCCCGACTGGTTCAAACGGGCTGTCTTCTACGAAGTCCTGGTGCGCTCGTTCCAGGACAGCAACGGCGACGGCGTCGGCGACCTGAAAGGCATCACGGCCAAGCTGGACTATCTGCAGTGGCTGGGCGTGGACTGCCTGTGGCTGCCGCCCTTCTTCAAGTCGCCGCTGCGGGACGGCGGTTACGAC